>JBDTLT010000241.1:0-8212 GCA_039934635.1 Acidimicrobiales bacterium
GGGTGACTTCCACCCCAGTTGCGTTCGCGCATGTATGGCCATGGGTTCCCCAAACCCATCATGGGCGCGTGGAACGGCCCAGGATGATGCCCCCCCCCGAGCCCCTGCCAAACCTGACGGTTGAAGGCCAACGCCCTGGGGGATCAACCGTCGATGAACACTCAGATCGAAGAATCCGACGAGAGCGAAAAAGAGCGGGTCGACCGCGAGCTGACCGAACTCTTGGACGAAATCCGGATCGCGATTCCGGGGGCGGAGGTGCTCTTCGCCTTTCTCCTCGGCGTGGCGTTCACCGAGCGTCTCGGCGAGGCCACGTCGCTGCAGCGAAATGTGTACTTCGCCACGCTGCTCTGTACTGCTGCCGCGACGGCGTTGTTGATCGCCCCTTCGGCGTATCACCGCATTCGGTTTCGCGAAGGCGACAAGGCACAGCTGCTGTTCACTGCCACGCGCATGATGATCGGCAGCCTCGTGCTGCTGTTGATCGCGGTCAGCGGTGCGGTGTTCCTCGTCGGCGACGTCCTGTACTCGTCGCGCGTTGCGGCGATCGCCGGTGCGGCGAGCGCCGCCTGGTTCGTGGCGTTCTGGTTCGGGTTGCCCCTCCTCCGCCGCGCGCGCGACTGACCTTCGCCGCAAATCTCTGCACTTCTCGGTTTCTCCGTTTAGCTCTACCGGTGACGCCGAGCGTTCCATCCTCGCGACGGCGGCATCCTGTCTTTCTACCGACGGGTTGCCGGCGCGCAATCTCTCACTTGGCTGCGCGACATCTCCGCGACGCGATCTGCGCACTCCCCGCTGGCAACGAGGTCTATCCGCAGCGCTTCGCTGGAGGTGGAGCCGGCGAGGTCGGACCTGCCGCGGCATCGCCTGTACCGCGGGCGCGGCGCGGCGCGGGTCGCAGCAGGCGAGACTGGTCTGTCATGCAGGCGATGCACGACGTCGCAGCAACATCTGCACGCAGTCGTTCTATGCCGATCGGCAGGCCGCATCGCACGCACGTGCCATAGGTCCCTTCGCTTAGCCGCGCATTGGCAACATCGAGCGCGACAAGCGATACACGAGCCGATTCGAGCAAAGAAATCACCATCGCTCGCTCGTAGGCGACCGTCGAGCCCTCGGGATCGTGCTCATCGTCGAGGTTGGAGGTGTCGGCTGCGTCAACGATGGATTGCCAGTCGTGTTCGAGAGCGCGAACGCGCGCCAGCGTCCGGTTGCGGCTCACCGCCAACAGCTCCGAATATTCAGTCATCAGCACGGCTGAAAGCGTGTCACCCACAACAAACACTCTCCAACTGGGAAGGAACCACAACGAGGTCTAACCCAACCCGCAAAGGAGAGACTAGTGATCGGACCAATTTCGCCGCCGGCAGGAAGTGTCACAACGGCGAACGGGCGGAAGGTCGAACGCCGGCATAGCAGATGGATTGCGAGCCTGCGCTTCGGCGGAGGGTTGGACCGGTCTCGCGGTCGACTGCACGCTCGATAAGGCTTCACACGCATCACCAACGACGCCTCATCGATCCGAACGCTCCCACCGCGAACCCGTACGCCACGCTGGCTCTCATGGCCGTCGCGTTCTCAACGAAACACGCGCCAAACCGATTGACATGACTGGTCCGCTTGTAGGGCGAGCGGTAGACGCCTAGAAGGCGGCGTGCCGCGAGCGTTGCTCGAATACTGGTCGAGGAAAGGCGTAAGTACGGGTGGTCGACGTGGCGCCTCGGGCGGCTACAAAGCGAGCTTGCATCGATGGCGCGTGCAACGGCCGTGCTTACGGCACCGCGGCTCGCTACCGGGAGGCCCGCCCACACCGTCACGGGCGACCTGTGACGCTCGGGCCGCACGCCGTGTACCCCGCCGCAGTCCACCGTCAACGCCGGCCACGGCCGAGGCCGAGCGCATCTGGCGCCCGGTGGGGCGGACGTTGCATCCTGGATCGGTGCCGATGCATTCAGCCGTAGAACGAACGGAGCTGCGCCTTCTCGTCGGCGGCCCCGCTGCCTTCTGGGCGCTCGTCAGTATCCTCGCCGGCGTACTGCTTGCGGGCGACCTCATCGGATCGCTGCTGAGCTTCAACGCCTCGAGCGTTGACGCCGCACAGGTGCTCGCGTTCGTGGCGTTCGCCGCATCGTTTCCCTTGTTCGGGATCGTATGTTTCGCCGCCAACGCGCAGCGCTCGAGCGGACTCGGATGGTCATGGCCGGCGAGCGACGTCGACGGCGCGCACCACTGGTGGCAGTCGCTCCCGAAGGCCGTTACCGGCCTCGTCCTGTTCTGCGTCCTCGTGATTGCCGTTGTCGCTGTCGCCAGCTTTGACCGGTTGGGCGAGGGCTCAACGGAGAAGATCAACGGCAGCTACTACCTCATCAATCATGGCGACCGCACTCAGATAAACCAGTCTGAATACGCCGCAGCCGCAACTGCCGACACGCGTTTGGTTGGACTGGTTGGCAGCGTTTTCCTTGGCGTTACTGCGATCGCGTCCGGCACGCGACGCAACATCATCAAAAGCGACTACAACCGACAATCACCAACACCCGCCTAGAGGCGACCGACTCACGGCACCGCCTGCGCCGTTGAGGATTCGTCGAGAACTCTCACCGTGGTGCGGTGCTGCGTGGTTTGACACTTACGCGTCAAACGCAACAGCAACCGCATCGATCACCTGGGCGCGCGTCTCAGTGAATATCTCAACACCGACGTCCAATTCGTCGCTGCCGTCGCATTACCCCTCAACGGTCGCGCTTTTCGTCGGGCATGCGAAGCGACGCGCACGATGCCCTGTCAGAAGGGTGCGCTGCCCAGAGGCGTCACGACATTGTGTTCGAGTACTCGCCAGAAACCCTTGTGATTACTCCCGGGCTCGCGAAGGTGCTGTTGCCCATTCTTCGCAAGGCTCGGGCGCGTGGTTCCCGGCGGCAGAAGAGTCGAACCCTGAGTGCACGCGATCCGTGGGAAGCATGGCTTCCGGTTGCGCTCTGATCGCGGTGGAAGTTGGCGCGGCGGATCAGGGACTGCGTGTTAGAGGGACAGATGCAGGCGCAGCGCCTCATCGAGTGCGTCCATCAGATTCGGCGGCACGACACCCACGAGTGGCCCGATCCGCTCGATCGCGATCGAGCGGATCTGCTCGGCCTGAGCCTTCGAATCGATTTGGAGTCCGGTGTCTGAGGCACGCAACTCAACCTGGAACGGATACACGCGAGTGAGATTCGAGGTCACGGGCACGATCGTCACTACACCGCGCCCGAGTCGTCCCGCAGCTGCATTGGCTCCGTCGTTGCTGACGACAACGGCCGGCCGCAACTTGTTCGCCTCGGCACCACGCACCGGTTCGAGGTCGACAAGGCGAATCTCACCGCGGCGCATCTGCGAACCCGTCCCCAGTCACCGCGTCCCACTCGTCGGCCGAGCCCGATTCGGCCCACTCCTGCCAGGCTTCCTCGTACGCTGCGCCTAGCTCCGACGCCCGCAACAGCCGCACCGCCTTGTGCACGACCGCGGACCTGGACTCGATGCCCTTCGACTTCGCATACGCATCGAGGAATTCGACATCTTCGTCCGGCAGGCTCACGCTGACCTTCATACAACTATGCTACCCGTGGTAGTAGCCCAGTAGCAACGGGCACCACAATACCCGAAATCGAACCCGCCGCCTACGCGAGTGCGAGTTGCTGGGGGCGTGGACGACTTCGCAATGACTGCGGCCCATGCGCTGCGTGGCACTCCACACCTCGGTCGACCAGTTCGGGGGCGGGGAGTCGCCGGCACAGTCTCGATCACTTGATCGAAATCGTGTGGTGTGCATAACATGCCCGGCGAGAGGGGACTCGATGGATGGTGTCTTCGCCCATTTGCTCTCGCCCGGTCGCATCGGGTCGATGGAGCTGCGGAATCGCATCGTGATGTCGCCGATGGGCGACGACTTGTGCAATCCCGATGGCACCGTCTCCGAGACGCAACTCGCGTACGCCGAAGCGCGCGCCCGCGGCGGCGTCGCATTGGTGATGTTGGGATCGGTGGCCGTCGCCCACCCCGCGGGCACGTCGAACAAGTGCCAAACGGGCATCTCGGACGATCGGTTCATCCCGGGGCTACGGCGTCTGGCCGACGCGGTGCACGCGCACGGCAGCAAGATCGCGCTGCAATTGACGCACGCGGGCAAGATCGGGATCAATGACATGATCGCGGGTCGGCCGATGTTCGTTCCGTCGTTGCCGACGTCAGCGGATTTCGATCCTCTCTTCACACAAGTGACGCCGCAAGAGGCGGCCAACCAGGCGGAGCCGTTCAGTTCGCCGACGTTCAAGATCGCGCACCATCCGATGACCGCCGCTGACATTGCTCTGGTGATCGACTGGTTCGCGGCCGCGACGGTACGAGCGCGAGAAGCGGGCATCGACGGCATCGAGCTCCACGCCGGCCACGGATATCTGCTCGACGAGTTCCTTTCTCCCGCCACCAACCTGCGCACCGACGAGTACGGCGGCTCGGTCGAGAACCGGGCCCGCTTGCTCACCGAGACACTCGGGGCAATCCGCGCGCGTGTAGGCCGCGACTATCCGCTGTGGATCCGCATGAACGGACACGAGTTCTTCTACGAGGGCACCACGCTGACCGACGCCATCGACACGGCGAAGCTGGCCGTCGCCGCCGGCGTCGACGCCTTGCACGTATCGGCCTACGCCGATCCGTCGAAGGCGATCGGATTCTCGGAAGCCCACACCACCCATTTCCCCGGCCACTTCGTCGAGTACGGCCGCGCCATCAAACAGCAGGTAACGGTGCCGGTCATCACGGTCGGGCGCATCGAACCCGAACTCGGCAACGAGCTCATCGCGGAGGGTGCCTGTGACTTCGTCGCGATGGGACGCAAACTGCTCGCCGATCCCGATCTGCCGAACAAACTCGGTGCCGGTCAGCGCGACGACGTGAAGCCGTGCATGTACCACTACCGGTGCATCAGCCAGATCTTCATCCGCGAAGGCGTGCGTTGCGCGATGAACCCGTCTACCGGGCGCGAGCGCGAGCTGCAGATCAACCGCACCACGGTCACCCGCACGGTTCTCGTGATCGGCGGTGGCCCTGCCGGCATGGAAGCAGCGCGTCTCGCCGCCCTGCGAGGCCACGACGTGATCCTCGCCGAAGCGTCGTCACGGCTCGGAGGCAAACTGGTCTACGCAGCACAGACCTACGCGCCGAACGCGGACGTACTGCGATGGCTCCAAGGACAGATCGTCAAGCTCGGCGTCGACGTCCGCCTCAACATCACCGCCGACGCCGAGTTCGCCCGATCGAGTGGCGCCGAGGTCGTCATCGCCGCACTCGGCGGCGAGTGGTCACGGCCGGAGATCACGGGCGTCGATGCGGCACACGTGCGCACCGTCGACGAACTCGACGGGTGGCTGGTAGGTGGCCGGCCGCTCGAGGGCAACCGCGTCGTCGTACTGGGCGGGGGCCGAGCCGGCATGGGCCTGGCAGACCTCGCGTCCCAGCAAGGCAAGGACGTCACGGTGGTCGAGGCGTCGTCGGTCTTCGCGCCGCAGATCGGTCTCGTCGCACGATGGCGACTTGTGCACGAACTGCAAGCCCGCGGCGTCGAACTGCTCAACGACACGACCGTCCGCCACATCGATGCGCGCGGTATCGCGGTGACAACCGGCGATGACCAACGCGTGCTCGCCGCCGACGTCGTGCTCGTCGCGTCGCGTGTCGACGCCCGCGACGCCGCCGTTGACGAGTTGCGAGCGAGTGGCCTCGAAGTCCACGCGGTCGGCGACTGCACCGGCGCCGGCTACATCGAGGGCGCGATGCTCGACGCCGCACAACTCGCCGTCGGGCTGTGATCATGCGCGCGACGTGTCGGGCGGCCGGCACCAGCCGCGACGGGCTGCGCCTCGATGTCCCCCGCGACTGCCACGGTGGCGATGTCGCTGGCGCTCGTCCGCGCCGGTGGCACCGTGTTGCTGGCAGGATTGAAGGAGGGCCGCTCCGTCGAGTTGGCGGTGACCGCACTGAACGAAAAGCGCGTCGACACAGTCGCGCTGCGGGGCGCGGTGCTCGATCTTGATCACATCGACGACGCGCTCGATCTCTTGCTGCGGCGCGATCGCGCCCGCGATGCCGTACGTGTCACGATTCGTCACAACCACTGATCCCGATCGGGGGAACATCCAATGCCACTCCACGACAAGGTGATCGCCGTTCTCGGCGTAGGGCCGGGCCTCGGCCGCGAGGTAACGAGACTCTGCCTCCGCGACGGCGCCGCGGTCGCACTGGGCGCCCGGTCGCTCGACCGGTGCGAGCAGACGGCCCATGAACTCGACGAGAACGGAACGCGCACCATCGCACTCGCGGCCGACATCGACCACCAGCAGTCGGTCGACACGTTCGTCGCCGCCACGCTCGAACGCTTCGGACGTCTCGACGGAGTCGCAGTCGTCGCGGCCAACGTGACGACGCTCGCCGACGCTACCGGCATCGAAGACGACGTCTGGCGCGCGTCGTTCGACACCAACATCCTCGGCCCTCTCCACGTCGCGCGGGCCACCCGATCCGCACTGGCCGCTCGCGGTGGCGCACTCGTCTTGACGGGCACGCAGGCAGCGTACGATCCGAAGCCCGGGATGGCCGCGTATGGCGTCACGAAGATGGGCGCCCAGGTCTCACTCATGCACTACCTGGCACGCGAACTCGGCTCCGCTCGGATCCGAGTCAATTGTGTCGAGACCAGTTGGATGCTGGGTCCGCTCGTGCAGGGATACATGGACTACATGGCCGGCGAACAAGGACGAGCAGTAGCCGACGTCATTGCCGACATTGCCAAAGACTGGCCGATCCCGGACATGCCCCTCGATGAGGATGTCGCCGAATCATTCGCGTTCCTGTTGTCGGATCGGGCCCGCATGATCACGGGCCAGACCATCCGCGTGAACGCCGGCGAGTACCTCGCGTGAGCAACGCGGTCCGCGCCACCGAGATTCTGCGCCGATTGGGCAACTTCGATTTCGAAGGCGTGCGCGAGATGCTCTCGCCGGCGTTCGTACAGGAGTATCCATACCTTCCGACAGCCGATTCACCGGACCGCATCGAAGGACCCGAACCATTCATCGCGTTCTGCCGCAACGGCATGACTGCGTTCGCACCGTACGCGTTTCGCATCTCCGCGCTGTACGAAACCACCAATCCCACCACCGTGATCGCCGAATACTCCTCGCACAGCCGCCTGCTGGCGACAAACACCCCGTACCGCAACCGATACATCGGCGTGTTCGTGTTCGACGACGACGGGCAGCTGAGGCTCTGGCGCGAATACCTCAATCCACAGATCATCTCCGAGGTCTTCGGTGTGTAGCGCGGCAGGCGCCACAACGGCGGCCGCCTTGCGGGCGCGTCGTCAGACGGGCGCAGCCAGCCGCGACCGGCTGCTCGACGTCGCCGAGGCACACTTCGCCGACTACGGAGTCGAAGGCGTGTCGATCCGCGCCGTCAACGCCGCTGCGGAATTCGGACCAGCCGCCGTCAACTACCACTTCGGCAACAAAGACGACCTCCTACACGCCGTCGTCGAACGACGCTCCGGCGACGTCGGCGCCCGCCAAGTCGAGTTGCTCGACGTCACCGAACGAGGTGCTCGCCCATCGACGCCACAACTTGTCGGCATCATCGCCACACCGTTCTTCGAGCTCCTCGAACGCAATCCCGTCGCCGGCCTGCGCTGGCTACGACTCGCAACTCGCCTCGCGCAAGCCAACAATCCCCTCGTGACCCGACGCGGCCGACGCGATCTGTTCGAGGAACGGCTCATGACGCAACTCGTGCGACGCTACCCCACACGTTCCATCGAATTCCTCGAGCCACGCTGGCGGATGGCGATCCTTGCACTCATGTCCCTGATCAGCGCCTCAGGCGACGAGTTCCCACCGGCGATGCTCATCCGCTTCACCGCACGCGGCTTCGACGGCATGTGCACCAAGCCTTGACGATTCGGCCGTTGAAGGTGACGACGATCCCGCGAGCGGGCGTTAGGCAGCTCTATGACGTGCGAAGGTCACGTCGGTCGTTAGAAATTCGATACGACCGAAAAGGTGGGTTCATAACTTCGGGACTCGAAGACCCAGATGCCGACTGGCCCTCGGTGAAACCGACCCGAACATCAAGGCCGCCGCCTATGCCGAGCTCGGCATCACCGTCACTTATCACGCAGACGGCC
>JBDTLT010000242.1:0-8165 GCA_039934635.1 Acidimicrobiales bacterium
ACGCAGGGCGGCTGGGGGGAACCGCCCTGCGTGACTCGCGGCGCAAGCGTCTACTTCATTCCGGCCTCGATACCGGCGATGCTGAAGTCGGCGTTGAGCTTGACGGTGACCTTGCTGCCGTCGGCCTTCGTCATGTGCGCTTCGTAGGCCGCGCCTTCGGCGTCGGTCTCGACACGGTCGATCGTCCCGTCGGGCACGGCCGCTTGTGCGGCTGCGCTGACACTCGTCGCGACATCACCGCTCAACACTGCTTCGGTGATCCCGTTCGCCATGTGGCCGCCCTTGCTGGGATCGCGCGGCGTCGCGGGCGCCGCGGGGACGGCGGCGGTCGGCGAGCTCGAGTCGGCCGGTGCGGTTGTCGTCGCGTCCGTTTGTGCGCTTGCGGTACCACTCAACAACGCGGCGCCGAGCGCACCGCCGCCGAGCGTGGCGCCGACCATCGCGGCTGAAACAATCGCTTTGCGGGTCCTGTTCATCATCTGTCTCCTGTTCGAAGTCCCGACTGTTCGGGACAAGCAACAGGATCCGGTGCGCGCCTCCGGCGGGGCTCAGAGCAACCTTGGACTTCGCTCAGATTCCACCTCGCCGAGTCAGCGCGTGCGGAACGCGACCGCAACCTCCCGAACCTCGCACGGATCGTCCTCGGGACGAGCGAGATCTCGGTCGAAGACGCGGCTGAGTGAATTACCCGCCAGGTCTTCCAGCACTGCATCGACGACGAGTCGGTGGGATCCGCTCGCCCACACATGGCGGGGCACGAACTGCCACGAGCGTTCTTCCCCTCCGATCGTGGGCGTGCCGACGACAACACGATCGTCGGGTCCGACAACGTGCAGGCACCGTGCCAGCAGCCCATGGTCGAGCGGGCGGTCGAAGGCAACCGCGAGCGGCTGCGAGCTCGCATGCGGCGGCACGGTCAACGTCCACGACTCGGGATCGACGCGCCGCCGTTCGTCGCCACCGACTGCGTAGCGCCGCTCTGCGCCGCCTCGCAACGACAAGCCGCGCGCGTCGCGAAATCCTTCGTCGACCACGAGCCGGAACAACGCACCGTCGCGCAACGGGTAGCCGACTTCACGGTGGCCGATCAATCCGCGCTTGATGCGTGCCGGGTCGAGCAACACAGTGAGACGCCGGCGGTCGCCATCCCATAGTTCATGCTCCGTCGGCAACAGCGCACCGGCCATCGCCTCACCGCCGTCGTCGACGAGACGTATGTGGTCGGCGGCCTGACCCTCACTCATTCGATCGGAGAATCGCACGTAGAGGCGCAGCAGGTTACGCGGCACTTCTGTCGCAGTCGGACGGATGTCGATGACTTCTGTCGTGCCCGCGACCTCGGACCGCGGGCGCACCAGCACTGCCGCCGCGACGCCATCGACGAGCACGGTGTAGGTCGTGCCATCGAGGAACGCGAAGCGCGGGACGAAGCACGTGTCGTCCCCGTCGCGAAGTAGCCGCCCCGCCATCGGCGGCATCTCGCCGGCGACGGGTGCGGTGCCGGCGCGCACGCGCACATTCGCCTCGGGGGCAACACCCCCGAGGCGTATGCACTCTTCTTCGCGGTGACGCGACCACGACACGTCGGTCACTGCGGCGACCCTGCGGTTACAACGACGCGGTCTTCAGCGAGCGCAGATGCTGGTGCCCCTCGTCGTCGGCCTGAAGCGCCAGCACGTGGCTGCCATTGAGATTGGCCAAGCGAGTGATGCCGCGCAGATCTTCGGTCTCGCGGGGCACGCCGACCGGCTCTTTGGGCTCGGTGAGCGGCGTCTGCGCGTCGATGTCGCGGCACGCGATCTTGATGAGTCCATGAGCGGAATTGGCTACGAGAAGATGTTCCTCGCCATCCTGTTCGAACGAGACCATGTCGAGCGGCTGGTTCATCGCACCGAGCTCAGCGACGGTGCGACCGACGGTCTTGGTACCGGGCGTCAGGTCGGCGAGCGGGAAGTGCACGACCGGCGTGCACGTATAGCTCGCAAGGATGCTGCGACCACCCTCGTACGGGACGAACGTGCGAATCGGCGCGGCGGTCTCCCACTTGCCGTGCGACACGTGGAAGATCTCGAGACTGTTGTCGGTGACTTCGTCGCGGAACGGGAACGGGATGCGCCGCAGCTTGGACGCGAACTCTTCGTTCGACAGTCCGGCCACGAGCAACGCACCGTCGATGTAGGCCATGTCGGTGATCGTCGCCGTGCGGATCGGGCGGCGCAGCACGCGAAGCGACTTGTCGCCAAACGTGAGTATCTCTCCTTCGGATCCCTGCGGGAGCGTGAGGTCGAGACGATCGTCGTCCTCGGCGGGCGCATCATTGATCGACACGGACGCGACCGGCACATCGACGAGTGACACATCGGCGATCGTCCCATCGAGGCGATCCACGCGCGCCAGTACGGCCTGCCCGGCGTCACCGCGACCGCGCTGCACGGAGAGATACACGTTGTGCGAGGTGGGATGCACCGCCATGTCACGGATCGCGACGTCGTCGACGTCGCACCCGAGAAACGACGCAAGACGCGCATCGAGATTCGCGAGATCGAATGGCTCGGATCCGGCCGCGGCACCAGGGTCCGCAACGTCGACCGCGAACACCTTCGCGGACGCGTTGTCGGCGAGGAACAGAATCCCCGCCGGACCGAATGTGATCGGGCCCGCCGACCGAACGTCTGCCGTACCGAGTTTCAACCCATGCTCACTCATGGCGACCTCCTCGCGCCGGTGGAACCGGCCGCGCCGCGAGCTTAGGACGCCTTCGCCCGCGGGGCACTCGGCTCGAGCCCGGCCCTATCGCGGCCGGTCCCGCGCGACTACGCGAAGCTCTGGCCGAACGAGACGAGGTGGACAATGGATGACATCGACGCGATGGTCGTGACGCTCACTGCCGCGCTGTCGGAGATGATGACCGATGATGGTCCGGTCCCCGGCTCGGTGTTGGAGACGATGATGGGTGCGGGTGAGCCGTTCGACAAGGCGGCAGAGATGTTGGTGTTCGCATCGCAGCGACTGGGTGTTTCAATCGCCGTGGCGGACATGGTTGTGGGGCGCCTCACCGATTTCGTCGAGTTCGCCGGCGACGTCATCTACGCCGATCCGATCGAGTGACCAACGGCGTGACGCCTGAGCCGGTTTCACGATCGGCCTGCGGGGTACTGATCGCCCGGACTCAGAAGGTGTAGATCAATGAGCCGAGCTACCGGAACCGCAGCCAGCGTTGCCCTGATCGCAATGGGCGCGCTATTGGCCTTCGCCACGAGCGTTACGGCGCACCGCGCAATCACCCTCGGTTGGGTGCTCATGCAGATCGGGGCGGCCGGACTGCTCGTCGCATTCATGGTCGGGGACACCGATACCGACTATCCTCGCCTCTTTCGCGAACGTAAAGACGCCGCACGCTGAACCTAGGGGTGTTTCACCGCGCTGCTCGACCGGGTAGCGATCGCTGTGGCCCGCACGGGCCTTCTCCGTGTAATGCCCGCATCGGGCGCCGTCGTGAACAGGGGCCAATGTGGATCGAGATCTCATCAATTTCTACCTCGATGTTGTGCAGGAGCTCATCGATCGAGGCGTACCGGCAACTATCGAAAACATCAACAAACACCTGGCGCCGGCGAACAAAGAGGCCGACATCATCGAAGCACTCGACACCCTGGTTGCCGAAGGGCGCCTCGTGAGAACGGCCGAGGGCCTGCAGGACTATCAGATCGCCAAGGCGTAACCGCGACGCGCCGCGGCGCGATCACAATTCGGGGAGTCGTTGCTGGCGTCCGATCAGCGGCTCCATCGGGTCGCCCACCTCGACCAGTCGCTGCCCAATGTTGGTGATCGTCCAAGTGTCCGGACCGAGGTCTGGATCGTCGAGTTCGTCCCAGAGGATCGGCACCGAAACAGGCGCACCCGAGGCGGGCCGCACACTGAAGGGGGCCACCAGCGTCTTGTTGATGGCGTTCTGCGTGAAGTCGAGGCGGGTGAGCCCCTTGCGTTTCGCGACCTCCCATTCCCAACTCACGATGTCGGGCACCGCCTCACCGATGAGGTGCGAGAGCTTTTCGACCCACGCCCTCGTGTCGTCGAACGTGTAGCCGTCCGCAACCGGAATCATGATCTGGATGCCGCGCTTGCCGGTGACCTTGGCGCCCGCTTCGATACCGAGATGTTCGAGCGCAGTGCGGTGCAATCGAGCGAGCACGACCACATCGTCGAATGTGCTCTTGGTGCCGGGATCGATGTCGACCATCGCCCATGTCGGCTGGTGCGGCGCGCGAACGGTCGATGTCCACGGATGGAGCTCGATGGCTCCGAAATTCGCCGCCCAAACGAGCGCAGCCGGCGAGTCCAACACTGCGTAGAACTCGGTCTCGCCCTCGTCGGCATCGTCGTTGCGCCAGCGACGCAGCCACTCGGGCGCGTGCGCCGGCACGGCCTTGTGCCAGAAACCCTTCTTGTCGATGCCGTCCGGAAAGCGGTGCAGGTTGATCGGCCGCTCGGCGAGATACGGCAAGATGACCGGGGCAACCGTCGCGTAGTGACGGATCAAATCGCGCTTCGTGAACGAACGGTGGCCGCCGCCGGCCGGAAACAGCACCTTGTCGAGATTGGTCACGCGCAACGCGTGGTCACCGATGGACCACGCACCGCTCTTGCCCAACGCGTCGAGCGCGGCGAATTCTTCCCGGGTCGGCGCACTCCAGCGCTGCGTACTCGACCACCTTGCGGCCGGCGCGGCCCGTACTTCATCGTTGGTGCGCGACGACTTCACCGAGTGCGGGTGGTCCTCCGGGTTCCAACCCTTCACGGCTGCGTCATCGTGTTTGTGCATGAGCAGCCATTGCTCGCGGTCCCCCGGCTTGCCGCGCCGTAGGAGAACGAATCGACCGGCCAGCTTCTGTCCGAAGAGCTCGAAGTGAAGATCACCGTCGGCCACGGACGCCAGGGCGTCGTGCCCCTTGGCGAGGGCCCACGTGCCCCAATCCCACACGATGACATCACCTCCGCCATAGTCGCCGCGCGGAATGACACCCTCGAAGTCGAAGTAGTCGAGCGGATGGTCCTCGACGTGCACCGCCAACCGCTTGACGTCCGGGTCGAGGGTCGGCCCCTTGGGAACGGCCCAACTGAGCAGCACACCCGCCGCTTCGAGCCGAAGGTCGTAGTGCAGGTTGGTCGCCCGATGCCGCTGCACCACGAAGCGGTTGCCTTCCGGCATCGGCGCACCGGATGACCCGTCGGGCTCGGGGGTCGACCCGAAATCACGCTTGCGGCGATACGTACCGAGCCGGTCTTCCCCATCGGCCGGCGCCGCCTTCGCCTTCTTTCGCGCCACCGCTGGAGGATTCATCGCCCGCTCATACCCCTGCGCCCGGTACGGACAAACGGATGGTCCGGGCCGCGCGGGTACACCGTAGGACGCTGCCCTCGTAATAGATCGCCGGGGAGTGCGTTGAACTCAACCCTTACGTAAGGGTAGAGTCTGCTGTCGTGTCCGTGACTCAGGCCGTATTCGACAGTCAGACGCCTGTCGGTCACCGCGAACAACAGGTCGTGGATGGGCCGTCGGATCTGGTCGCACCCGTCGGGGCCGCCTCCGACACCTCTGCCGCGCCGGACCAACAGTGATGATGCTGCGGTTGGTCTTGGTGGCCGCGATTGCGTTGATCGGGGCCTTCGCCCGCTGGTTTATCAAGATCGCGAATGGCGCGAAAGTCCACTCCCGCGAACCGCTGTCATCCGGCGCCGCAACGAAGAAGCCCTGATGGTCATCTACAAGGGCACGGCGCGACTTGTCTTCGGTGAACGACAAGAGGATGTCGCCGTCACGCTACAAATCACGCAGAGCGCTTCCCCGCCCGACAAAACGACCGATACACCGGAAACGTCGCCTTGGGCCGGCCGGATCCTCTCCAACTGTGATTGGGCGTTCTGGTCGGGAAAGTTGATAACGATCGCGTTGCCAAGTGGTGCCAATAGTCAAGCCGTCGTCGAGCGAAGCGGCATCGTGACAGGGTTCGGCCATCCACCGTTCGGCAGCTGATTCGCGCCGCGCGGCGCGTTGTGGTCGATGAGTCGGAAGAGTTCGACACAACAGTCGAAGAGCGCAGTGTTCCACCTGACGCGCACGGTCTTTGCGCTTGGTTCGACTGTGGGGATCCAGTCGACGCTCGGGGTGCTGTTCACGGTTACGGCAGCTCGGATCTTCGGCGCATCTATCAGTGGCGCCGACTTGACGATGATCGCGGTTGCGAGAGCGTTGGCCACGGTCGTGCAACTCAACATGATCGTTGTCATTCACCGGCTCTTGCCCACCCTGCAAGACCCTCGACGCTTCGTGCTGCGCGCCTATGCAATCACGACCTCGTTGGCCGTGATTGCCGCCCTGCTCGTCGTCGTAGTAGGCGGTCGCTTCTCGGACGTCGTGCACGACTTGGTCAGACGACCCTTCTATGCGGTCGCTTTCGTCGTGGGAGTCGCTTCTTGGAACGTGTTCGCGTTGCAAGACATCGTCCTCGCCACATTGCGACAAGGACGTGTGATGCTCCTCGAGAGCATCGCATACGGGCTGGCGACCATCGCCTGTCTGTTCGTCTTACGCGCCGCGGGCAGCGCTCGACCAATCTTCCTCGCAACGTTTCTGCCCGTGGTGCCCCTCGTTGTTGGCGTCTCATGGTTTTTGTTCCGCACCGCCATCCCTGCAGATCTCCAACTCGGAGTGGTACGACGCAAGCTCGACGTGCGGCGAGAATCTGCCCTCATCGTCGGCGACACCATCATGTCGACCGTGGAGCTGTTGATACGGGCTCTGACGCCGGTGCTGGTCGCCGATTGGCTGGGCACCGACATCGCTGCGGGTTACGCGGTTGCGAGCGCTATCGCATTTGCGATGAACGACCTATTTGCGTCAGTTCAGCGGTCACTCGCCACCGAGCTCAGCCGGGCGCCCGAGGAGCGCTTCCACCTTGTAAAGCGATCCGTGATCCTGATCGGCATCGGCCTCGTACCCGGCGCGCTGCTCCTCACCGCAGGAGCGCCCATCGTGTTGCGACTCTTCGGAGACGAGTTCGTACGCGCCAGTCCATACCTCCGAATCATGCTGTTCTCGCTCATCCCCGCAAGCTTGACGAACGTCGCCCTGACCGTCGCACGGGCTCAGCGATCGATCAAAGCAACTGTCGGATCACTGGCCGTCGCGCACGCGACTGCCGTGACGCTGATTCTCGTACTGGTGAGAGAACACGGCGTCGTCGCGGTCGGAGTCGCCTACCTCGTGGGATGGTCCGCAGCACTCATCCCGTCGTGGCTGTTCCTCGCCCGACAATTCACCACACGCAAAGTAGGACGCAATGAAACGTGATGCGGGCGAACGAGACAACTCGGCTGAAACTCGCCAACAGTTCTGGAGCGCCAAGGTCCAGCGCCTCGGCATAAATCAGGCTCTTCGACAGAGGGCCGCGAGAGGCGGGCGCGGCCCCGCGGGTTTAAGCACATGGCGCGGGGGTAGCGAGCCAACCTCGGCGACCGGGGCGCCTTGGAAAGGCGGATCCTGATGGCACAACCGGATTACGACTGCTCGGACTCTGGAAGCCGACCCACTCAATGGAGCGCGGAACTCGTCACGGGCGATGCGCTGCGGCTCTACGGCGAGGTCGCCAAGTTGTTCGAGGGCCGAGACCTGGCGACCGTCGACGAAGTCATCACGACGCTGTATCTCGACTACAGGGTCGAGGAGCGGGCCGACTTGCAGCAAAACGAGTGAGCCGAGCCGATCAGCGGCCTGACCTGCGTTTTGTGGTGCCCGGGGGGGACTCGAACTCCGATCGAACGGGTGTTGGCTTGGGTTGCCCAATCGCAAACTAGCTGATCAGATCCACTTTTGCGTCTGGTTCGGTGCTTGTGGATATCGCCGAATCCGGCCTCTTGCGCGATTTTCTGTGACCAATCCGTGACCAACGAATCGTTCATGCCCAAGGTCGCCGCGCTTGCCGATCCGTTGACGAGATGAAGCGGTCGCCAATCGTGCAGATAGCGATCCCGCTGTCTCAAAAATGATCACTGCGGAGTGTTCGTCGAAAGACGACCGCAGACGAGCTGACCCTGACTGCAACGCCGAGACTGTGTACCCGTCCGGGAAGGGTTGCGTAACATCGCTCATAACAGTATTGTTATCA
>JBDTLT010000243.1:0-8132 GCA_039934635.1 Acidimicrobiales bacterium
CGTCACGATGACGTTCACAGGGGGCGCCGCCTCGGCGTCGTTCAGCAACAAGGCCGCACCAGAGCAGGGCGAGTCGTTCACGGACGACTTCGGCAGCGGATGGTCCGTGACCGTCTCCCACGCAGACCATTCCCACAGCTTGCTGACGACGCCGTCGGCTCGGGCGGTCTTCGTCGCCGGCACTATCGCGAGCCTGTTGTTCGGAATGCTCGTCTTCGCGCTCGGTTCCGGGCGCAAACGGGCCTTGCGAATGGTCGCCAGGCGCACTGACGAACTGCGGCACCAGGCTCTGCATGACTCGCTGACTCAGTTGCCCAACCGCACGTTGATCATGGATCGCGTCGAGCAGATGCTGGTCAGGTGCCGCCGCAGTGGAGGCGTCGGCGCGGTGCTGTTCCTCGATCTCGATGGGTTCAAGAGCGTCAACGACACGCTCGGCCATGACGCGGGCGACCAGCTCCTCGAAGCGGTCGCCGCCCGGCTGACGATCAGCCTCCGTGGAATCGACACGATCGGCCGCCTGGGCGGCGACGAGTTCATCGTCCTCGTCGAAGACAGCGCGCTGCAGGCCGACGCGACGCTCGTCGCAGAACGAATCCTCGAAGTCCTCCGCCAACCATTCGAACTCGACCTGGCGCCTGTGCCCATCAGCATCAGCACGAGCATCGGTGTGGCCACCGGCGACCGCGAGGTTGCCGGCGACTTGCTCCGCGATGCCGACATCGCCCTCTACGAGGCCAAGGCATCGGGCAGGAACTGCTATGAGGTCTTCCGCCCCGACATGGAAGCAGCAGTACAGCATCAGTACGAGTTGGAATTCGATCTGCGATCTGCGCTCGACAACGATCAGTTCCGACTGCACTACCAACCAATCTACGATCTGTCGGACCTCACGATTGTGGGCACCGAAGCACTCATCCGCTGGGACCATCCCACCCGCGGCATGGTCCAACCGGGCGACTTCATCCCGCTCCTCGAGGCCAGCGGACAGATCATCGAAGTCGGCCGCTGGGTCCTGGTGAACGCCTGTTGCCAGGCGCAGCAATGGCTCGACAACGGCGACGACCTCACCGTGGCGGTCAACGTGTCAGCACGTCAACTCGACCGTGACAGCATCATCGTCCACGTGAGCGAAGCACTCAAGATCAGCAACCTCGACCCGGGTCACCTCACCATCGAGATCACCGAATCAGCAATTATGAAAGACACCGACCTCACCGCGCGGCGTCTCCATGCGCTCAAAGCCCTTGGCGTCAAGATTGCGATCGACGACTTCGGCACCGGCTACTCGTCGCTCGCCTACCTCCAACGCTTCCCAGTCGATTGCCTCAAGATCGACCGAACCTTCATCAACGCCATCGCCCGATCCCCGGAATCCGACGCGCTGATCAACACGTTCGTCCAACTCGGCAAAGACCTCGGCATGACGACATTGGCCGAGGGCGTCGAGACCACCGGCCAACTCGACCACCTCCGTAGCGCCGACGTCGACCGCGGACAGGGTTTTCTCCTCGCCCGACCGCTGTCAGTCGCGGTCTTCGAGTCCCAACTCCTCCTGCGGACACGATCCACCACGTCAGCAGCACCCGAATGAGCAGCCGACGGGCCCATCATGGCGACACCGGCGATCAACCCACAGTCACGCGATGTCGGCCGTTCCGTCGAGCGATACAGCGCCGCAGGATCGTGTGACCGCCGAGGTCATTACGTTGGCGACAGAACTCGCCCCCGCACCCCTGCGCTTTCAAGTTCCGGTACCCCCTGACAGATCGTGTTCGGTACGTTGGGTTCGGCGGATTCAGCGTGCGCCGCTGGCGTCGACGAGCTCACTCGTAACATGCGATGGCGCGTCAGAGCACAGCCACGCGATTGCCTGTGCTATCTCTTCGGGTCGGCCGGGTCGTTGCATTGGTATGACGAGCGGAGCCGTTCGAGACGGTCGGGTTGGCCCGCGTTTGCGTGAATGTCGGTCTCCATGAGGCCGGGCCTGACGTGGCGGCGGGTCCGAGGCGTTCCGGGCGGGTGACCGGGCGGCTGCACCGCGTTGGCCGGATCGTTTCGGCTGCGACTTCCCGAGCCAACCCGATCGTCATTGCATCGGCGGCGCCCTTGGATGCAGCGTAGTCCACGTATTCCCCAGAACTACCCAAGCGAGCAGCCGCCGACGACGCGTTAACGCTGGCGCCGCCCGTGCCGCGTGGCGAGTGGACATGCGCAGAATCACCTCGCGAGAACAGAGGAACGCGCCGGAGACGTTGACCGCCACCATCCTCGCCATCCGGGGTCCGTCCATCTCGTCGACACCAGCCCTTGTCGCGACGACGCCCGCGTTTTTCACCAGCGCACGGAGTGAGCCGTTTCGTCGGACTTCGTGAACACGTCAACGCCGTCGGCTTCTGACGAGACATCAAGCTCGAGCCGCGAGCACTGCCTTCCCGCATTCCGACACGCATCGACAACCTCTTCGGCGGCCGTGCGCTCGACGCGATAGCTGACACGGATATCCCAGCCTTGCTGTGCGAGGAGTTTGGCAGTGGCGGCGCCGATGCCGCGACTACCGCCCGTGATCACCACCACGCCCAAGCAAGGACCCCCTTGAATTGGGCGGGATCCTATGTGGCTCGACGGTCACGAAAGTGACCTCGTGTACACGCCCCCTTCATCACCAACGGAATAACACGGCACGTGCCGCGGGTCCGCTCAAACAGCCCACAGGGTTCCCTAGATCGACGGGTATCAACTTGTCGTGTGGTGCGGGGGTTGACCGCGGGTGTTGAAGCCGACGATTATTCGTGACGGCTCGAGGTGCGGGACGTGAGCTATTCCGGCGATGGGTTCCTCGCCAAGCATTTAGCTCGTAACTCATCGTTGGCTTTGAGCACTGCAGGGATGATGCGGTCGACGTCGTGGTCGCTGGTGTCGAAGTGCATGAAGCAGGCGCGCAGAACTTCCCGGTCGCCGACACGTGTACCGAACAGGAACACGTCACCGGCACGCTGCACGGCAGCTGGGATCGCCCGGCTGAGATCTTCGCCACCGAGCACACAGCGGATCGCTGCGATGTTGAGAGTCCGGATCTGCGACGAGGTCGAGCTCAGGTCTTGCCCGGATCTTTTCCGCGAGCCTGGCGGCCTGGTTGCGAATTGCGACGTGCGCGCGGAGTTCGTCTGAGCCGGTTGCGGCGAGGCTCGCCAAGAGCCTCAGGGCCCGGAGCGGTCCCGCGTGGTCGAAGACGTACTCGGAGAACCACGGGTCGTCCTCCGGTCGGCCGCCCAGGTAGGGCGGCACTAAGCTGAAGGCAGTCCTCAAGTCATCGAGGTCGCGCGTGAGGATACCGCGCAGTCGATAGGGATGGCGCTCGTCAAAATTCCCGAGGTGTGCTTGGCGGTTCCAGCCAAGCACACCTGGGGAGATTCACCTGAGAGCCATCACGGTGGGGGATTGCCCCAGCCAACGAACCGCGGGTGGCCGTTGCGAAGGGGAACGGCAGCACATGGCCGCGCGTGCTTCGGTGAGCAGGACATCGAAATCGCGTCCCGCTTCGGCAGCGGCGCGCGCTCCATAGCGTCGCGACTCGATGTCGCACCGGCTGCCACACTGGTCCTTCGGGCAACGCCGCGAGATAGTTCGCCGTGAGGTCGACGAAGCATGACCGTAGTGACGGAACGCTTCGGGGTTCATCGATGCCGCCGTGATGCACCGTCGACATCGCGCAGGTCGAGCAGGAGATAGTAGGCGCAGTCTTTTTGCCGGGGTTGCGGCAGCTATGCGTGCAGTTCCCGTCGTGATAGATGCTGTCGCCGGCGCGTAGTTCGTGGTCGACGCGTAGATCGTCAACACCAAGGTGCCGGTCCCCTTCTCCAGTTTGTGCGCAGAGCTGGGCTCGACTACTCGCCCCCGTGCTGAGCCGCAATTGTGCTCTTTGCTGCTGAGGCCACGACGACGCGGTTTCGGCCATTCCGCTTGGCTTGGTAGAGCGCCGCATCGGCCGCGTCGAGCGCGTCTGCGTATCCACCTATAGCTCCGATCGCGCATCCCGCGCTGACCGTGACCGCAATGGACTGGTCGACTCCAGTGGCAAACGTCGATGCGCCCACTACTTCGCGCAAACGCTCCGCCAGGGCGTGTGCCTCGGTCGCGTCGAGCCCGCACCCGGCCGCCAGGAACTCTTCGCCTCCCCACCGACAGATCAGAAGTTGTTCGTTGATTGCGCCCCGCAGTCGCCCGGCCACGATCCGCAAAACCACGTCGCCGACGGCGTGGCCGAACGTGTCGTTGACCGCTTTGAAGTGGTCGACATCGATCATGATGAAGGTCACGAGCGCGTCGGGACCGTGCGCTGCCTGCAACTCCGCGATTCTCGCTTCCATACGTCGGCGGTTGCCGAGACCGGTGAGCGTGTCGGTGGTGCTCAGCTCACTCAATTCGCGGGCCTGACGAGCGAACGCATTCTCCTGGGCCTTGGCTCGTAGCGCCATGCCGACCCGCGCGGTCAGCTCTGCCGGTTCACAGGGTTTGCGCAAGTAGTCTTGTGCACCGAGCTCGAGGCCGGCCGCGACATCGGCACCCCCCGTGCGGGCGGTGAGGAAAAGCACGGGGATGGCCGCGAGTTCGGGGTCGGCACGCATCTCGCGCAACGTGGCGTGTCCGTCCATCACCGGCATGTCGATGTCGAGCAACACGAGGTCAGGTCGCTGGGCCCTACAGGCTTCGATTGCCGCGTGTCCATCGGCCGCTTCTACAACGAAATAGCCACCGATGGTGAGCGCACGCCCGAGTATGCGCCGGATGGCGTTCGAGTCGTCGACAACGAGGATGGTCGCAACGGTCGGTCGGTTTTCTTCCCGCGCCTCGTTCATCGTCGGTCGCTCTCAACGTCGACTGAGCGCTGCACTACCGACACTTCGAGTGCCTGTGTCTCGCTCATGAAGGGCACCGTGACAACGGTTCGCGTACCGACCACGCTGATTTCGTACTGCTTGCCGAAGGCCACGGTGGGCAGTGAGATGGCACTGGGCGCCGGGAGCAGTGCCTTTACGTTGCCCGCGACCATGTTGGTCAACTCGCCGAGGGCGTCTCGAATCTCGTCGGTGGTGGGTTCGTCGTCGCCTTGAAACATCGCGGCCGTGACGAGCGACGCCAACGCAAGGGAGCAACGCACGACGACGGCGCCGTGCCACGCACCCTCGATGTTCACTATGCCCGTGACGGTCGAGTCCTCGCGCTGACCTTCGCAACTCCCGCGCTGGATGGGCACGTCGACGAGCGTCGACCAGATCGACTTGACGATGTCCTCGATCTCTGAGTCCAACATCATGATCGTCCTACTTTCACTTGGTGCAGCCGGTAACAAACGGTCTTCGGGCTCGGTTGCATCAGCTCGAATGAATCGTCGATTCCGTAGGTCGTTTCGGATCCGCCGAGGAAGAGGTAGCCACCGGGGCGCAGCACACTGGCCACCCGCCGCAGCACCTGGGCCCTGGTCGCAACGTCGAAGTAGATGAGGACGTTGCGCAGGAACACGATGTCGATCGCCGGCATCCCCGCGAGCGGTCGGGCCAAGTTGAGTTGGCGAAACGTGACCATGCGCCGGATGTCGTCCGACAGCTGCCACTCCCTGCCGTCGCATACGAAGTGTTTGACGAGCAGCCGTGCGGGCAGACCACGATTGACCTCGAGTTGCGAATACCTGCCGGCCCGGGCGCGCGTAAGGACATCGGCGGCGAAGTCGGTTCCCAGAATCGTGACGTTCGGTACGTGCGGGAAGTGGTCGCGTACCACCATCGCCAGGCTGTACGCCTCCTGACCGGATGAGGCCGCCGCCGACCAGAGCGACAAGCTGCGCCCCCCATTCGCGGTGAGTACCTGAGGAATGATCACTTCGCGCAACGCGTCGAATGGGCGCATATCTCGAAAGAAGGTGGTTTCGTTCGTGGCCACGGCGGCGACGACGTCATGGCGGAGTTGCGTGTCGCCGTTGCGCAGGCGCCGAATCAGTTCTGAGACAGACGAGAGGCCTTCCCGGCGCGCGATCGGTGACAGCCGCGCTTCGACCAGATACTCCTTGCTGTCATCGAGGGCAATCGCGCTGTGCTCGTACACGAGTGTACGAATGAAGTTGAAGTCGGTCAGCGAGACGTTGGCCGCCAATCGGGCGCCGCGCGTCATTTGTGCTCTCGAACGGAGGAGGTCCAACGGATGAGCTCGAACGCAATGTCGTCGAGGGGCACCACGAGGTCGGTCAGACCCGCGTTCGCCACCGCGGCGGGCATGCTGGCGACGACGGCGCTCGCTTCGGTCTGGGCCAGTACAGAGCCGCCTGCGTCGCGTATCGCCGCGCAGCCGCTCAACCCGTCGTAACCCATTCCGGTGAGAACGACGCCCAGTGTCCCGGGGCCATATGCAGCCGCCGCCGCCCGGAAGAGCACGTCGGCCGCGGGGCGGCACGAATTCTCGGGAGGTTCGTCGGTGAGATGGATGCGCACGTTGGCGGCGGCCATCGAGCCGGTGAGCGACATGTGGCGACCGCCGGGGGCGACGTAGACACCACCGGGCTCTACCAGTGCGCCGTCGGTTGCTTCGACAACCGTGAGGGCGGCAACGCGATCCAACCGCTCGGCGAGCATTTTGGTGAAGACCGGGGGCATGTGCTGCACGATGAAAATCGGGACGCCGATATCGGCGGGCAGCGACGGCACGATCGTCGCGAGCGCATTCGGACCGCCGGTCGACACGGCGATCACGATGGCCGACACTCTGACGGAAGGGCTCCGCCGCGCGACGGTCTTGGCTGCGGGCGCCATCACTGGGGGGGCTTTTTGTCGCACACTCCCGATGAGCGGCAACAGCTCGTCACGCACTTGTGCCTCGGCGAGTCCGATGCCGTCTGCGCGCGGCTTCAGCGCGAACGCGGTCGCGCCCTGTGCCAGGGCCTCGAGCGTGGCGGCCGCGCCGGCCGACGTGAGGTGGCTGAAGATGATCACCGGCAACGTGGGATCGGTGCGACGGATTTCCGCCAAGGTTGCGAAACCATCCATCTCCGGCATCTCGAGGTCGAGCAGCACGATGTCGGGACGCAGCCGGGCGATCTTCTCCAGCGCAACGCGGCCATTGGGGGCGACGCCGGCAAGCTCTGTCGACGGTTCGGCCGCGAGTACGCGGGCCACGAGCTGACGCACCACCACTGAGTCGTCGACGACCAGCACACGCGACGGTGCGACGGTCAACGCGCTCATACTTCGAAGCCGAGGAGTTGGAGCTTTTCGACGATCGCCTCGCGCGTGAAGGGCTTCATGACGTACTCGTCGGCGCCGGCTTCGAGAGCGCGAACCATCTGCGGCATCTCCGTCTCGGTGGTCACCATCATCACGCGGGCCGTAGACGAATAGGGTGGTTGACGCACCGCCGTCACGAAGTCGATGCCCGACATCTCGGGCATGTTCCAATCGACGAGCACGAGGTCGGGCGTCAGTCCCACTTCGAGACAGGCCAGTGCCTGCCGTCCGTTCGTCGCTTCGTCGACCTCGAATCCGAGATCGCGCAACATGCGGCCGAGGATCAGCCGGATGGCTCGGGAATCATCGATTACCAAAGCGTTCACTGTGTATCTTCCTCTCCGCTGGTGATGGCGAGCGTCTGGTCGGTGTCGAGCACGAGCATCAAGTCCCCGGCGAGCCCGTACGCGCCTGTGGTCAGCGCGCGGATGGTGGCGGCGACCGTGACGGGCACCGCGACAAGGCCATCGTCGTCGACCTCGACGACATCGCCTGCTCGATCGACGAGGAGACTGACGGCCTCTTCATTCGTGCGGATGACGACGATGGTCGGCGCGCTCGTATCGCTCCGCGCGGTCAAACCGAGGCGTCGTCGCGCGTCGATCGCAGTGACGATCTGGCCCCGGAGATTGACCAGACCCGCAATTGCAGGGTCGGCCAATGGCACGGGTGTGATCGCCTCATCGCGGAGGACCTCTTCGACTCGCTCGATGGCGATGCCGAGTAGCAGACCGTCCGCGTAGAACGTGCAGAAGCGGCGCTGGCTCATGCCGTGCTCCAGATGCCGGCGTCGGCGATCAGCAACTCGACGTCGAGGAGTTCGGTGATGCGATCGTCTACCACGAGGCTGGCGATCAC
>JBDTLT010000244.1:0-8128 GCA_039934635.1 Acidimicrobiales bacterium
GGCAGAGGAGCTTCGCTATCTCGACATGAGCGGCGATGGCATACCGGACGCAGTGAAACGCGTGCAACGGCGGACCTATAGCAGTCCGGCCAATGACGCCGTGGACCTCGTCGAGGAGACTTGACGGCTCACGTACGGAATCGGTATCAACGGCATGCCTGCGGGGTCGGAGGAGCGTACGTGGGTGTTCGAGCGTTGGCGCGGCCACTGAGGGTAGCGATCTGGCAAGTCTCCGCCTTGAACCCGAACAAACCTTGAGCACTGAGTTCGATACGACCGATGCGAAGCGGCGAAGTTTGCGATGATGCGTGTCATGCGGTTGCGCCTCTCCTCGTGGATGGAAAGATTTCGAGCAAGCTTGTTTCTCGTGCCCATGATCGGATTGCTCGCCGCATTGGCGCTGGGTGTCACCACAATCACGGTCGATTCCCGTCTCGACTGGGACGCGGCAGAACTACCGTTGGGTTTTTCGTCCACCGTCGAGAGCGCCCGGTCGCTACTGAGCACGATCGCCGGCGCGACAATCACATTCGCAGGAATCGCGTTCTCGATCTCGTTGCTGACGATACAGGGCGCAACCAACCAGTATTCACCCCGCGTCGTACACACTTTGTTCCGTGATCCGTTCAACAAGCGGGTGATGGCGCTCGTCGTCGGCACGTTCACCTATTGCTTGGTCGTGTTGAGGTCGGTTCGGTCGCCACTCGAGAGCAACGGTGACCCGGTGATACCTCACGCGTCGGTAGCACTTGCGGTGGTGCTTGGCATCGCCACAATCCTCGCGACGGTCGCATTCATCGATCACAGCGCGCATTCCATGGACGTGAGCGAGATCCTCGGTCGGGTCGCTCGCGAGGCGACAACCCGCATCCACTCGGAGTGGACGCCTCCGACAGCCGCGCGAGTAACTCCCTACGTTGTCAACACCGCACCCGGGTACACGCTGCGCTACGAGCAGTCGGGTTGGATACAACGGGTAGACACCGCCGCGATGCTCAGGCTCATACCCGACGGTGGCACCCTGCAACTGGACGCGCAGCCCGGACGCTACGCCATCGCGGGCACGCGACTCGGCCTACTCACACCCTCGCCTGCCGACCCGCGAGCAATCGAGCGAGCCATCGGCACCGAGATAGTGGTGGGCGACACGCGAACGATGCAACAAGACGTGTCCTACGGCTTGCGCCAACTCGTCGATGTGACTCTCAGAGCACTATCCCCCGGCATCAACGACCCGACGACGGCGCAAGACGCGATCTTCCACACGGCAGCCGTGCTCCTCGAACTGCTGCGCCACGATCCCCCTACGACCGAGCGAATCGGCGACCGCGGTCAGCGCGTCGTGCTGACGAACTCGCCCACAACTGCCGAACTCATCGGCTTGGCCTTCGACGAAACCCGTCGGGCCGCGGCGAGCCATCCGACTGTGTGCATCTATCTCCTCGAGGCACTTGCGCTCATCAGAGAGCCGCTCGACGAGGCTGGGCTGAATAATCGTACGGATGGGCTCGTCGATCAGGCCCGCCTGATCGTCACGGGGTGCCGGGCGTCCGCGCTCGTGCCCGCTGATATCAGCCTTGTCGAGGAGGCATTTGCCGTACGGTTCGGAGGCGCCGCTGGCGCGCCCGACCACGGTTGAGATTATTTCCACGCGCTCGAGGCTCCGAGACTTCGCAACCGAAGGATCAAAGATTCGTTTCGCAACGCCAGGAGAGTTGGGGCAAACGCGCACGCCTTTGCTGAAACGTCGAGGGTACGAGCTGCACACCGTCGTCATCGATATGTTCGATGTGAGAGCCTGCTACCACTGAGTCCGTGTGATTGAACCGCTGACCCTCCCTGACGATGATCGAATTGATGCGGCCGCTGCGACGCTCCAGGTTCCAAAGCACGATGTGACCGACGTATCGTTGTGATAAGCGTCGAACCGGGACCGGGGAGCGCAACGCCAGGGGCGCGTCGGGCACACCGTCAGATCGGATGAGTGCGTTGTCACGTGGTGCGAGCCACAAGCCTGTGCGGGCCTGCTCAGGCCAGTCGGCGGCAGCGGGTTTTTCGTACGGAGCTGCGAATGGTGCCAACTGTTCGATCTCCTCGCGCACGAGCTCGATCTCCAACCAGCCGTCGGGTCCAGCGGTAACGCAGGAGACTTGAACGATCCGCGGAACGGAGCCGGGCATGCCAACGGCGATGTGAGTGATCTGCTGGGTCCCCACGTCGCAGATGAGGGCGACCACTTCTAGGACGATGCCATTCGGTGTCCTTGCTTTGGAACCGCAGTGCAGCGAGACCGTCTCGGCGGCAACCGCTGGCACGCTGGTCGGTACCATTGCGTCCTCCTCGATGGCGCTTGGCCTACTCAGTCACGCGTCACCAGCCGACCCCCATCCTGGATGAAGCACATGGCGTGCCCATGCCATTGATGTTGAAGTCTCGTGTTTTTACCAACCTCGCGGGCGACCGATCGACCACTCACAACCACTTGGGGCAACGCGGTCGCGAGTTCGTCACGTGTCGGTCAGGGCTAACCATTTCATGCGCGAGGTTGTGTCAGCCGCAAGCGTTCGGGTAGCACGGCAAGGTGTTGTTCGATGACTGGCGGTACGGGCCAGCGGACACGGCGACCTCGAAAAGGTTGCCGCCGTCGTATTGGGGTCGGATGGGTCGCTGAGCGTAATCCCAGATAGCAACCTCGGGAGTGGAGACGCGCTGCGTGACACCGACGACCCGCCCTGTCGGAAGCCGGACGCTCAGGGGCAATGGCCGCACGTTCTCGCTCGATACCGATGCTTCAAGGCTCGGCTTGCCAAGAAATCGGGCGATCGCTAAGCAGAGCGAAAGATCCTCGCCGCTAGACATTCCGCTATTTGAATGAGCCGGGCGAAGTTCATCGTGAACTCGGCGTCGCGGTCGGCGCAGGCGAGCGCGTCGTCTGGCTCGGCACCGTCGATGTAGTAGGTGGGGCTGCAGCAAGCTGACATAGTCACCGCGCGCTACCGGATCTCGCGTGACAACGCCGTTGGCCTTGGGCACTTCGATCGGCGCGTCGGCGATGGTGTATTGGATGAGCGTGACTCCCGGTTGTCCCGTGAGCGTGAGCGTTATTTGTCCAAGTGCGAGTATGCGATCGCTACGCGGAATCTCGTTGAACGTCCGAGCGAGATCCACCGTGACGATCGTTGCAGTGCTACGCGTACGAGAAATGATGTCCGGACCCGTTAGTGCGGTGCGTAGTCCGGCGGTCACCTCGGCCGGGGTGGGGCCTTCGAGAAGTGCTGCCAGCCCGTCGGCCGGCGTCAGAGCACTCGTTGTGCGGCGGATGACGGCGACGAGAACTCCGGAGCGAATGAGATAGATGTCGTACGCGACCATACGGGAAGTCGTCGTCAGATTGGGACTTGACCCGGTCGGAGCCGTTAGCGATGCGGGCGTGGTGTCGATCAAGCCAAAGGGAACTTCATCCGAATCGAAGAGATCCGGGTTCGCTTGCAGGCCGACACCACACGACGACAGCGCAAGCGTCAAACAAAGCAGAACTTTCATTCGCATGGCGCATGTCCGATCGGTAGAGAACGACGAACCGGCACCCGCCCGGATCACCTGGCTCCACGTCGACTGACCCGCCGTGCAATCGTGCATGCTCGGCCACGAGGGCGAGACCGAGCCCGGTTCCCCTGACAAGCTTTGTCGCGCTGGCCGTGCCACGACGGAACCGTTCGAAGACGAGCAATTGTGCATTCTCGATGAGGTTGGCGAGGATGCGTTCTACGCGCGCGCTCGTCTATCCAGACGGCTTCGGGCATCGGTGTGGTTGTGCGCAATGGCACCTGGTCGAGCGGCGCCACGGTCTGGCGAACGAACGAGACTGGTTCCACCTCCTCGCCGGCGAGTTCGTTCACTCCGGCGTCGTAGCGAGAGATCTCGAGCAGATCGAGGACGAGCCGCTCGAAATATTGAATTTGACTCTCTAGAACATCGAGAGCGGCGCGAACTCGAACCGGCATCTCCTGCGCGCGCGCTTGCAACACTTGCACCGCCGTCGCCAGTGCGGTGAGAGGCGTACGAAATTCGTGGCTCACGTCAGATGCAAAGCGCGCTTCCTTCTCGATGCGATCCTGGAGGGCGTCAGCCATAGCGTTGAACGAGTCGACGAGCGGTTGCAGGTCAACGTCTCCATCGGCTTCTAGCCTCGTGTCGAGTGCACCATCGGCGATGCGACCGCTCGCCCTCGAAACCCTCTGCAGTGGCATCAAGACGCGGCGGCTCGAATACAAGCCGGCGCCGGCGCCCACAACGGTGGTCACAAGGCTCGCTACGCCGAGCCCTGCGGCAAGAGCAGCGAGCGTTTCGTTCAACTCTCGTAGCGGAAACACTTCGAAGTAGCTTGCACCCGTGTTCCCGAGTGGTGTGCCAATCCCCAATTGTGTGACGCCGTCAAGACGGAATCGTTGCTTTACCGCACGGCCTCGGGCCACGGCCACAACGAAGTCGGAAGGCAGCGAGGCTTCACTCATCCCAACATCCGACGAGAACCATGTCCCATCAACGTTGATCAGGACCCGGAAATCAGCCTCTCCGGGAGCGAGTCGAGCAGGCTCCTTGGGTCGGAGTCGTCTGCGTCGAGCACCGAGGTGGCGATGCGTGCATTCGCAAAGGCCTGACGAGTCGCCGAGCGTTCGCGCTGGTCCGTGAGATACGAGCGCGTCAGTTCATACGTGCACGATTACCGAGCGCTCATGTCACTGAACGAAGATGATCTTGGTTGCACCGTCGGAACCCCGCTCTCGAAAGCCGCTCTGTTCTTCGAGAGCCCCTCGGTTCTCGTGCACGAGCTCACGCTGCTTGCCCGAGCAAGAGCAAGTCGGCTTTACGCTCCGAGACTCACCGCACTTTTACCGCGAAACAGCTAGTCGCTGGGCGGTTCACCGCTAACAACTAGGACTGGCCTGTGAGTTCCCTGCAATACGGCTTGGGCTACTGACGGTTCAAGGAGCCGCCGTAGCAGGTGCTTGTCGTGCGAGCCAACGACAACCGCATCGACATCTTGTTCCTCGGCCGTGATGCAAATCACCCTGGCGGGGTCTCCACGCAACTCGAGCACTTCTGCATCGTCGAGTCCTGCCTGTTCCGCGCGCTCTGGGATGCTTTGCTCGTCATGACGGCGCGCCATCAGATCCGCGAATGTGACGGGGTAGATCGCGCCGAAGCTGCCCGCAGATATCCAAGGGACAACGTGGCGGCTAACGCTCACGACAACAAATTCTGCATCAGGAAAAAGGCGCTCCGCCTCGCGTGCCGCCCGGAGCGAGATGGGCGACTCGTCGAGAGCGACAAGAATCTTCGCCATATGCTGTCCTTCCTGTGTGATTGTTGCACCGGTGAAACGCCGATGCTCGAGTGGACGCAACCGTCACCGCGGTTCGCGGGCTCGAAACCTATCTACACGAACGTCGAACATCTCGTTTCCGATAAACCGAACTGCGTCGAACGAGATCTGCCCAGCTTTGCCATCCGCACCTCCCGCGTGGTCGGCGGGGACCAGCACGACAGGTCCCTGGAAGTGCTGCGAGCAACGCTCGCCAATCGATCGACCGAAAAAGTGAAAACGTCGGCGTGGCCGACCCACGACGATCAGATCGGCGCCGGCAGCCGCCATGATCAGTCCGGCTGCAGGCTCGGCGACCTGAATCGTAGAGCGAACGGGAATCGCGCCGCGGCGCGTCCCGAACTCCTGTCGTAGGACACTGTCCTGCATCGCCTCTACGTCGTCACTCATCTCAGTGGCGGTGAACATAGGGGCGCAAGTTATTCCCGGAGCTTCGCACCACCAGTAGTCTTGAGGTGGTCGCACACAGGTGACGACCTCGATCAGTGCGCCGGTGGCAGCAGCCTCTCGCACCGCCCATCGCAAGGCGGCTCGAGCGGAAGGGGTGTCGACTAGGCCGACGATCATTCGTTCCATATCGTCCCCCTACCACGGGTACATCAACCGTAAACACATTACGTTGTACAATTAGTGTAGTCATACATATATAAACGCTACCGCACCGTGACTGGGCTCCAGGATCGCGGCGTCGAAGTACTCGCCATCGCCATTCGGCTATACGCTTGCGCGTCCAACGACGGGGAGCTCGCCCATGCCTCGGGGGTCAGACGCCACTGACATTTCGGCAAACTCTCGTAGCATCGACACGCTCACCGAATCGTTGCTGCTGGCTTCTCGCGTCCTCGTCGCGGTGGCAGCTCGATCGATCGCCGAATCGGCCGACGATGTCACGTTGCCGCAATACCGAGCGCTTTTCGTCCTCTCATCCCGGGGCCCGCAGACCGTCGGATCGCTGGCGGTCTCCCTTTCGGTGCACCCATCGACTGCGACGCGCCTCTGCGACCGCCTCGTCGCGAAGCGGTTGGTTCTCCGCAAGTCGACGCCTGATAACCGCCGCGAGGTTTGCGTGTCGCTTGCGGCACGCGGCAAACGACTCGTCGACGACGTAACCGAGCGACGACGTGAAGACATCGCTGCGATCGTTCAAAGGATACCGAACGAGGCAAGGGTGAAGGTGGTCGACGCCCTTCGAGCCTTCGCAGCGGCAGCCGACGAGGTACCCGAGCTCGGATTGTCCGGCTTCACGTCACTCGTCTGAGACACGCGATAGAGGACGGCATACTGCATTCATTGCTTCGACTACCATAAAGGTGTAGTTTGGCAGTTATTGTAGTGTTGCACATCCGACGCGACGTACGGACGTTACGACGATCGTCGCAGACAGGACTGCCCATGTCAGCGTGTGCGCTGCCGGCGAGCGATTATGGCGCCCAACAACCCGTCCTCTGCGCGCGCATGGTCGAGTTCCACCACTCGAAGCATCTCGCCGGCTCTGTGAAGGGCACGAAGAGCCATCGAGTCGACCCTCGCTTTCAACTCGTGAGGCCCTGTTCTGCAGAGCATCACGGGCCGCGGGCGCCCAAGGGTCGGCGGGTCTCTTCTGGCCTACGAGCAATTGATCTGCTGGCCGGATGTTTCCTCACGCTATTCAGCGGCCACCGCCACTGCAGTTCCGCCGAGACCCCATCGCCGACGTGGGAGGAGAACTCATGTCACCAAAGCAAGACAATCAGGAAACCGGACGCGCCGCCCGCCGACCGGCCACCGTCACGCTCTGTTGCGGATCATCCGTATCCACACACGAAGGCAGGCTGGGCAGTGTCGGGGCGTTGGTGGTCGATGAACAAAAGTGCGCGATCACGCACCTGATCGTCACCAACTCCGACGCCGCCGGCACCGGGCGATTGGTACCGGTGGGGTGCGCAACGGCCGGCGATGGCGAGCAACTCATGCTCGACCTCGATCGAGCCGAGGTCCTTGACTTCGACCGTCTCACCGTGCCGTACTACCTCGCCGACCCGCCGTCGCCCGACCAAAGGGGCGACGTAGAAAGCTGGCTGAACCCACCAGTCGGATTCACATTCGCCCTGCACGACCAGCTGCCCCGTGGCACGGTCGCGTTGCGGCGACCAGTGGTCGTGCACACTCGCGACGACCAGGTTCTCGGGATCGTGGATCTTTGGGATCTCGAACCCAGGACCGGGCGCATTCAAACGATCCTTGTGCGGAGGGGATGGCTCCTCAATCACCGAGGATTGTCTGTCAGCGGGCCGCTAATCGATCACATCGATGATGATGGGATTCATCTTGTAACACGCAGAGCGCAGCTGTTCGGCTCGTAACCCCGCACCGTGCGATCTCCGCGCGGGACATAGCTCGATCATTCCCATCCGGCGATCCAAGCCTCGGAGGCCTGCTCGCCGGCTGCATCGGCAAAGTCGAACAGTGCGGTAACCATTGCATGCGGGCGGCGGGTGAGGAACGCGCCAGCAGCGCGCCCGAGACCGGGCCACCCACCGCGGGCGTCACCATTGTCATCACCATCCAAATCGGCGACGATGCGGCGAGCGCTCGCTCGATCAAAAGATGCTCCGCCTTTTCGATCGCAAGGTGAAATCCCACGGCGGCGAGCCCGCAGACCGCCCCCGCGATCAGCATGACGACGTAGACGCGCTCCCTCTCGGATGGCGCCCAGCGAGACAGTCGACGAAGAAACGCGAGGTCCACGCGATCGCGCAACCG
>JBDTLT010000245.1:0-8068 GCA_039934635.1 Acidimicrobiales bacterium
ACTGATATGCATCAAGTCGCTGGGGGTCCCGATGCGGAACCCGGCTTGTCGGCATTCATCCGGTGCGCGACCAGTCGGCGCATCCCGTCTTTCCAGTGGATCTCGGTCGGGCCCACGAGCTTGTGCAGCTTGGTGAGATCTACTTGCACCGACTCGAGCGCCTGATCGGTCTTGACGAAATCGGCCTTCTTGCCCACGAGGTCGGCCATGTATTGCGACCACTCCTCGATCGACACGGCGTCGTTACCACCCCAGTTGACGATGGTCGCGGGCACGGACGCGATGTCGAGCAACCGCGGGACCATGCGGATGATGTCGTCCTCGTGGATCGGGTTGTAGACCGACGGCTCGTCGGTGTGCACGGCGATCTTCTGTCCGGCGAGCACCTGCTCGAGATGCATCCATGGCCAGCCCCCGTTGTCGCCGTAGGGCACGTTGAGCCGAGCGATGACGGTCGGCAGGTTCCATTGGCGCGCGCCGTAGCGGGCCATCGCCTCTGCTGCGATCTTGTTGATCGAGTACGTCGGCATGAACGACATCACGCGGTGGTTGTCACCGAGCTCGTCGTCTTCCTTGAACGCACGGTGCCCGTTGGCTTGGTACACCGCGGTCGACGAACAGTGCAGGAACGCCTTCGCCGCACGGAAGTGACTCATCATCAAGCCGAGACCTTCGACGTTGGCCGCAAGGTCGTCATCGAACGACTTCGTCTTGGCCACGGCCATGTTGACCACGTAGTCGACGTCTCCGGGCACACCCGAGAAGTCGCCACCGGCGAGATCGACCGTGACGCAGCGGACCCCACCGGCCTCGAGATCGGCGCGCGCCGCAGCGTTGTTGAAACGCGCGATTGCCGTCACCTCGTTGTTCTTGGCCAAGGCCAACGCCAGTGGCTTGGCCACCTGCCCGGTCGGGCCGGTGATCACGATTCGCTTACCGTCGAGATCTCCCATTGTTTCCCCTCTTCCGTGTTGAACGTGACGACGACTGCGCCCGCTGAATCCCTACCTGTTGAGGCCGCCCGCGTCGACGGTCATCGACAGACCGGAGACGCCTCGCGCCGAATCGGAGCACAACCAGACGGCAGCCTCCGCGATCTCGATCGGATCGAGCAGACGCTTGCCGGGCATCGTGTTGAGCACCGACTGTGCAAGATCAGGATTGCTCATGAACCAACCTTGGATCATCGGCGTGTCGACCATGCCCGGCAGCACCGCATTCACCCGGATGCCGGAGTTGTTCAACTCTTCGGCGGCGGCTTTGACCAAACCCAATACACCGTGCTTAGCCGCGGTGTAGTGCGGCAGCCCCGGCGCGGCGACAAGGCCGGCACCCGACGACGTGTTGCAGATCGCGCCACCGCCTTGCAGCAACATCTGCGTTATCTCGTGTTTCATGCACCAATAGACCGACGACAAGTTGATCGCGATCATCCGATCCCACTCGGCCTTGGTGAACTCGTGGAACGCCTTGGACACGTCGTTGATGCCGGCGTTGTTCCACGCGCAATCGAGACGACCCTGCTCCTTCACTATCCGCGCGACCGTGGCAGCAACTGCATCTTCGTCGGTGACGTCGAGGGCGACGAACGTCGCATCGGCACCGGACTGTTTCGCAATCTCGACCGTCTCGTTGCCGCCGGCGACGTTGACGTCGATCACGTACACGTGGGCGGCACCTTCGCGTGCGAACACGCGGGCCCCTTCGCGGCCCATGCCGCTCGCGGCACCGGTGACCATCGCAATCTTCCCCTCGACCAGACCCATATGCGTCCTCACTTGTTCCAATGGTCGGAATACTGAACGAACTCGTCGAGCACCGGCAGCACTTCGTCGCGCGGCGCCGACGGCACTCGCAGCACGACTTCGGTGCAGCCTGCCGCGGCGTAGTAGTCGAGCTTGCCCGCGTCGGGGAGAACACCGAACGGCACGATGTGCGCGCCCGAGAAGTCACGCCCGCGCGCTTCGTACGCGGTGCGAAGGTCGACCAGTGCGGCGCGCAAACCGGCCCCACCGATGGGAATCCATCCGTCGCAGTATTCCGCGATGTGCGCGAACATCTTTGGCCCCGGTGCACCACCCAGCAACGTACGCACGCGGGGTTGCTGTACCGGCTTGGGCCACTGGAAGCTCGGCGTGAAGTCGACGAACTCACCGTGGAACTCCGCGACGTCGTTGGACCACAGTTCGCCCATGGCCAACATGACTTCGCGGACGACGTCGCGGCGACGCGCCACGTCGACGCCGTGGTTCTCCATCTCTTCGTGGTTCCATCCGAAGCCGATCCCGAGCACGAACCGACCATTGGATGCGCAATCCACGGTGGCGATCGTCTTGGCCAACGCGATCGGGTGGTGCTGTGCCACGAGCGCGATGCCGGTCCCGAGCAAGATCTTGGACGTCACCGCCGCAGCCGCGCCACACATGACGTAGGGGTCGGGTGTGCGGTAGTACTCGCGCCCGAGCTCGGGCGTGCCACTCGGTGCCGGTGTGCGCCGCGACGTCGGGATGTGCGTGTGCTCGGGGATGTACAGCGAGTAGAAGCCCCGCGCTTCGCACTCGCGGGCGAAGTCGACGACATCCATCGATTCGTCGGTGCAGTGGAGGGTGACGCCGATCTTCATCGCGGCCGACCTTACTTGAGAGAACGGCCCGAGCGGCCTTTCAGAGCGAGGGCTAGGGTGCGCGAATGGCTCACGAGAACCCGCTCACGTCCTGGGACGATTACCCCGTTCACCAATCGGCCGACTTCATCGCGCACACGGCATCGAGCGATCGCAACTTCTACGATCGCTACTACTTCTTCATGCACCCGTCGTCCGACGACATGGCCGCCATTTTCGGCCTGGGGCAGTACCCGAACCTCGGCGTGACCGACGCGTTCGTCGCGGTGCGCAAGGGAGACGGCCATCACGTGGTGCGGGCGTCAAAGCCGTTGGTCGACCGTATGGATACGTCGGTCGGCCCGATCCGCGTCGAGATCATCGAGCCGCTGCGCCGCCTGCGCGTCGTCGTCGAACCGTCCGAGTATTCGGTCTCCATGGACGTCACATGGACAGGCTCCGTACCCGCGATCGCCGAGCCGAATCAGTTCATCAGGTCGAAGGGCAAGGTCGTCTTCGACACGCAGCGCTTGGCCCAGACCGGCTTTTGGGAGGGCTCGATCACCGTCAACGGCGAGACCGCTCCGGTCACGCCGGACCACTGGCGCGGCTGTCGCGACCGTTCGTGGGGCGTGCGGCCGGTGGGTGAACCCGAGCCGGCCGGCATCCGCCAAGGCGTGCCGGCCATGAGCGGGATGTGGAACTACTTCCCGATGCAATTCAGTGACCACTCCATCTTCTTCATCAACAACGAACTGGCCGACGGCACCCGTGTGCTCGAACAAGCCGAGCGGGTGTGGCCCGATGGTCGCATCGAACAACTCGGCCGCTTCGAATGGCATCACGAGATGCAAAAGGGCACACGGCTGATGCGGCACTCGGTGCTCACCTTCCCCGATGCGCCGGGGGGCAAGATCGCGATCGAGTGCACCTCACTGCTCCCCCACTTCCTCGCGGTCGGCAGCGGCTACGGCCTCGACGACGACTGGCGCCACGGCATGTACCAGGGTCCCGATGCGGTGGTGCACGGCCGCGACTACAAGGTCGACGACATCGCGATGCGGGGTCAGTTCGCCGTAGTCGACCACGTCGCTCGATTCGAATACGGCGGCAACGTCGGCTATGGCCTCTACGAGCAGGCATTCATGGGCGCGTTCCCGCGCGTCGGCATCGCCGAGGCCCGATCGATGGCGCAGTGATCGCCGCGCGAGCCGCCGTGTGGGCTAGCGTGCACCGCGCCGACAACAAATATCGTCGAGTCGGGAGAGTTCTCGGTTCCTAGAACCGAGGCGCCGAAGGAGCAACCGCCCCCGGAACCTCTCAGGCAAACGGACCGGCTCGACAGGCACCTCTGGAAAGCATCGGATTCACGTCCGGTCACCGACGGGGAAAGCGGTTCGCCGCGAAGCTCTCAGGTTCACGAGACAGAGGGGGGCAGATTCGCAACCGCGCTCGCCCTGGAGAACCGATGGCCCCCTCGTCGCTGCAACAACTCGAAGCCCATGATGCGTTCGTGTCTCGCCACATCGGGCCGTCGGCCGCCGAAGTGCAACACATGCTCGGGGCACTCGGGCTCTCGTCGATCGACGAACTGATCGACCACGCGATCCCCGGCTCGATCCGCCAGCAAGAGCCGCTCGCGCTGCCGGCGGCGCTATCCGAAGTCGAAGCGCTCGCGGCCATACGGGCCAAGGCCGATCGCAACACGGTGCTGACATCGCTCATCGGATGCGGCTATCACGACACCATCACACCCGGCGTCATCCTGCGCAACATCTTGGAGAGTCCGGCGTGGTACACGGCCTACACGCCGTACCAACCCGAAATATCGCAGGGCCGACTCGAGGCGTTGCTGAACTTTCAGACGATGTGCGCAGATCTGTCCGGTATGGATATCGCCAACGCATCGCTACTCGACGAGGCGACCGCGGCTGGCGAAGCAATGGCGATGTTGCACCGTGTGCACAAGAAGCCGCCAAACGTCTTCCTCGTCGACCCGCGCTGTCATCCGCAGACCATCGCTGTCGTGCGCGTGCGCGCCGAACCGCTGGGCATCGACGTCGTCGTCGCGGATCCTTCGAGCGAACCGCTCGAAGGCGTCTATGGCGTGCTGGTGCAGTATCCGGGCACCGACGGCACCGTCGCTCCACTCGAACCCATTGTGCAACGAGCCCACGAAGCGGGCGCGCTCGTCGCGGTAGCGGCTGATGTTCTCGCGCTCGTGTTGTTGCAATCGCCGGGCGCCGCCGGCGCCGATTGCGTGATCGGTTCCACGCAACGGTTCGGTGTGCCGATGGGCTTCGGTGGCCCGCACGCCGCGTTCATGGCCACGCGTGATTCGTTCAAGCGATCGCTGCCGGGCCGGCTCGTCGGTGTCTCGGTCGACACCAAGGGACGCACTGCCTACCGCTTGGCGCTACAAACGCGCGAGCAGCACATCCGACGCGAGAAGGCGACGTCCAACATCTGCACCGCGCAGGTCTTGCTCTCCGTGATCGCATCGATGTACGCGGTGTACCACGGGCCCGAGGGGCTGCGGCGTATCGCCGAGCGCGTGCACCGGCTCGCGTCGATCATGGTCGCCGGGCTGCGCGCCGGTGGTGTCGACGTGTCGACGACTTCGTATTTCGACACCGTGTGGCTGCGCGTCGCCGACGCGGACGCGGTCGGTGCGGCCGCCCGCGAGCGCGGGCTCAACTTCCGCATCGTCGACGCAACCACCGTGGGTATTACCCTCGACGAGACAACGACACGCGCCACGATCGAGGCCGTCTGGTCGGCGTTGGGTGTGAGTGCATCGGTGACCGATCTCGATTCAGAGGCCGTGCTCGGTCTGCCTGCAGCGTTGCGCCGTACCGACGAGATCCTCACGCACGACGTCTTTCACCGATATCACAGCGAGCACGAGATGTTGCGCTACCTACGGCGGCTGGCCGACAAGGACCTCGCACTCGATCGCACGATGATCCCGCTCGGTTCGTGCACGATGAAGCTCAACGCCACGAGCGAGATGATTCCGATCACGTGGCCCGAGTTCGGCGCGATTCATCCGCATGTGCCGAGCGAGCAGGTGCAGGGCTATCTCGAGATGATCCACGAACTCGAAGCGATGCTCGTCGAGATCACCGGCTACGACGCCGTGTCGCTGCAACCCAATGCCGGTTCGCAAGGTGAGTTCGCCGGCTTGCTCGCGATCCGGGCGTACCATCGGTCGCGCGGCGACGCGCACCGCAACGTATGTCTTATCCCTTCGTCCGCGCACGGCACCAACGCCGCATCGGCCGCAATGGCGGGGATGCGGGTGGTCGTCGTCGAATGCGACAACGAAGGCAACGTCGATGTCGACGATCTCAAGCGACGCGCCGTCGAATTCAGCGAAGCACTGTCCGCGCTCATGGTGACATATCCGTCGACCCACGGCGTGTTCGAAGAACGCATCGGCGAGATCTGTGCGGTCGTCCACGAATACGGCGGGCAGGTGTACCTCGACGGCGCCAATCTCAACGCCCTCGTCGGCACGGCCAGGCCGGGCAAGTTCGGCGCCGATGTGTCGCACCTCAACCTCCACAAGACGTTCTGCATCCCCCACGGTGGCGGCGGCCCCGGTGTCGGCCCCGTGGCGGTCAAGGCGCACCTCGCTCCGTTCCTGCCGGGATCGGCCGCCGTGCCGGCAATCGCCGCGGCGCCGTTCGGCTCGGCGTCGATCCTGCCGATCTCATGGATGTACGTGACGATGATGGGCGGCCGGGGCCTGACCGATGCCACACATCACGCCATCCTCAACGCCAACTACATCGCCAAGCGGCTCGCGCCGCACTATCCGGTGCTGTACACCGGCGAGCACGGGCTCGTCGCCCACGAGTGCATCCTCGACGTGCGGCCGATCACGCAGGCGACCGGTGTTTCGGTCGAGGACATCGCGAAGCGCCTCGTCGACTACGGCTTCCATGCACCGACGATGGCCTTCCCCGTTGCGGGCACCCTCATGATCGAGCCGACCGAGAGCGAGGCACTCGCCGAGCTCGATCGCTTCTGCGACGCGATGATCGCGGTGCGGGCCGAGATCACGGCAGTCGGAGCTGGCGAATGGCCCCGCGACGACAATCCGTTGCACAACGCGCCGCACACCGCCGACGACGTCTGTGCCGACGACTGGACGCACCCGTACTCGCGCGAGCTCGCCGCCTACCCACTCGCCTCGTTGCGCCACTCGAAATACTTCGCCCCCGTTTCCCGCATCGACGGTGCGTACGGCGACCGCAACGTCGTCTGCTCCTGCCCACCCCTCGACGCCTACCGCTAACCCCGTTCTGGCACCCGCGCCAACCGTTCTCATCCGTTCTCGCAGCACAACAACTGATCCCACCTGGACTTACGTACAAGTTGTGCTGCGAGTTCGGGCCGGAACCGCCGTCGAGCGGTCGTTTTTGTCACACCCGCGGAGTGAACTGTCGGGTATGAGATCTGACGCCGCCATTCGCACGTACACCGCCGCTCAACACGGGCTGATAACTCGGCACCAGCTGCGCGCCATGTCCGCAGTCGGCGACGAACTGCGCGACCGCCTTGCGTCCGGCATGCTGCAACGGCTGTCGCCGTGTGTATTTCGTATCGGCGGTTCGCCCGACACTCCCGCTCAGCGAGCACTTGCCGCAGTTCTCGACGTCGGTGAGGATGCCGCGCTGTCGCATACCTCCGCCGCGGCCTGGTGGCAGCTGCCCGGATTTGGGCTCGAGCCCCGACACACGACTCGCCTTCGTGGCGGTCGATTTCGGCCAACGCACCTATCGACTTTGCACCAGCCCCTGTCGCTGACGGACAGGCAAGTGACCACCCTGCACGGAGTACCAGTCACCACACCGGCTCGAACTATCTTCGATCTCGCCTCGAATCAACCGCCGTCGCGCGTCGAACGAGCGCTCGACGTCTCGCTCGCGCGACGATTGACCAATACCGCAGAGCTCCATCACATGCTCCGCCTACTCGGCCGTCGTGGCCGCACCGGCATCACCACGATGAGACAGCTACTTGTCGACCGCCCGGCGCACGAACGCCAGCCCGACAGCAACCTGGAGAGACGATTTCGACAGCTCGCTCGGGATGCGGGTTTTCCAGCAATCGAGGCACAAATCGACATCGCCGACGAGACGGGCTGGTTGGCCCGGGTGGACTTCTTCTACGGCCCCCTGCGCCTGATAATCGAGATCGACAGCATCATCTACCACTCGGCTCTCACGGACCGTCGTCGCGACGATGGGACCACGGCGCGCCTCATCGCGGCCGGATACACCGTCCTGCGCTTCACCGAAGTCGAGATCTTCTTTGAGGCCGATCGAGTTCGCGCAGGCCTTCGAACAGCGTTCTCGCAGCACAACGTCGGATAACGTGCAGCTCACACGCGAAGCTGTGCTGCGAGAACGGGTCAAGGCGCGGGTGAACGAGGGGAATTGAGATGCCGGATGCACT
>JBDTLT010000246.1:0-8007 GCA_039934635.1 Acidimicrobiales bacterium
GGCGACGCGCTGCCGGTGTTCCAGACCGACCTCGGACCGATCGGCATCCAGATCTGTTACGACTTCTACATGGGTCCCGAGCTGAGCCGGGTGCTCGCGATGAAGGGAGCGCGCCTGCTGCTCAACCCCACCGGACGGTCCGCGCTCCCCCGTGCGCGCGAGCACCTCGAACAAGTCACCAATGCCCGGGCCCACGAGAACCTCATCGCCGCCGCGTCGGCCAACCGCGTCGGCACCAGCCACGGTCCACCCGAGTGGGCCGGCGGCAGCGTGATCGCCGCCGTCGAGTTCCCGGGCTTCCCGGTCACGCTCGCCAAGGCGGGCGTCGGCGAAGAGGTGATCACCGCCACGATCGACTTCGCCGCGATCGGCAAGTGGTACGACCTGCTCCCGTGGCGCGAATGGCGCGCCGGACCCCAACGCCCGATCACCGACCTCGTCGCCCGCGAGCTCGCGCACGCGGCCGATGCAGCCGAGGTCACGGCGCGCTGAGGTCTGACGTGCGCGCATGAGTTGATCCGTCGCCGCAACGATCCCGCGCCCTCTGGCGGCGCAGTCGAGGACTTGCTGCGCTTCGATACATCGGCGGACGCTCGCGGTAGGTGATCGAATCGGCCGGGCCTGTCGGTCAGTTGTCGTACAGTTTCGGCATGCTTGTGGGGATCCGTGCACAGACTGGCCCGATCGTCCTGGCTGTCGCGGCCTTCGCCATCTCGCTGACGAGCGCTCACGCGCTGCTACCGTACGGAACAGGCAACAACGACTCTGCCGTCTATCGGTTTCAGGCGGACATGTTCCGCCAGGGAATGGTGACGCTGCCGGCCGACCTGCCCGACGCCTTCCGGCCATGGATGTCGGGGCTGCAGAACGGCCGCCGGATCATGGTGTTCCCCCCAGGCTGGCCGGCGCTGATGGCTGCCGGCAGCCGTTTGACGGGTTCGTATGCCGTGACCCAGGCGGTGCTGATGGCCGCACTCGCCCTCGCCGCGTTCTGGCTTGTCCGTGAGTTCACCGCCAACCGGCGGGCTGCGCTGATCGGCGCAGGGGCATTCGTGCTGTCTCCCTTCTTCGTCATTCACAGCGGCGCATATCTTTCTTATCTTCCGGCGTTGCTCTTCGAGATGGTCGCGCTGGCCTCGATCCGACGCGCTCTGACCACCTGCCGTGTCGGTTTCACTGCGGTTGCCGGCGCCGCGGCGGGTGCGCTCTTCGCCATGCGACCGTACGATGCGGCTATCACGAGCGCGCTGTGCGTTGCCGTGGCCATTTGGCATCTGCGAGCCTCGTGGCGTCTGCTCGGACGCCATGTGGTCGGCGCGATCGCCGGTGGTGCGCTTCCCATGGTCGCCACGCTGTTCTATAACGCCTACGTCACCGGGAGCGCATTGCGTTTTCCCATCGACGCGGCGGGCGGCGACAACCGGCTCGGTTTCGGACCCCGGCACATCGCCGTAGATACGCCGATCGTCCAAGTCACCGCCGGCCGGATGGCAAGTGCCACGCTGAGAAACTTGTCCGAGTTGCCGCGCTGGCTGCCCGGCGGCTACGTCGCACTGCCATTCATCTTCCTCGGTGCGGTGCTCCTGTGGCGGCGCGATCGGGCAACGGCGCTCCTTCTCGGCTCACTGGCCTTCGCCGTTCCGGGTGCATACGCCATCTACTGGGGGACGATGCTCGTCGCCGGCGGCCGGCACTATCTCGGCCCTTTCTACTACGGCGAACTGTGGGTCCCCGCGACGGTCTTCTTCGGCCTGGCCGGCGATCGCGTCGCCACGCAGCTCCGGGGGACGGCCCTCGTCGGCGCGGGAGTCGTGGTCGGCTCCGCGTTGGCGTTGTGGGCGCCGGTACGCCATTACGTCCACTATCAGCATGGTGTCGACCGCGAGGTCGCGGCGGTGGCTCAGGCGCCTGCCGACTCGGTCGTAGTCCTGCCGGCGCACTTCGACGGGCCGTGGATACTGCATCCGCGCAGTCACTTCGCCAACGATCCCCGCCTGCACAATCAAGTGCTGTTCGCGGCGCACAGCGGTAATCGACTGATCACCGATCTCGACTATGTCGGTGGCCGTCGACGGTTCGCGCTACGGCTGCGCGTCGACGCTGGAGGCGACATCCTCAAGCCGACGCCGTATCTGACCGAGCTCGACCAGATCGAAGCGCCGACGCTGTTGTTCGAACAGCGCTTCGACACGCCGAAAAGCTATGAGGCCTATGCAGCGACGAAGAGCGGAGCGTTCAGCTGCCCCTTACGACAGGGTTCGGTGACGTGGATCGTGCGCGATCAGCGCGTGGTCGGCGCGCGAGGATGCGCCGAACCGATACGAGAGGCAATCGTTCCCAACGAGCCTGCGGACGGTCAGCTGACCATCGGCCGTCTCGAGCACGGAGCGGTTGGGGTCGATGCCGGGTTCGAGCAAGGTTTTACGCTTAGCTCGAATACCGACACGACGACTGTTCTCACGCCAGGTCGGTGCATGCGGCGACTCGAGACTCAGGACCGGACGGTGGTCTGGTACCGCGATGACCAACCCGAGCAGTCGAACATCTCGGTACGTCCTGCCACCGCCGCCGACCTCGACCTTACGCGGCCCCCGTTGGGTCGTTGACGATTGATCACGAAGGGCTGGTATCGCCGCAGGTCCCTCGAAGCGGCGCATCGTGGGCGTGTCCCTGCCGAATCGCGCTCCGGACGCAGTTGACTTAGCATGTCGCCTGCTACTGGCCGGTGGGGGCAGATCGCGGAGGTGCGGTAATGGCAATGGCGCGGTTGGAATCGCACGTGCGCGAGGGCTTGCTGGCCGCGCCCGATGAGGTGATCGAAGATGCCGTCACCTTCGCGGACTTGATGGTGCTTCGCGGGCTGTTGTATCAGCTCACGGGCGACGAAGAGGTTGCCCGAGCACGGGTCAACCCTGTCGGCCCTGCTGCACGCGGTCTTGCCGGCGGCGACGACGATGCACCTCTGTTGCGGCAGAAAGCAGCCGAGTTCCTGAAGGCGTACCGTGACGCAGGAGCGGGAGAGATCTCGATCGGCGCCGAGGAACGTCTTCCGACGAGTCTGCGGCTTGCGAGCGACTTCGAGCTTGCCGATGAAGACATGGGGCTCTACATCGAAGAGCTGTCGCTGGATCCGTGGGCGCGCGGCCTTCAGTGGCAGACGCCGCCGCCGCAGGACCGCCTCGACGCGTTCAACGTCATCGTCATCGGGGGTGGGTTGGGCGGCCTCAACGCGGCGATCCAGCTGAAGCGCGCCGGGATCCCGTTCACGGTCATCGAGAAGAACGCCGATGTCGGCGGTACGTGGTGGGAGAACCGGTATCCCGGCTGTCGGGTGGACAGCCAGAGCCGTGCCTACACGAACCTCTACGGTGTCGACTACAGCTATCCCTACTCGCACTGCCCGGCGTCGGAGAACGAGCGCTACTTCCACTGGGTGGCGGACACGTTCGAGCTGCGCGACGACATCCTCTTCGGGACCGAAGTGCGATCGATGGCGTGGGACGAGACCACGAGCGAGTGGCAGGTGTCCATCGCCGGCCCCACCGGCGAGCGAGTGCTGAGGGCGAACGGCGTCATCACCGCCGTTGGCTTCCTCAACCGTCCCAAGCTGCCCGACATCGAAGGCATGTCCGACTTCCGGGGCCCGTCCTTTCACTCGGCGCGTTGGCCGAACAACCTCGAGCTGAAAGGCAAGCGATTTGCCGTCATCGGCACCGGGGCCAGCGGCTACCAGATGATCCCCGAGCTCGCTCTCGAAGCGGCACACGTGGTCATCCTCCAGCGCACGCCGCAATGGTTCATGCCCACCCCGGACTACCGAACGCCCTATCCGCCCCAGGTCAACTGGCTCGATCGGAACCTGCCCTTCTACACGAACTTCATGCGGTTCCGAGCAGCGATGACGATCCGGTTCATGGCGGACGTCAGCGAGATCGACCCACACTTCGACGATCCCGACGCGTGCAACGCCCGGAACAAGGCGAGCCGTGACGCGTGCCTCGCGTTCCTCGAGCACAAACTCGGAGATCCCGAGTTGGTGCGCAAGATGACACCGCCGCACCCCTACCTCTCCGCGCGGCCGCTCGCCGTGGACAGCGAGTACAGCGTCCTCGACGCGCTCCATGCGGACAACGTCACGCTTGTGACAGACGGGATCCGCCGGATCACCGAGACCGGGATCGAAACCGTCACCGGCGCGCATCACGAGGTCGACGTCATCGTCTACGCCACGGGCTTCCACGCGACGGACTATCTGTTCCCGATGACGATCATCGGACGCGACGGCGTGACGATCGAGAAAACGTGGGCCGACGACGGCGCTCGCGCGTACCTCGGATGCATGGTGCCGCGCTTCCCCAACCTCTGGATGGTCTATGGACCGAATACGAACGGCGGCATGCACCCCGCCAGCTTCCACGAGGTCGTCGCCCGATACGCGCTGGAGTGCATGGAACAACTCATCGTCAACGACAAGCATGCGATCGAGGTGACCGAAGACGCCTACTGGCGATATAACCACCTCGTCGACGACCGCAACGCCCGCAAGGTCTGGAGCGACCCGCGAGCGCACAACTACTACTGGACGGAGTTCGGCCGCTCCGCCGTGATGTGCCCGTTTTACCCGTCGGAGATTTGGCACTTCCTTCGTCATCCCTCGTTCGACGATCTCCTCGTTCACTGACAGCTTTCAGACGTCGCGCGAGTTTCAGAGTTCGGGGTCGTGCGGGATCGCCGTCGTTTCGATACCGGGGCCGCGCTGAACGAGCTCGCTCGGAGTAGTGCCAAGCATGCGCCGGAACGTGCGCGTCAGGTGCGCCGAGTCTGCGAAACCCGAGCGGTGCGCGGCCTCGGTAGCCGTCGCACCGAAGAGCAACTCGCCGGCGGCCATTTGGATGCGAAGCCAGAGGATGTAAGGCCGTAGCGGCACACCTATCGCCTCGGTGAACACGTGCATGAGCCGTGATGGCGACAAGCTCGCCACGCCGGCCAGGTGCCCGAGCGACAAATCGGCGCTGTGCAAGATCTGCGACCGTATGTACGGCAACAGCCCATCGATCGCGGGATGCAAGGTTGTCGGTTGTCGTGACACCAGGAACTCGGTGCGAAGCCAGGTATCGACCGCGGCTTGTTCGAGCCGCATGGGGTCGCCGAGCTGCGTTCGCCACGCGGAAACCGTGCCGATGTCGATCACCGAGACGTCGTCCTCGAATTTCTGCATGAGGCCGGCGCCGACCTCACTTTCGGCGTCGACGAACGCGATCAACGCCGGAGTGTCACTCGAGTCGACCTCGTGCAGTGCGTCGGGCCGGATCAACACGCCGTGCGCTTCGGTCCAGCCCGGCTGTGCCCCGCGCACGCGGAGGGTGCCGCGCAAAGACAGGATCATCTGCACGCAGTGATGACGGTGCGCCGCCGACGCGTATCCGGGGACCCACGCGACGATCGCCGCAGGCCATAACAACGCGCCGCGTTCCATCGCCATCGTCACGTTGCGATACTCGCGCGCTGTGGTCGGGTCAGCCAGTTCGTACAAGCGCGCACGACCGAAGATCTCTACTTTCGAACGAGACCACATCGCGAGAGGAACAGATCGACCAATGCAGGAACTTCTCTACGCCCGGCTGCTGTTGCCCGCGGCACAACGCCACGGCGACCGCGCTGTTGTCACCGACTTCGCAACCGGCGTGACCCACACGTTGAGCCAACACATCGATCGTGTGCAGCGCGTCATCCGCGGGCTGAGGCAACTCGACGTCGAGCGAGGCGACCGGTTCGCAGTACTGGCCCTGAACTCGTCGGACTATCTTGCGCTCTACCACGCGGCGTTCCTGGGTGGCGGTGTGATCAATCCGCTCAACCTCCGCTTCGCGGCCGCAGAGCTGGTGCACGTCCTGCGCGACTCGGGGACGAAGGTGTGCTTCGTCGACTCGACCTTCGCACCACTCATCGACTGCATTCGCGCTGAGGCCGGCCTCGATCACGTCGTTCGCATCGGCCACGCGGGGGCCGATGCCGACGTGACGTTCGATGACCTCGTGTCGAACTCGACTCCCCTGCTGCCGGGCGACGGGCACGAGTGCGACCCCGTCGTGCTGATGTACACGGGCGGAACCACCGGAGGACCCAAGGGGGTATTGCTCAGCCAACGAGCGGAGATGTTGAACATCTATCACTCCTTGATGGCGACGGGTGCGGGTCGCAGCGATGTACACCTGCTCCAGACTCCGATGTTCCACGCGTCGTCGATGTACTCGATCGCGGTCCCAGCCGCCTTCGGCGGCCACGTCGTGACCGTACCCTTCTTCGATCCTTCGGTCGTGCTGCGTGCACTCGCACAACATCAGCCGCAGGTCACGATGATGGTGCCGACGATGATCAGCTTGCTGTTCAGCCATCCCGACTTTCACGACGACGCGCTGTCGACGTTGACCGATCTGATCTATGGCGCTGCCCCTATGCCGCGCGTGCTCGTCGAACGCCTGCGCACGAGGTATCCCACGCTCAACCTGTGGCAGGGCTATGGGATGACCGAGTCGAGTTCGCTCGTGACCCTGCTCGGCCCGGATGAACACCGTAACGGTGATCGATACCTGAGCAGCGCCGGTCGAGCGGTACCCGGTGTCACGATCAGCATCCGAGACTTCGGAGGGTCGGAGGTACCGGCGGGAACGACCGGCGAGGTCTGCGTTCAAGGTGGAAACTTCATGACAAGCTATTGGGACCAACCCGCAGCCACCGTCGAGGCCTTCGAAGGGGGCTGGTACCACACCGGCGACGCGGGCTACCTCGACGCCGACGGCTACCTCTACCTCGTCGACCGCGTCAAGGACATGATCGTGACGGGAGGCGAAAACGTGTACTCGATCGAGGTCGAAAACGCACTCGCGTCGCATCCCGCCGTCGCTCAGGTCGCAGTCATCGGCATACCCGACTCGAAGTGGGGCGAAGCCGTGCATGCCGTTGTCGTGACTCGTGACGGCTCCGCAGTCACGTTCGACGAATTGGTGGCCCACGCGCGCGACTCCATCGGGGCCTACAAATTGCCGAAGTCGATTGAGTTCCGCACCGAGCCCTTGCCGCTCTCCGCCGCGATGAAGGTGCTGAAACGCGAGCTGCGCGCGCCATATTGGGCCGGCGAAGAGCGACGCATCAGCTGAATGGAATGTCGAGCGCATGAGCAATTCGCCGGATGGCCGCTGCGGGCTGCCCGCGTGGACTCGACCAGGTCACGTCGAATAATCCGCAAACCGCGCTCGGCTTCGCCGGATTGATCGCGCTATTCGCCGGCGTCCGACTCCCGATCGGCGGCGAAAGTCCGCCAGCGATCGGTGACTTCCCATTCGACGATCCAGCGGATCAGGTAGGCGGCGTCGAACTCGACACCGGACTCGAGAATGGAGCGGATGTCGTCGCGGTCGCGAGGTCGCCAGGCGATCAACTTGTGGACGATCACGTCCTCGACGGCGAGCACGTGATCGACGGCGCGGGCGAGGGCAACCGCTTGGTACTCGATGACGGGCAGGAGAATGTCGATGGCCGCCGGCCCGCGGTGGCATCGTATGAGGTGGGGTGCCTCGCCCTCGTCGGCGAAGACCGATACCTCGTAGCCGGCCTGCTGCAGCGCGCCGACGAGCGCCGTGTGGTGGCGCGCCATGGTGTCCAGATCGGTCGTGAAGCGAGGGGTCGCCCGATAGCGGTTGGCGGCGAGTGCGCCCACGACGGTCCACTCGACACCGAGGCGGTCGAAGATCTCAGCGATCGATGCGAGCCATGCCGAGGGATCGTGCTCGGTCATAGATGCCCTCCTCGGGTGCCCGATCATCGAGCGGCTCCAGACCGTGAGCAGTCCGATCGGCGTTGATGACCTCGAGCAGTTTCCGGCGTTGCTCCGGCGTGCCGCGGTCGTCGCGCTCGCCGGACGCGAGATCACTGCTGATTCGCTGCATCTTCGCTCTGTCGCGTGCGCTGACCACGACATCCAGGCTACTGCCGCCGGGTCCGCGACGG
>JBDTLT010000247.1:0-8002 GCA_039934635.1 Acidimicrobiales bacterium
CAGCCCGTTCCCTTTGGCCACTCGGGCACCGACCCAGGACGCACGAGGATAACGCGGCCGCGGGCACAACGACGCAGCGATAACCATGAGCTCTCCGCTTTGGGCATGAGCTCTCCGCTTTGGGGCCGCTGGGGCATGCGCCTTCGGCGACTACCGCACGCTGAGCATGCGCTGCATGACCACCACGTCGAGCCACCGTCCGAGCTTGCGCCCCACTTCCTTCTCGACGCCGACGATCTCGAAGCCCACCGCTCGGTGCAGCGCGATCGACGCCGCGTTGCTGCTGACGATGCGGGCGATCACGGAGTGGAAGCCGTGGTCACGGGCGGCGTCGACCAGCGCGGACATCAACGACTTGCCGACGCCCTTGCCCTGGAACGACTGGTCGACATAGACCGAATTCTCGACGGTCGTGCGATAGGCGGGCCGGTCGCGATACGGCGAGAGCGAGGCAAACCCCGCCAGCGTGCCGCCCTCGTCGGCGACGAGCACGATGTGGGCGCCTGACCGCAAGGCCAACCACTGTTGCTGCTCGTCGAGCGAACGCTCTTCCATATCGAAGGTCGCGACGGTCAGGATCGCCCGGTTGTAGATGCCCCGGATGGCTTCGGCGTCGGTCAGGCGCGCCGTTCGAATTTGCACCGCCGCAATCTAAGCCCGAGCGGCTCGGCAGAGCGGGGAGGTCAGACCGCGATTTGAGCGGCGGCGATATCGGTGCGCTCGGTCGGGCGGGCCGGTTCGAGCACGTTGAGCTCGCCGGTCAGCGCTTCGACACGGGCCCACGACGACACGTCAGGATCCTCGGTGAAGTAGATGAGCTGCTGGCTCGACGACGACCGCACGAGCAGCTCCAACAGCGCCGGCTTGAGCGGCCGCGGCAGATCGCGAAGGGGATCGTCGAGCAACAAGGGGAAGCTCTCCCCGCCGGCACCGAGTGATCGCACATCCGCGAGACGGGCGATCAACGCCTGGGCGAGATCGGCCGTCGCCGCGTCATCGAGTGCGGGATGATCGACCGACGACGTGCGGGTGGTCAGGGCTTGGCGCGTCCGCGCCGCGCTGTCGATGGCTTCACGCCGGGCGAGTACCCAGGTCACGTCGAGATCACCGACGAGGTGCTTCCACGCTTCGGTCGAGCCGCGGTGTTCTTCCGCCGCCCGCATGAGGCGCTTGCGATGTTGGTCGCTGGCGAGCAGGCCGTTGACCCGCTGCAAATGGAAGCCGAGGTACGACTGCGCGCCCGCGGCCTTGAGCGCCTTGGTCTCGTCGTGGCCGGCGACTTCGAGCTGCTTGAACTGACGAAACGACATGACGGTGATCGCCGCGGCGGCGAAGACGAGCGGCATGGCCGACACCTTGCCGAAGAACAGCGACATGGGCACTGCCGCCAATGCCGCGAACGCGCCGCAGAAGAAGCTCAGCTTGCGGAACAACTCGTGGCGGCTCTGGGCAACCATGAATTCGTGGTGGCGATCTTCGATGCGCTGCACCACCTCCGCGTCCTCCGGATTGGCGTGCATCGACTCGGCCTCGGCGGCGAGTTGATCCTCGGTGATACGCACGCGTTCGGCGGCGCTCCACAGCTCGGTCGGATCCATCAGCGCCAGGCGCCGGATGATCTGGTCGGTCTGCGAGCTCGTCGTGAGGTCGCCCGGCGTGACCCGCATGCGGCGGCGCGCCGACCGGGAATCGAGACCGGCCCGGGCGAGCACATCGATCTGGCCCTCGCCGTTGGCGAAGAACCGCGTGATGTCCTCGGCCTGTTCCACATCGATGACCCGATGGCGTCCGCCGGTCGGCCGGAACACCGCGAAACGCCCCCCGCTGTCGGTGGCGAGCTCCGCGTGCACCCCCGATCGGCTGCTCCCGAGCGCACCCACGAGCTCGTTGATGAGGCCCTCTCGTTCGAGGCGCCCCACCCCCGCGATCACGGTCAGTCGTGGGTGAAATTCCACGCTGAAGTTGTTGTCCTCTGCTTCGATGACTAGTCGTTCGTACCGCACGAGCAATGTTTCGACACGCTTCGCGAAAAACTTGAGCCAGAAGTCTCATCTACATGGGTCTTCTCCACTACCTGCGGTCGCCGACGCGCGATGGCGGCACTCTTGCGGGTAACAGGTTGGGGAACAGGCCCGGCGCGTGGCATGATTCGGGGCAGTTTTCGCTGCTCCCTTAGCTCAGTCGGCAGAGCGCTTCCATGGTAAGGAAGAGGTCGTCAGTTCGATTCTGACAGGGAGCTCCGGTACGCATGGCGACGTAGCTCAGTTGGTAAGAGCGCTCGACTCATAATCGAGAGGTCGACAGTTCGAGCCTGTCCGTCGCTACGCCAGAACAACAAGGAGGCCACTTCACATGGCCAAGAAGAGCAACGAAAAGCGGGTCAACGTGACCCTCGAGTGCCAGACGTGCAAGCGGCGCAACTACATCACCAGCAAGAACAAGCAGAACGATCGCGAGCGCATCGAGATCAACAAGTACTGCCGCTGGGACCGCCAGCACACCGTGCACAAGGAGACCCGCTAGGGTCGACGCAGATTTCGCGGACTCGCTGACGCGTCGTCATAGTTTCGTCATGTAACGCTCGCGGGGGGCGGGGGTCTGAATCATGAGCCCACCTGAGGTGATCCGGTACGTCGAAGCGGCGCGCCGGGGCGATCACGAGGCTTTCGAGCAGCTCGTGCGATTGACGTACCACGACACGTACACACTCGCTTTTCGCCTCACGGGCAACGAGGAGGACGCGCGAGACGTGGTGCAAGAGACCTACTTGCGGACCTACCGCTCCATCGGCCGTTTCCGGGGCGATTCGCAGTTCTCCACCTGGCTCTACCGAATCACCGCCAATTGCGCGGCGTCGGTATCTGCTCGATCGGCCCGCCACCGCCACGCCGAGCTCGGGCCCGACACGCCGGTGCTCGATCTGCGAGCCGACCACGACCCCGCGCAACACGTCGATGCCAGCACCCTGCGGGCTCGACTCGAGCTCGCCATCGCGGAGCTTCCCCCTCGGTTACGACAGGTGATCGTGCTGCGCGATGTCTACGAATTGCCCCACGACCAGATCGCCGCGGAGCTCGGTATCACCGAGTCCGCGGCCAAGGTTCGCCTCCATCGGGCCCGACGGATGTTGCGCGACCGGCTTTTTCCGGGAGATCAACGCCATGCCATATGAGGGTCAGAGCTGCCGGGACATCGTCAGCGAAATGCTCGATGAGACGAGCGTCGTCTCGCTCGCGCACCGCCAGCACGTCGAGCAATGCAGCAAGTGCCGCCATGAGCTCGATGCCCAACGGGCGTTCCGCTCACAAGTCCGGGTGCTGCGCACCGAGCACATCGAGCCGCCCGCCGATCTCTTGGCGCAGCTCTACGCCGATCTGCGGCGCTGCGCCGGTTCCCCCTCACGCCGGTTGGCCCGCCTCGTGCGCGTCGCTCCCTACGTCGGTGGCGTCTTGGCGGCCGGCGCGGCCGGGGCCGTGCTCGCCGGGCGCACGCGGCGCACGCGCTTCGGGATCCTCTAGGGAAGCCTGAGCGACGGCATTGTTCACGAAGCTCTATCGACGTAGCCGTGTCTGAGCTGGACGGGCTATCCTCGATCGTCACCCCTAGGGCAGTAGCTCAACTGGCAGAGCAGCGGTCTCCAAAACCGCAGGTTGGGGGTTCAAGTCCCTCCTGCCCTGCGCTTACGCGTCGCAACGCACAACCGATAGGCTCTGCGTGCCCGCAGTTGCAGATTCCCCCTTTCTTCAAGCTCGAGTTGATCTATGACCCTCAACCGCCAACAACGACGCATGTTGCAGCGTTCGGGCGACGTCGACGGCGAAGGCAACCCTGTTGCGCAACGTCGCCAGGCGCCCGCCGCGCCTCGTCCCGAAGAGCGCGCCGGCGCCCGCCAATTCCTGCGTGAGGTTCGCCAAGAACTCAAGAAGGTCGCGTGGCCATCACGCGAGACGACCATCAAATATTCGATCGTCGTGCTCGCCAACGTGGTCGTTCTCACCGCGCTCATGGCCGGTCTCGACTGGCTCTTCTCCGAGTTCGTCATCAGATTGTTCAGAGCATGAGCCCCATTGTGGAAAACGAATTCGAGCATCAGACCGAACCCGAAACCGACGCGGCTGCCCTCGTCGACGGCGATGACGGTGTCATCGACGAAGACGAGTTACTCAGCCAAAACGCACCTCGCGTGCAGAGCCCGTACGACCGCCCCGGGCGCTGGTACGTCGTGCATACGCAGTCCGGTTACGAGAAGAAGGTCAAGCAAAATCTCGAGGCCCGCACCGCATCGATGAGCATGGAAGATCACATCTACGAAGTCGTGATCCCCATGGAAGAAGTCGTCGAGTACAAGAACGGCAAAAAGGTCACCGTCCAAAAGAAGGTCTTCCCCGGCTATCTCTTGGTGCGCTGCCTGCTCGATGACGACTCTTGGTACGTCGTGCGCAACACGCCCGGCATCGTCAACTTCATCGGCCACGGGGGCAAGCCCTCGCCACTGTCACGGCGCGAGGTCGAGACCTTCCTCGGTGTCAAAGAAGAGGGCAAAGAAGCGCCGGCAAAGACGCGCCGGGCCCGCCTCGACTACGAGATGGGCGAGACCGTGCGGGTGCGCGAAGGTCCCTTCGCCGACTTCTCGGGCGAGATCGTCGAGATCAACGAAGACCAGGCGACCGTCAAGGTGCTCGTCAACATCTTCGGTCGCGAGACCCCCGTGGGCCTCGAGTTCGGCCAGGTCGCCAAGCTATAACCCGTCTGTTTCAGCGGATTCTCGTCGTCGGAGTTGCGACGGGGCCCGGTTGTTTGCAGACTTGATCGGTTCTCGCCGGGTTTGGTGCGCGCGATCGCGCGTCGCCCCGGCACTTCGGGAGATTTTTGAAATGGCAAGAAGACGCATCATCGCGGTCGTGAAGATCCAGATCCCGGCCGGTCAAGCGACCCCGGCGCCCCCGGTCGGTACGGCCCTCGGCCCCCACGGCGTGGCCATCATGGAGTTCTGCAAGCAATACAACGCCGCGACCGAGTCGCAGCGCGGCATGGTGGTCCCCGTCGAGGTCACCGTGTTCGATGACCGCTCGTTCACCTTCGTCACCAAGACCCCGCCGACGCCAAACCTGTTGCGCGCCGCGGCCGGCGTGCCCAAGGGCGCCAAGAACACCGGCGTCGAAAAGGTGGGCCGCATCTCGCAGGCGCAACTCGAAGAGATCGCCCGCACCAAGATGCCTGATCTCAACACCAAAGATCTCGACGCGGCCAAGCTGCAAGTGGCCGGCACGGCCCGCAGCATGGGCATCACGATCGACGACTGAAGACCGACAACACACCGGCGGCTGCGCACACCTCACGCAGCCCCGCTCACATAGAGGGAGCCATTTCCATGGCGCAAGGAAAAAAGCATCGTGAAGCGTTGACGAGCTTCGACCGCGAAAATCAGTACTCGGCCGCCGAGGCACTGTCGATGGTCAAGAGCCTGAGCAGCCGCAAGTTCGACGAATCGGTCGACGTCGTCGCCCGTCTCGGCGTCGATCCCCGCAAGGCCGACCAGATGGTGCGCGGCACCGTCGGGTTGCCCGCCGGCACCGGCAAAGACGTCCGGGTCGCGGTCTTCGCCCAGGGCGACCGGGCCACGGCGGCGCGCGAAGCCGGCGCCGATGTCGTGGGTGCCGAAGACCTCGTCGCCCGCATCGAGGGTGGATTCCTCGACTTCGACGTCGCCATCGCCTCGCCCGATCTCATGCCGCTCGTCGGCAAGCTCGGTCGCACGCTCGGCCCCCGTGGTCTCATGCCCAACCCCAAGACGGGCACCGTCACCGACGACGTCGCCAAGGCCGTCACCGAGTTCAAGGGCGGCAAGGTCGAGTACCGCACCGACCGCTACGGCAACGTGCACGTGCCCATCGGCAAGGTGAGCTTCGAGATCGCCGACCTACAGCGCAACTTCTCGGCCGTCATCGACGAGCTCGAGCGGGCCAAGCCGTCGTCGTCCAAGGGCAAGTACCTCAAGAAGGTCGTCGTCTCGTCGACCATGGGCCCCGGCGTCAAGGTCGACACGGCCACCGCCAAAGAGACCTCATAGCGGCGGATTGTCGCCGCCAATGTGAACAACCCAGCATCCGATAACATCACACGACAACTGAATTTGCTCGCCGAAGACCTCCGGTGCCCACGGGCTGAATGGGGATTTCCCCGCCGGACGAGGTGAACCTTCCACACTGCTTCGGCATTGCGGGTGTTCGCTCGGTCCCGGTGGCCACGGCGAGCACCCGTTTCTCGTTTCCGAGGAGGTGTAAATGGAAAACCCCAGACCAGAGAAGGTCGCAGTCGTCGACGAGGTGCGCGAAAAGCTCTCCAACGCCGACGCGGCGGTCCTGACCGAGTACCGCGGGCTCAACGTGCCCCAGATGGCGGCGCTGCGGGCGTCGCTGGCCGAGTCGGGTGGCGAGCTCAAGGTGTACAAGAACACGTTGGTCCGCTTCGCGGCACGTGACCTCGGCATCGAGATCGAAGATCTGCTCGAAGGACCCACCGCGATCGCATTCGCGGCACGCACGGCCGACAAGCCGGGTGATGCGGTCGGCGTCGCCAAGGTGTTGCGCAAGTATGCGAGTGACCACGAGGCGTTCGTCATCAAAGGCGGCGTGCTCAGTGGACGCCGGCTGTCGGCCGACGATGTCAAGGCACTCGCGGACGTTGCCCCGCGTGAGCAGTTGCTCGCCGAGTTGGCCGGCCTCATGGCCGCGCCGACGCAGCAGTTCGTCAACCTGCTCGACGCCATCCCCCGCGAATTCTTGTATGCGCTCAACGCGTTGATCGAGAAGAACGAATCGAACGAACCCGCTGCCGCTTGATCGCGCGTAGCCACCACAACCGAACAAGAAAGAACAGAAAATGCCCACAAAAGAAGACATTCTTGATGCGATCGCCGGCATGACGGTGCTCGAGCTCAAAGAGCTCAAAGAGGCGTTCGAAGAGCGCTTCGGCGTCACCGCAGCGGCCCCCATGGCGGCCATGCAGATGGTCGGCGGCCCCGGCGAGGCGGCTCCGGTCGTCGAAGAGCAAGACGAATTCGACGTCGTGTTGCTCGCCGCTGGCGAAAAGAAGATCAACGTGATCAAAGAGGTGCGCTCGCTCACCAACCTCGGCCTCAAAGAGGCCAAGGATCTCGTCGACGGTGCTCCCAAGCCCGTGCTCGAGAAGGTTTCCAAGGAAGACGCCGAAAAGGCCAAGGCCCAGCTCGAGAGCGCCGGCGCGTCTGTGGAGTTGAAGTAAGTCCATTCGAGGGCGGGCCTTCGGCCCGCCCTCTTGGGTCACCCGAATCAACCTCGGCCAAAGGCTTGACCTCGGCCGGATCCGCCCTTACCCTGCTGCCCAGCGCGGCGCCGTCAAGGCGTGCGTTAGCGTGCTCAGACGGGGTTGCCAATCTGCCCGACCCGGGTTATGCTCCCGGGTTGCCGTGCCCGCTCGTTCGCGTTTTGCGTTGCGCAATTTCTCTGTCTCTCGGTTTTCACCGGTGACGCGCGCCCTCGCGCCTGCACTCCTCCCGACCAGGTCGCTGCTTGCGTCCGGGCCGGGTCCGTCTGTTTGTACCCCCTCCGAGGAGTATTCGTGTCGTCTCGCCCAATAGCCCGGGACCGCTATTCGTTCGGCAATCTCAAGGAACCCCTCGAGTTGCCCGATCTGATTTCCGTTCAGCGTGATTCGTTCAAGTGGTTCCTCAAAGAGGGGATCGCCGAAGCTTTTCATGACATTTCGCCCATCAAGGATTTCAGCGAGACGCTGCAACTCGAGCTCGAGTTCGATCCCGACGATGAAGACCTGCGCCCACCGCCCAAGTTCTCGGTGGAGGAGTGCAAAGAAAAGGACATGACCTATTCCGCGCCGATCTTCGTGCGCGCCCGGTTCATGAACGCGAACACCGGTGAGATCAAAGAGCAAACGGTGTTCATGGGTGATTTCCCGATGATGACCGACAAGGGCACGTTCGTGATCAACGGCACCGAGCGTGTCG
>JBDTLT010000248.1:0-7928 GCA_039934635.1 Acidimicrobiales bacterium
GACTTCTCCGAATACGACGGCTGATGCGCCGAATTCCCTTGTAAATCGGGCATCTGGTTCCACTACCGGCCGTCGTCATGTTCTTGACGGTGCTGTCGTTCAACCGCTTGGGCGACTGGGCCCGTAAGAAGGTGCTCGGCGAGTCCAAGCTCTAGGGCTCGAACTCGCTGTCAAACGTCGCGAATAACGCGACGTTTGACAGCGAGAACGGAGTCAGCGGTCGGGCTTCAGGCGGTCGAGGAGGGACGTGAGTTCGCGGAGACGCTCGACTCCCTCCCGGGCACAGTCCTGCGCCAACTCGAGCACGGTCATCTCGCCGCCGGCGCCCGCACCAGTGACGCGGGCGGTGCGGCTCCACGCTTCGGTCGGCAGCGAGTCGACGACCTGAGCGGCGTGCGTGACCGCGGTATCGAGCGTGGCCAGCGCGGCGTCGAGCGACGGTGACGCGCCGGCGGTCTCGGCGGTAACGGTGATCGTCGGCTGCTCGAGCACGGCGGCGCGCCGCACGGCGTCGGCGAGGGCGGACACGCGATCGGCGGCGGCCGCGATGAGGCTGGCGGGGGACGGCCCGCCCTCGCCGCGGGCGACGGCTTCGAGGTCGATCGACGGGTCGTTGGCGAGTTCCGCCCGGTAGCGGCGGGGCAGGGACCGTAGGGTGGCGAGGATGGCCTCAGGGGAGAGACTGCGATATTGATCTGGTGCCATGAGTGTGGTTCCACGCCCTTTCAATAGAGTTCGATCCTTCGCAACTCACACATTGCTCGGATAACCTCGACAGTAACTTCGCCTGCGACGGGCGGACACCAGGAGTTCGAATGTTCGACGGCCATTGGCGGTCTCCGATCGAACGGGGTCTGGCCCCGATCGGCGAGAGCCTGCGCAACGCCGGTATCACTGCCGATGTCATCACGATCATCGGCATCGCGATGGCAGGCGGCGCGGCCGTCGCCATCGGCACCGGCAATCTTCGTCTCGGGCTCTTGTTGTTGATCCTCACGGGCGTTCCCGACGCGCTCGACGGTGCGGTCGCCAAAGCGTCCGGTCTGTCTTCCAAGCGGGGCGCGTTCTTCGATTCGGTCTCCGACCGCCTCACTGACGCATTGCTCTTCGGCGGCATCGCATGGCATTTCGCGTCGACGCGCCCGGGTCATCTCGTCATGTTGCCGGTTGCGCTGATGGCCGTGGCGATGCTCATCTCGTATCAGCGCGCCAAAGCCGAGTCGCTGGGCTACGACGCCAAGGGCGGGTTGATGGAGCGCGCCGAGCGATTCATCATGCTCGGCTTCGGTTTGTTGTTCAGCGAATTACTGGTCGGCGTGTTGTGGGTCATGTTGGCCCTCAGTGCGGTCACGGCCGGGCAACGCTTCGTCAAGGTGTGGCGCCAGGCCAGCCGCGAACGCGTCGTGCCGATCACCCAACGGCAGATGCAACGCCAACTCCAACGCAAGCGGCGCCGCGAGCAGCGCGCGGCACGCCGGCGCACCACGCGCCTGCGACCGACATTGCGGGAGCGCACCTCTGCGACCCAGAGGGACCGCCCATCCACGACGAGCGATCGTGAACGTCCACCGCGTAAGCGGTGAAGACTTCTTGCGTCGTCGCCACCTATAAGGCGGCCGCCGCCCTCTGTCGCGTCGCGCCGGCGGTGACGTCGCGCGTCGCCTATCCGATCGGTGCCGCCGCGGCCGCGTGGCAGCGCGAGCCGCGCCAGATCGCCGAACGCAACCTGCGCCGCGTGATGGGCGCGGGGTTGCACGGCCGCGAACTGCGGCGCCTGTCGCGCGAAGTCTTCGTGTCATATGCCCGCTACTACGTCGACAGCTTCAGCTTGCCCAGTCGCAGCGCCGAAGAGATCGAGCAGGGCTTCACCGTCGATGGCTACCACCACGTCGAGGCCGCGCTCGCCGGCGGCACCGGGCCGATCCTGGCGCTGCCGCATCTCGGCGGATGGGAGTGGGCGGCGTTCTGGTTGACCCGCATCAAGGGCGAGCGCGTCAGCGCGGTGGTCGAAGAATTGCGCCCGCCGGAGTTGTTCGAGTGGTTCACCGGCTTGCGCCGCGATCTGGGCATGGATGTCATCCCCCTCGGTGCGGGCGCGGGCGCGGCGGTGGTCAAGGCCATCAAAGCGCGCCACATCACGTGCCTGTTGACCGATCGCTATCTCAGCGGTGGGGGCGTGCCGGTCGAGTTCTTCGGCGAGCGCACGTTGTTACCCGCCGGGCCGGCGACGCTGGCGTTGCGTACGGGCGCGCCGCTGCTGCCGTCGGCCGTCTATTTCCGGCGCGGCGGTGTCCATGGCGTGGTGCGGCCGCCCGTCCCCGTGCACCGTGAGGGCAAGCTGCGCGACGATGTCGCTCGTGTCACCCAACTCATGGCCCGCGAGCTCGAGGGGTTGATCGCGGCCGCGCCCGAACAGTGGCACCTGCTGCAACCCAATTGGCCGAGCGACTACACCGCGCTGGGTCGAGCGGTGCCGGCACAGTTCGACGACGTGCGCGCCGACACGACCGTGGGCTGACCGATGCGCATCGGCATCATCAGCCCGTACAGCCTCTCGTTGCCCGGCGGCGTGCAAGCACAAGTGCTCGCGCTCGCCCGAGCGCTCCGCGACAAGGGTCATGATGCTCGCGTGCTCGGCCCGTGCGACGGTCCACCCCCCGACTCGTCGGTGACACCGTTGGGCAACAGCATCCCGACCGCCGCCAACGGGTCAGTGGCGCCGATCGCTCCCGACCCGTCTGCACAACTACGCACGATCCGCGCGCTGCGCGACGAAGAATTCGATGTCGTGCATCTCCACGAACCGATGGCTCCCGGCCCGACGATGACGGCCATGGTGTTCAAAGAGTCGCCACTCGTCGGCACATTCCACGCGGCGGGTGCATCACAGGCATACACATGGTTCAACCCCGTCGTGCGTTGGCTGGTGCGCCGACTCGACGTCCGCACCGCGGTGTCCGACGACGCACGCGCGATGGCACAAAAAGCACTCGGCGGCGAGTACATCGTGTTGTTCAACGGCATCGAGATCGATCGCATCGAACGGACCGTGCCGATCGAGGCCGACACGCCGACGATCTTCTTCGTCGGTCGCCACGAACCGCGCAAAGGTCTCGACGTGTTGTTGCACGCGATGGCACTGCTGCCGGCCAACGTCAGGCTGTGGATCGCGGGGGACGGGCCCGACACGCCCCGGCTGATGTCGACGGTGGCGGGTGATCCCCGCATCGAGTGGCTCGGCCGCATCTCCGACGAAGAGAAGTTCGCGCGGCTGCGCGGCGCGACGGTGTTCTGTGCGCCGTCGCTGCGCGGTGAATCGTTCGGCGTCGTGCTGCTCGAGGCGATGGCCGCGCACACACCGATCGTGGCCAGCAACCTTCACGGCTACGCCAATGTGGCCCGCGCCGACCGTGACGCGGTACTCGTTGCGCCCGACGACAGCGCGGCACTGGCGGGCGCGTTGTCCTCGGTGATCGGTGACCGCGACTTCGCATCGCGGCTGGTGAAGTCCGGTATCGACCGGGCCGCGGGCTACTCGATGACCGCGCTCGCGGAGCTCTATCTCGATCTGTACGAAGCCGCGATCGCCAAGTCCGGACCCTAGCGGCCCTCTGAGCCGGGCGGCCGGCCCTCGCGGCGTGACCCCTGTCCGAGAGGGGTACACGGAATCTGGCGCCCACAGGGGTACTCTCGTATCCGGGCCAAGGCGTGGCGGAACGTCTCCTCGAGGAGTTGCCTTGATCGTTGTCATCGTCATCGTCGTGATCTTGGTCCTGTTGTTGCTGTACGTATTCAGCCAATACAACGGGCTGGTCCGCCTCCGCAATCGCGTCGAAGCCGCGTGGGCGCAGATCGACGTGCAACTCAAGCGCCGGTGGGATCTCATCCCCAATCTCGTCGAGACGGTCAAGGGTTACGCCTCGCACGAGCGTGAGACGTTCGAGCGCGTGATCGCCGCCCGCAACGCGGCGACGACGGCCAGCGGTCCGGCGCAAGCCGCGCAGAGCGACAACATCTTGACCGGCGCGTTGCGTCAGTTGTTCGCGGTCGCCGAGGCGTATCCCGACTTGAAAGCCAACACCAACTTCTTGCAACTGCAAGAAGAGTTGACCGGCACCGAAGGCCGCATCGCCTACGCGCGGCAGTACTACAACGACTCTGTGCTGAAATTCAACACAAAGACGCAGACCGTGCCTTCTTCGATCATCGCCAACATGTTCGGCTTCAAAGAAAAAGAATACTTCGAGCCCGAACAAGAAGCGCGCGCCACACCGCACGTGCAGTTCTGATCATTCTTCCGTCTGTCTGATCGTCGCGCGCGTCATGGATTCATCGAGCCTCAAGTTGCTTGCACCGTTCGGTGTGCTGATTGCCGTCGTCGTGTTCATCGTCACGTTCGCGGTCGGTGTTCCGCTGGTCGTGGCCGCGGCCGCGGGTGTGGTGTTGGGCGTTACCATCGTCGTGCTGTTGTTCCATCAGGCCGATGCACTGGTCTTGAAAGGTCTCCGAGTGCACACTGCAGATGCCCGCACGCAACCGCGCGTACTCAACGTGCTCGACGGTTTGTGTGATTCGCACGGCTTTCGCAAACCGGTCGTCGTGATCGTCGATGACCCGGCCCGCAACGCGTGCGGTTTCGGTCGGCGTCCGCATCACGGCACGCTCGCTTTGACATCTGGTCTCCTCGAGAGCCTCGACCGCTTGCAACTCGAAGGCGTGTTGGCGCGCGAGTTGACGGCGCTGGGCGCAAAGTCTCGAACGGCGGCGACCACCGTCGTGTCGTTGCGCCGTGTGTTGCCACGCCGTATGGGCGACGCGGTCGTACAACGCGTGCAAGGTGAAGAGCGGTCGGTGCGCGACGATTTCGAAGCAGTTCGTTACACGCGCTACCCACCCGGTCTGGCGGCCGCGTTGGCAACGATCGCCGCCGGTTCGCCCGCGGTGGCCGGCGTCAATCGAGCGGCGCGTCATCTGTGGATCGTCGACCCGGCCGAATCGAACGACGAACGCACTGCCGATCCCTGGCCTGTCACCTTGCGCGTCGACGCGCTACGGGAGCTCTGAACCTCACATGCGTAGCTATTGGTCCTCACGCGCCGCTATTGGCTCGATGATCTTGTTTGCGGTCGTGGCCGCGGGATGCGGCGGCGGCAAGGACGACAACGCGGCGACGACGTCGTCGTCTTCGTCGTCGACATCGACCACCACTGAATCCACCACGACCTCCACCGTCGCCGCGGGCCCGCCCGCGCCGCTGACGGGTTTGCCGGTGGCCGACGATGCGACCGCCAAGCGCCCGGCGCTGATTCTCAAGATCGACAATTCCGACGCCACCACGTGTGACGGCACGGCGCGTCCGCAGATCGGGCTCAACCAGGCCGACATCGTCATCGAAGAACTCGTCGAGGGCATCACGCGTTTCATGGCGGTGTTCCAGTCGAACATCCCCGAGACAGTGGGTCCGATCCGCTCGGCTCGCTCGTCCGACGTCGATCTCCTCCAAGCGTTCAAGAAGCCGATGTTCGGCTGGAGCGGCAACAACTCCAACGTGGGTGCCGAGCTCTACCGCATCAAGAACAACTTCGTGAACGTCGGCTATGACTCGACGTGGAGCAGCCGCTACTTCCGTGAGACCAAAGGTCGCTGCGCTCCGCACAACCTTTTCGCGAGCCCCAAAGAGCTCTATGACGCCGCTCCCGACGCCCAGACGCCCGACCGCCCGTTCGCATTTCGCCCCATCGGACAAGGGCTGCCGTCGGGCATGGGCCTGAGCACCACGGGTGTATCGCTCACAATGGGCTACCCGGTGCAGTTCAACTTGAACACGATCACCAAGCAATGGGAGCGCACGCAGAAAGACACGCAACATGTCGACGCCGACGGCAAGGTGATCGCGGTCGACAACATTCTCGTGTTGATGACGACCTACAAGACGAGCTCGACTCCGGGTTCGCCGCAGGCGGTTTCGGTCGGCAAGGGCCGCGCGATCATCTACACCGACGGCAAGGTCGTCGAAGGTGAGTGGACACGGCCATTCCCCGAGTCCCCGTGGAGCTTCACCACCGGCGACGACGCCAAGCCGATCGAGCTGACGCCGGGCCGCACGTGGATGTACCTCGCCTCCAAGGGCACCGTCGAAGACCTGATGAATCCGATCGCTGGCTGAACCGCTCGCCCATAGACTGGCCGCCATGACCACGGCTTCATCGAACAGCGGCTCGCCCACACGCGACACGGGGTCCATGCTCGTCAAACGGGGCCTGGCCGAGATGCTCAAAGGCGGCGTCATCATGGACGTCGTCACTCCCGAACACGCCAAGATCGCCGAAGACGCCGGCGCCAGTGCGGTGATGGCCCTCGAACGGGTGCCCGCCGACATCCGCCGCGATGGTGGCGTCGCGCGCATGAGCGATCCCGAGATGATCGAGGGCATCAAGGCCGTCGTGTCCATCCCGGTCATGGCAAAGGCCCGCATCGGCCACTTCGCCGAGGCCCAGATCCTCGAGGCGCTCGGTGTCGACTACATCGACGAATCCGAGGTGCTCACCCCGGCCGACGAGGCGCACCACATCGACAAGTACAAGTTCACCGTGCCGTTCGTGTGCGGCGCGACCAACCTGGGCGAGGCGCTGCGCCGCATCAGCGAAGGCGCGGCGATGATCCGCTCCAAGGGCGAGGCCGGCACCGGCAACATCGTCGAGGCCGTACGCCACCTGCGCTCGATCATCGGCGACATGCGCAAGATCACGCAGGCCGACTCGGCCGAGTTGTTCGAGTGGGCCAAGCGCCTGCAGGCGCCGTTGCCGCTCGTACAAGAGATCGCCGAGACGGGCTGGCTGCCGGTTCCCATGTTCTGTGCCGGTGGCATCTCGTCGCCCGCGGACGCGTCGCTCGTGATGCAACTCGGTGCCGAAGCGGTGTTCGTCGGCTCGGGCATCTTCAAGAGCGAAAACCCGCCACTGTTCGCCAAGGCCATCGTCGAAGCCACGACCAACTTCCGCGATCCGCACATCCTCGCCAAGGTGTCGCGCGGGTTGGGCAAGGCCATGAAGGGCCAAGAGATCGACAAGCTCGACATCAAGCTGGCCGAGCGCGGTTGGTGAAAGTCGGAGTCCTGGCACTGCAAGGCGCGTTTGCGCGGCATGTCCGCGCACTGACGGCGCTCGGGTGCGCGGCAACCGAGGTGCGCACCGAGGCCGAACTCGACTCGGTCGACGCCCTTGTCATTCCCGGTGGCGAATCGACCACCGTGTCCAAGCTGCTCGAGACCAACGCCTTGTTCGAGCCGTTGGCCGCACGACTCGAGCGGGGATTGCCGGTGTTCGGCACGTGCGCGGGCATGATCTTGCTCGCCGCCGAGGTGCTCGACGGCCGCCCCGACCAGCGATGGTTCTCGGCGATCGACATCGACGTTCGCCGCAACGCCTACGGGCGCCAAGTCGACTCTTTCGAGACCGATCTCGCCGTCGAGGGCCTCGACGGCCCGTTCCACGCCGTCTTCATCCGGGCCCCCCGGGTCGAGCGGGTCGGGGCGGCCGTCGACGTGCTGGCGCGTGTCGGCGATGATCCGGTGTTGTGCCGATCGGGGCAGGTGTGGGTGGCGGCGTTTCATCCCGAGTTGACTGATGACTTGCGGATTCATCAACGATTCATCGAGGAGCTCTGATGTCCGGTCACTCCAAATGGGCGTCGATCAAGCACAAGAAGGGTGCGCTCGACAAGAAGCGGGGCAAGCTCTTCGCCAAGCTCATCAAGCAGGTCGAGGTAGCGGCGCGCCAGGGCGGCGGCGATGTCAACGCCAATGCCACGCTGCGCACGATGGTGCAAAAGGCGCGTGATGCGTCGGTACCGAACGACACCATCAAGAACGCCATCAAGCGCGGCACCGGCGAGCTCGAGGGCATCAACTACGAGTCGATCACCTACGA
>JBDTLT010000249.1:0-7910 GCA_039934635.1 Acidimicrobiales bacterium
TCGCGTCGGTGAGCGGGATCAACAGCTCGCTGTTCCACGGCGCGTACGGCGCGGCAAAGGCCGGGCTGATGTCGCTCGTGCGTACCGCGGGTCTCGAGTTGCGGCCGCACAACATCCGGGTGAACGCGATCGCGCCCGGCGGCGTGGCGACCCCACGGCGCAGCGTCGCGACCGGTACGCCGGCAGAGTTGCTGGCCGACGGATCGTTGTCATCGTTCGCGTCGACGTCGGACATCGCGGCTTCGGTGCTGTTCTTCGCCTCCGATCTCTCGCGCCACATCACCGGCCAGACCCTGGTCATCGACGGCGGGGCCATGCTGCGCTACGCCTACGACATCGCGACGGTGCCCGCCCCGCCGGGACAGTCGATGGGTGAGCGTCCCGAGACGTGGGTCGCCCCCTCGTCCACTTGACCCTTGCGGCGCCCGTTCATACCATTGTGGATGCCATGTCCACATTGCGGAATCAGCACCTGCCTCCCGCGGCACTCACCGGAAGTCTCCACCGGGCGCACCCGTGCTGAAGGGCCTGCGCGTCGTCGAGTTGGCCGAGCTCATCGCCGGCCCGTATTGCGCCAAGCTCCTGGGCGATCTGGGTGCCGACATCGTGAAGGTCGAACCGCCGGAGGGCGACGCGGCGCGACGGCTCGGCCCATTCGTCGACGGCACACCGGGCGAAGATCGCAGCATCCCATTCCTTCATCTCAATACGAGCAAGCGGGCGGTCACACTCGACACGACGACCCCCCGGGGCGCCGCACTGTTGCGATCACTGTTGGCGGACGCCGAGTTGCTCATCACCGATCGCGTGCCATCGCAGATGGCCGCGTGCGGGATCGGCATCGATGACTTGCTCGAGGCGCAACCGTCCCTCGTGGTGCTGGCGCTGACGCCCTACGGCATGACGGGCCCCTACCGTGACTACCGCGCCTACCCGCTCAACACGTTCCACGCCGCGGGCGAGGGGTACATCACGCCCGTCGCATCGCATCTCATGCCGCGCGTGACCGATCGCCCGCCGCTGCGCCATGGGCGCTTTGCCGGCGAATACAAACTGGCGACGTATGCGGGGATGCTGGCGCTGGCGGCCGTGTACCACGCCCGAGCGACAGGGGTCGGCCAGGTCATCGATCTGTCCAAACAAGAAGCACTGATCGGACTCAACTACGTCGAATTCCAACCATGGCTGACCGGTGCGCTGCCGGTGGCGACGCGCGATTCACGAGCGGTGGCATTCGGCGGCATCATGCAATGCAGCGACGGGGAGGTGCAGTTCACCTTCCACGAACAACATCACTGGGACAGTCTCGTCAAGCTGATGGGCAGCCCCGCGTGGGCCGACGAAGAATGGGCTGCCACTCACGCGTCGCGTCTGCAACACGGCGAACAGATCAATGTTCACCTGAAGGAATGGATGCGCCACCAATCGCGCAATGACATCGTCCGCGAGGGCCAGTTGATCGGTTGCACTGTCGCGCCGTACAACACCATCGACGAGGTATACGCGTCAGAGCAGATGGAAGTGCGTCAGTTCTTCCAACCCGTGACGCATCCCGTCGCGGGTACACACGACTACCCGACCGCCGCCTATCGATTCGACGATGCCGTCATTCACCCCGGGCCGGCACCATCTCTCGGCCACGACAACGACCGCGTTTTCGGTGAACAGCTCGGCCTCTCTGCCGAGGAGCGTCGCGAACTGCGGGCGCAAGGGATCATCTGATGCCGGACGCCGTGACTCCCCCCGCAAGTGCCGGCGCATTGGCGGGCGTACGCGTCCTCGACTTCACGTGGGCGGTGTCCGGGCCGACGGCCACGATGATGCTTGCCAGCCTCGGGGCGGAGGTCATCAAAGTCGAGAGCCCGCGGCGTCCCGATGTCGTTCGCCGCAATCCCCCGCTCATGGCATCGACCAATCGTCAAAAGCGAACGATCACGCTCAACCTCGGCCATCCCGCGGCCATCGATCTGGCGAAGCGCCTCGTCGCGATCAGCGATGTCGTCGCCGAGAGCTTCCGGCCGAAGGTCATGGACGGGTTCGGTCTCGGCTACGGCGCGCTCCGCGAAATTCGCGAGGACATCATCATGTTGTCGAGTTCGATGGCCGGCCAGCACGGACCGAGCTCGCACTTCGCGGGTTACGCCCCGATGTTCGTCGCGTTGTCCGGCCTCGGCGAGATGACCGGCTACGAAGACGGGCCTCCCGCGCAGATCCGCATCGGTGCCGACATCGTGGCCGGCGTGCACGGCGGCTTCGCGTTGCTGGCCGCGCTGTTCCATCACCAAGCCACCGGCGAGGGCACGCACATCGATCTCTCGGCGATCGAGTCACAGTCGTGTCTCATCGGCGATTCGCTACTCGAATTCGCGGCCAACGGTACGTCGCCGCGCCGCTCGGGCAACGACGAACCCGGCGTTGCTCCCCACGATTGCTATCGCTGCGCCGGCGACGATCGGTGGGTCAGCATCGTCGTGACCTCTGACGAAGAGTGGGCGCGGTTCGTCGGCGCGATGGGCACTCCCGCGTGGGCGTCCGATGCGGGCTACGCCGACTCGCAAAGCCGGTGGCAAAACCGCCATCGCCTCGCGCACGACATCGAGACGTGGACGAGTGCGCGCACCGCTTCAGAGGTGACGTCGATACTGCAGGCCGCGGGTGTCGCCGCAATCCCCTCCTACCCCGCGGACGAACTCTTCGCCGACCCCCACATCGTGGAACGCGACATGGTCGCGAACATTCCGGGGCCGGCGCGCGTGTGGCCGGTCATCCGGCTCGGAGGCAAGCTCGCACGCACGCCACTGCTGGTCGACCGGGCGTGCCCCGACATGGGCAACGACAACGCGTACGTGTTCCAAGAGCTGCTCGGCCTCAGCGAGGACGAGCTCCGCGGGCTCGCAGAAGACGGCGCGTTCGCGTGACCGCCCTTTCGCACCACAAAAGGACGAAGCCATGGCCAACGACGAGCACGTGATACCCGACGACGTCGACCAGTTCATCGCCGCGCACAAGCGAACCTTCATGATCACGCGGCGCAAGGACGGGTCGCCTACATGCCATCCGATGGCCCGCTTCTACGCCGACCGCAGCTACTACATGAACATGTACGCGAGCAGCGTCAAGCACGCCAATCTCACGCGCGATCCCCGGGTCTGTTGCCTCGTCACCACCAACTCGGATGAACCCGAACTGCGCGCGGTCGTGTTGCGGGGTACGGCCCGCCAGCTACCCGGTGCCGAGACGCTCGCACGCGACGCGCCCGAAGGTGTCGTCCTCGCCCGCGGCATCGGCATGGAGGGTGTCAAGAGCGTCGAGGACCGGCCCGAGAAGTTCGAGCACGAAGACGCGGAAGACATGTTCAAGCGCGCCGCGGTCATGGTCGAGCGCATCCGCGACGAAGTGCGGGTGCTATGGCAGGTGACGCCGGTCGAGTCCGCTTGGCTCGAGGACGTTCGCACGATCGGAGAACCCCATGCCTCGTGAGCATCGGAGCATCAAGTTCACACCCGAAGAGCTGCACGACTTCCTGCGATCGGACACGCGACTCATACTCGCGACAGTCGACGATGCCGGCAGCCCGTGGGGAGATGTCGTGCCGTTCGTGTTCATGCACGAACGCGTCTTCTTCCGCTTGCCCGTCGACACGCGTTCCTTCGCCAACATCGCGGTCGATCCGCGCGTGTGTTGCGTAGTCGAGAGCATGAACGGTCTGTCGTACTACGACATCAAGGGCGCGATCATGCACGGTGTCGCGGTTGCCACGACCGTCGATCACCAGTTTCCCGATGTGCTCGCCGCGCTCGCCGGCATCGCCGATCCTGTCGGGCCCGTTGGTTCCGACACCGTCGTCTACTCGATCGACCTCGGCGATTCGACGAGCTTCTCGTTCGAAAAGATCAAGTATCGGTATCAAGACCGGGCAATGACGACGTGATGCGCCGTTCGCGGCGCGTGCACCCGATCACACAACAGGAGCACCAACCAGCGTGAAGACATCCTTGGCTCATCGGCTCGGCATCGAGTTTCCGATCTTTGCATTCAGCCACTGCCGCGATGTGGTTGCCGCGGTTTCGAAGGCAGGCGGCGTGGGGGTCCTCGGCACGACACGGCAATCGGTCGAAGAACTCGAGTACGACCTGCGCTGGCTCGACGAGAACCTCGTGGGCCAGCCCTACGGCGTCGACGTGCTCTTCCCCGCGTCGTCCGAGGGAGACGACCTGGTGGAGTTGGCGCATCGACTACCCGCTGAACATCTTCGCTTCGTCGAAGACCTGCGGGCCCGCTTCGGCATCCCGGCGCCGAAGGATCCGCTCGCGTATTCGCATTCGGGTGACAACCTGATCCCCACACACCTGCGGGCGCGCGAAAAGGTCGACGTCGTCTTCAATCACGGCCCCATGCTCATGGCCAGTGCACTCGGACCCGCACCGCCCGACATCGTCGAGCGGGTGCATGCCCGCGGTGGCCTCATCGCCGGTCTCATCGGTGCACCGGGACAGGCGACGCGTCACGTGAACGCCGGCGCCGATGTGATCGTCGCCCAAGGTTCCGAAGCGGGCGGCCATACGGGCGAGATCTCGACGCTCGTGCTCGTGCCGCAGGTCGTGGACGAAGTTGCACCCGTACCGGTGCTCGCCGCCGGCGGAATCGGCGACGGTCGCCAAATTGCGGCCGCCCTCGCGCTCGGCGCGCAGGGCGTGTGGACCGGTTCGATCTGGCTCGCCGCAGTGGAAAGCGACGTCGAGGACGAAGTCAAGGCGAAGCTCATTCGAGCGACCTCGCGCGACACCGTCCGCTCGCGCTGTCTCACCGGCAAGCCGATCCGCCAATTGCGTACCCCGTGGGTCGATGCGTGGGGTGAGGAAGGTGCGCCTTCGCCGTTGCCGTCACCATTGCAGGGCATGCTCGTGCGCGACACGATGACCGGCATCTTCGACCACCGAGTCGAGCCGGTGATGGGTACCGCCATCGGGCAGATCGTCGGCACGATCACCGAAGTGCGACGCGTGCGCCGCATCATGGACGACCTCATCGAGGCCTACATCGAAGGATCGACGCGCGTCGCCGATCTGCTCAACGGCTCCTGAGTGCAAATCCGATCTGGAATACAGTCCGACACAAGCGAGTGGTGAAGGAGATCCGATGTTGACCATTGAGCAGGTGCTCGCCGGAATTCGGCTCGAGCCGATCGCAGACGGTCGCTTCTCCGCACCCAACATCGACTACTACGGTTCGGGCGACAACGCCGCGTCCGCCGCGATCGCCGACGTCATCTTCGGCGGGCAACTCATCGCCCAAGCCGTCGTCGCGGCCTCACTGTCGGACCCGAGCAAGTCGGTGAAGACCGTGACGACCGTCTTCGCCCGCGGCGGTCGCGTCAGCGAACCGGTGGAGATCGTCGTCGACCAGGTCGCGTCCGGACGCACCTTCGCCACCCGCACGGTGTCGATGATCCAGTCGGGTAAGACGATTGCCGAGTCGTTGGTGCTCATGCATGCCGACGAGCCCGACCTCGTGCGCCACCGGCAACCGGCACCAGCGGTCGACCCGCCCGATGCGCCTCGCACACGGGAACAAGACCACGGCGACTACATGGCCGCATTCGTCGACGGTGTGGATCTCGGGGCGGCGACCGAACAGGGCCCACCCGACGCCTCGGTGTGGGTGCGTTTCGGTCGTGCGCCCGACGAGGCCGCCGGCAACCAGGCCCTACTGGCGATGGTCTCGTTGCCCTTCCTCACCGGCATCGCGTTGCGTCCGCATCGCGGCCACAGCTACGAGGACGCGCACTTGTCGATCTCGTCGGCCGTCATGAGCCACAGCATCACGTTTCACGAACCGGCCCGAGTCGATCAATGGCTGTTGCTCGATCAGACGGTGCCGTACGCGGGGCGAGGCCGTTGCTTCGGGCGCGGTGAGGTGTACACACAGGAAGGCGCAATCGTCGCGTCGTTCTCGCAAGACGGCATGATCAAGGCGTTGGTCCAACCGGACAACGCTCCGGACGGGAAGCGACTCTGATCATGAGCGACGACTACGAGTTCCTCCTCTACGAGACACATGACGACGGCGCGATCGTTCGTATCCTGCTCAATCGACCTGAGTACCGCAACGCGCAGAACCGCGGTCTGCTGATCGAACTCGACACGGCATTCCGACGCGCCGAGGAAGACGACACCGTACGCGTCGTGATCCTCGGCGGTGCCGGCACGATGTTTTCGTCGGGTCACGACATCGGATCCCCGCAGACGGTGAAAGACCGCACGCCGGGCCCCGGTGAACATCCGTCGCGCCGCATCAACGGCGGCACCCGCCCCGGCGCCGAACGGCGCATGCTGCAAGAGTGGCACTACTTCTTCGAGAACACCCGCCGTTGGCGTGATCTGCGCAAGATCACCATCGCACAAGTGCAGGGCAACGTGTACTCGGCGGGCCTCATGTTGATGTGGGCCTGCGACCTGATCGTTGCGGCCGAAGACGCACGGTTTGCCGACGTGGTGGGCACCCGCCTCGGGATGTGTGGCGTCGAGTACTTCGCCCACCCGTGGGAGTTCGGTCCGCGCAAGACCAAAGAGTTGATGTTGACCGGTGACTCGATCGATGCCGAGGAGTGTTACCGGTTGGGCATGGTCAGCAAGATCTTCCCCACCGCCGAACTGTCCGAGCGCACGTTGGACTTCGCCCGCCGCATCGCGCAGCTACCGACCATGTCGTCGCTCTTGATCAAAGAGGCGGTGAATCAAACCGTCGACAACATGGGTTTCCAGAACGCGCTCAGCGCGTGCTTCACGTTGCACCAGTTGAACCACGCGCACTGGGCCGAACTCACTCACGGCGCATCGGCGCTCGGCACCCCCGAGTTCGGGCTGCCCGATTGGCGCAGCGCACCGAAAGTCGTACCCGCGGCCAAGGACTCGGTGCGCGCCCCTGAGGCCTGAGCCGGGATCACCCGCGGCTAGAGCGTGTTACTCGACGTCGTCTGCCGCGCGCCGCGCCGCACATCGCCCAACACGTTGAGCGACAACACGGTGAGGAACAACACCAACGACGGCACGATCACGATGTGGGGCGCGGTGCGCAATTGCCGCTGGCCAGAAGCGATCATGCTGCCCCAACTCGGCGTCGGTGGTGCGATACCCAGACCCAAGTAGCTGAGTGAACCCTCGATGACGAAGACGTGGGCACCGGCCGCCAGCGCGTAGACCGCCACGGGGCCGATCACATTCGGCAGCAAGTCGTGCACGAGGATGCGCAACGGGCGCGCGCCCACGCCCTTGGCCGCCAGGATGAACTCGCGGTTGACGTAGAGCAGCGTGTTGGCCCGGCCGAGGCGCATGAATGTCGGCGTCAGCAAGATGCTCAATCCGATGACGAGGATCTTGATCGACCCACCCTCGATCGACGTGAGTACGAGCAGGAGCACGAGACCGGGGAACGCCAGGCCCAGGTCACCGATCGCGACAACCGCCCACCCGACCACGCCGCGGAAATAGGCGGCGAGCATGCCGAGCGCCAAGCCGACGACGAAGGCGATGGCGGTCGCGAGCAGCGCGATCAACAGCGAGGCGCGCCCGCCGTAGATCACGCGCGACAGGATGTCGCGCCCGAGTTGGTCGGTGCCGAGACGGAACTCGCCACCGGGGCGCAGTGCAACCCGGCCGACGCGCTCGTCGGGGTCTTCGAGAGGCAGCAGCGGCGCGATGAGTGCGAGCACACTCACGAGCAACAACCATCCGCCCGCGAGTAGCACGACGATTCGGCGCGCGATGTGCCGGCTGCGGGCCGGCCCTTCGCCATCGTCGGCGATTTCAAGATCAGGTTCAGCGGTGATCGCCATCAGACACGCACCCTCGGATCAAGGAAGCCGTACAAGATGTCGACCGCGGCGTTGATGACGACGTAGCCGGCCGCCA
>JBDTLT010000250.1:0-7860 GCA_039934635.1 Acidimicrobiales bacterium
GATTCGTTGGTGTTGAGCCGCACGTCGACCGCGAGTTGCGGCGAGTGGTAGCCCTCCATGAGCGCGATGTCGGGTCGCACTTCGGGCCGTAGCGGTGCGCTCGGCCCGCGCTGACCCTCGCCGGCGACTCGCCGGCGGATCGACTGCGCGTGCGCGTCGAGGCCTTCGGCATCGGCGAGCGCGATCACATGCGGCGCGAGCGCGTCGAACGACGCCTGATCGAAGGTGACCGCGTGCATCTCTTTTTGGAAGTCGCGCAACGACAGCACGCTGGAAAAACGCGCCGTCGAGTTGGTGGGCAACACGTGAGAGGGACCGGCGGCATAGTCGCCCATCGCCGCGGGCGACCACGGGCCGCAGAAGATCGCGCCGGCGTGACGCACGAGCGGCAACAGCGCCGCAGGGTCGGCGCACATCAACTGGAGGTGCTCGGGCGCGACCGCGTTGGCGACGTCGACCGCACGCGCCAGCGACTCGACGACGACGACGTAGCCGCCTTCGCGCAAGGTGGCCTCGATGTCGGCGCGCCTCGGCGCCGCGGCCACCGCACGAGCGATGGCCGCGTCGATGGCATCCGCGGCGGCGACGCTGTTCGTGATGAGCCACGCCAATCCCTGCGGGCCGTGCTCGGCCTGCACGACCACGTCGATGGCGGCCAGATCGGGGTCGGTCGAATCGTCGGCGATGACGACCACTTCACTCGGGCCGGCGAACGCCGACGGCACACCGACGATGCCGGCGACTTCGCGTTTGGCGAGCGCGACGTAGACGTTGCCCGGGCCGACGATGACATCGACCGGCGCGATCGTGGCGGTGCCGTAGGCCATGGCCGCGATGGCCTGCGCGCCACCGACCGCGTAGACCTCGTCGACGCCGGCGATCGCCGCAGCGGCGAGGGTGGCCCGCGGCACCGACCCGTCGGCTGCCGGAGGAACGCACAACACGATCTCGCGGACACCGGCGACTCGCGCCGGCACGGCGGTCATCAAGACGGTCGAGGGGTAGATGGCCCGCCCACCGGGCACGTAGAGGCCGGCCCGCTCGACAGGCGCCATCCAGCCGTCGATGGTGAGGCCGTGGTTGCGAAAGTGCCTCGGCTCGTCCCTCTGCGTCTCGTGGTAGCGGCGGATGTTGTCGTGGGCCGCCACGAGCGCGTTGCGCAGGCCGTCGTCGATGCCGCCGAGCGCCGCCGCGACGGCGGCCGGATCAACGCGGGCCGTCGGCAGGTCGCAGCCGTCGAAACGCTGTGTTAGCTCACGCAGGGCCGTGTCACCGCCGGCCCGAACGGCGTCGATGATCTCGCGAACGGCGGCAACCGGACCATCGCCGGCGACCTCGGGACGGGGCAAGATGCGGCGCAGGTCGCCGGATACGCCACGGAGATCGAGCCGATTCAACACGGCCACTCACCGTATCGGCCCCGATGCGGCGACCGCGCATCAATTGTCGATCGGAGGGCCGCAGGCGATAGAACAGTCGCCGTGGATGCTGTCGATTCCGGAGACCTGGCCGAACTCTCGTCGATCTCGACGACCCTCGACGACATCCTGCGGCGCATCGACGACACCGCCCGTCGCTACGAAGGCACCCCGCGCGAAGACTTTGCCGTGCGCTTGCGCGATGTCGAGAGAGCGCTCGGTTCGACCGTGCGCCGGCTCGAAGCGTTGCTGCGCGCGCCGCGCTGACCGTCGGTCACCAACGGCGGAGGCTCGCCGGTACCCGCCGATGGGCAGATATCGGCCAGCACGCACGCGCCGCAGTTGGGCTTGCGGGCGAAACACGTACGCCGACCGTGCAGGATCAAGCGCAAGCTGAACTCGCCCCGCTCGGCCGGCGGGACCATCGGGTTCAACACGTATTCGACCTTCACCGGGTCGGTCTCGGTCGTGATGCCGAGCCGGCGCGTCAGGCGCAGCACATGCGTGTCGACGGGCAGGCCGGGCAGCCCGAGCGCCACCGATCGCACCACGTTGGCCGTCTTGCGCCCGACGCCGGGCACGGTGACGAGATCTTCCATCGCGCCCGGCACTTCGCTGTCGAAAGCTTCGACCAAACGCTGCGCCATGCCGACCAGACTGCGGGCCTTGTTCGAATAGAAGCCCGTCGATCGCACGATCTCTTCGACGTCGGTCAGCGACGCATTGGCCAGGGCCTCGGGCGTCGGGTAGCGGGCGAACAGGTACGGCGTCACCATGTTGACCCGGGCATCAGTGCATTGCGCCGAGAGGATGGTGGCGGCCAGCAGTTGAAAAGGGTTCGCGTGATCGAGCTCGCAGACCGCGACCGGGAACTCTTCTTTGAGACGGCGATGCACTTCTCTCGCTCGACCTTGCGGGGTACGGGGTCTGGCCACGACGAGCGACCCTATCCGATCTCTTTCGTCGGGCTTATAGCCTGCGGGGCGATGACAACCATGCTCCCCCGCCGAACCGACAACGGCTGGCTGATCGATCCCGGTGACGACCTCCCGGCGCGCGGCAGCCGATCCGCGTGGTTGCGCGACGCCATCGAGCAGATCGCCGGCGCGGGTGGTGGCCGGACCGAGCTGTGGATCCACGAGTCCGCCGAGGCCGACGATGACGAGCCCCTGGCCTGTGGATTCACCCGCTGGCGCGAGCTGTGGCAGATGCGCTGCCCACTACCCGCCGCGCCCTCGACCTTGTGGGTGCGGGCGTTCACCGACGCCGACGCCGACGACTTCCTCGCCGTCAACAATCGCGCGTTCGCATGGCACCCCGAGCAAGGCAACATGACCCACGAAGGTCTCGCGGCGCGCCAGGCCGAGCCTTGGTATGACGCTCGCGGATTCTTGCTGCACGTACGCGAGGGGCGCCTCGCCGGGTTCTGCTGGACCAAAGTGCACCAAGCGACGGCGACCGACCCGGCCATGGGCGAGATCTACGCCGTGGCGGTCGACCCCGACTTCCATGGCCGCGGCATCGCGGTGCCGCTCACCTTGGCCGGCCTGCAATGGCTGGCGGCGCGGGGGCCTCGCACCGGCATGCTCTACGTCGAACACGACAACCACGCCGCGGTCGCGACGTATCGCCGCATCGGATTCACCGTGCACCACGCCGACCGTGCCTACGAACTCGACGTCGCGCCGTGACCGAGTCCCGCCGCGCTACGTCGCGCTATCTCGTCGACCGCGCCCACATCAGCGAACTGCTGGCCGATACGCCGCGCTATCGCGTCGATCAGGTCTGGAGCGGCCTCTACGAACAGTGCCTCCCGCTCGAAGGGCTCACCTCACTGCCGCGCGCACTACGCGAAACGTTGGCAACGACGCTGCCGCTCGCACTCGATGAGGTGATCGAATCGATCAGCGATGACGGCGAGACGACCAAGTTGCTGTGGCGGCTCGCCGACGGTGCGTTGATCGAGACGGTGCTGATGCACTACCGCGACCGCACCACTGTGTGCGTCAGCACGCAGGCCGGGTGCGCGATGGCCTGTACGTTCTGCGCGACGGGACAAGCCGGCTATCAACGCAGTCTCGACATCGGCGAGATCGTCGAGCAGGTCATGCGAGCCCGCCACCGGTCGCGGCTCGGGGCCAACGAGCACCCCAACGTGGTGTTCATGGGCATGGGCGAGCCCTTCGCCAACTACGACAACATGTGGGCCGCGATCGAACGACTGCACGACGACGCAGGGTGGTCGGCGCGCAACTTCACCGTGTCGACCGTCGGCATCATCCCAGGCATCCGGCGGCTCTCGCACGAGCGCCTGCCCGTCAACTTGGCCGTGTCGTTGCACGCGGCCAACGACGAACTGCGCAACAGCCTCGTACCCATCAACCGCCGCTATCCGATCGCGGCGCTCATGGAAGCCTGCCGCGACTACTTCGCGGCCAAAGGCCGCCGTGTCTCGTTCGAATGGGCGCTGATCGACGGGGTCAACGACCGGCCGCGCGACGCAGAAGAGTTCGCCGCCCTCGCCCGCGAATTGCGCGCTCACATCAACTTGATCCCGCTCAACCCGACGCCTGGTTACGAAGTGCGGGGCTCGCCGATGTCGCGCGTGTTCGCGTTCCGCGATCACCTCGTCGAGTTGGGCGCCAACGCCACGGTCCGGCGCAACCGCGGCACCGACATCGACGCCGCCTGCGGCCAGTTGCGGGCCGCCGCCATCGACCAACCGATAGCCGCGCCACGGCGCGCCGGTGCGAAAAGACTGCCGTCATGACGTCGCCGCCGGCCAACGAATTGCCGCAGGGCGAAGAAAAGGCGCGAGCGGTCCGCTCGATGTTCGATGCGATCGCCCCGCGTTACGACCTCGTCAACCGGGTGATGACCTTCCGCATGGATGTGGGCTGGCGGCGCCGCACGATCCGTGAACTCGCGTTGCCTGCCGGGTCGCGCGTGCTCGATCTTGCCTGCGGCACCGGCGACTTCTGCCGTGAGCTCACAAAGCGCGATCTGGACCCGATCGGCGTCGACTTCTCGTGGGGCATGCTGGCCGCGGCGCGTACCGAATCGCCGCTCGTGCAGGGCGACGCGCTCTGCCTACCCGTGCCGCAACGATCGGTCGACGGCGTCACCTGTGGGTTCGCTCTGCGCAACTTCGTCGAGCTCGCACCGTTCTTCGCCGAACTCGCGCGAGTCGTGCGCCCCGGCGGGCGCATCGCCCTGCTCGAAGTGGCCGAGCCGGCGAACCCGATCCTGCGTACCGGCCATCGCGCGTACTTCGGCAAGGTGGTGCCGGTGATCGGCAAATTGCTCTCCGACGGCGCGGCCTATCGCTACCTGCCCAAGTCGGTGGCGTACCTCCCTGCGCCCGACGCGATGTTGCACATGATCGAGGTCGCCGGCTTTCGCGACGTGCAGCGCATCTTGCTGTCGGGGGGCATCACCCAACTCATCGTCGGGACACGCATATGAGAGCGATCGTGCATCGCATCGATCACGACATCGATGCCGCCGCGCTCGCCGACCACGCGATGTTGTGGCTCCACGACGGCTTCGCGCTCGCCGCGCTCGGCCAAGCCGCGGCGATCGCGGTGCCCGCCAACGAACGCACCACCGCGGCCGAACGCGCGGGCGACGTGTTGTCCGCCATCAACTGCGACGGTGACATCGATGCCTACGGCACCGGTCCCTTGGCATTCGCCGCACTGCCGTTCGCCACCGAGCGCGCCGCGACCATCCTCATCCCTGAGATCATCTACGGCCGCGATCTCGGCGGCACCCGTTGGATCACCTGGATCGGCGACGGTCACGCACCCTCGCGCAACGAGTTGGTGGCGCGGTTGACGATGCCCGACGCCGCGCACGAGCACCCGGGCACGTTCACCGTCTCGTCGGCCCGCACCGAACAGAGTTGGCGGGCGTCGGTAGCCGCCGTGCGCGACCACCTGCGCGCCGGCCATGCCCGCAAAGCCGTGATGGCCCGCGAGCTCGACATCGCCTGCGACGCTCCCGTCGCCCGTTGGCCCGTCGTAGAGCGGCTGCGCAACGCGTACGCCAGCAGCTTCGTCTTCGCCGTGCCGTGCGCACCCTTGAGCCCCACCACACCGTGGCTGGTTGGCGCGACGCCCGAGCTCTTGGTGCGGCGCATCGGTGACATCGTCCGCTCGCAACCGATGGCGGGCACCACGCGCCGCAGCGCCGATCCCCAGACCGACGCGCGACTCGCCGCGCTGTTGCTGGCGTCGCACAAGGACCGCAACGAGCACCAGATCACCATCGACACCGTGCACGAGACGTTGTTGCCATGGTGTTCGTATCTCGACAGCGAAACCGAACCGTCGATCGTCAGCGTCGCCAACGTGCACCACCTCGCGACGTTCGTCGAAGGCCGGCTGTCCAAGCCGCTGCCCTCGGTACTCGAGCTCGTCACTGCGCTGCATCCCACGCCGGCCGTGTGCGGGTATCCCCGCGCTGCGGCACGCGCCCTCATCGACGAACACGAGTTGATGGATCGCGGCTCCTACGCGGGCGCCGTTGGATGGGTCGACCGCGCCGGTCAAGGCGAATGGGCAGTGGCATTGCGCTGTGCCGAGATCGCCGGTACCCGAGCGCGTTTGTTCGCGGGTGGCGGCATCGTGGTCGATTCCGATCCCGATGCCGAGCTCGAAGAAACCCGCGTCAAGTTCGAGACGATGCTCGGGGCAATCGTTCGACCGTGATTCGCTAGGGCGTGATGGCTAGGGCGTGATGGCGCGGGCCACTGCGTCGTGGATGCGACGGTGCACCGCAACATTGTCGGCACGGTCGGTGTGCGCGACAACGACCCGCACGCCGGGTGCGTCGGTCGCCTTCATGAAGGCGACCGAGAACTCTTCAACCGTACCGACGGCGACAGCCTCCAGGTGGTGGGCGCGTGCCAGGGCGGCGATGTCGGTGCCGTGCGGCGTGCCGAACAGCAGCTCGAAGCGCTCGCGATCCAGCGCGTCGGCCTGCGCGAGGAACGAGAAGATGCCCCCACCGTCATTGTCGATCACCACGATCGTGAGATCGATCGGTCGACGCGCGAGTGCGATCAGCGCCGACGAGTCGTGCAGGAACGCGATGTCGCCGACGAGTGCGACGACGCGCCGACCGGCCAACGCCAGACCGATTGCCGTCGACACGACGCCGTCGATGCCGTTGGCACCGCGGTTGGCGTAGTGCATGACTCTGTCGCGGCACCCGCCGTACCATTCGATGTCGCGTACGGGCATCGACGACGCCGCCACCACCGCGGAGTGGTCGGGTGAATGCTCGGCGACGATCTGCGCGATCAGCGGTTCGCTCAGTGCGCCATCCGCAACGAGCTCGCCCGAGATCACCTGCTCGGCCTTTTGTTCGGCGGATGTCCACGACCGCAGCCATTGCGCGTCGGCGGCAGTGACGAGCGGCGCGATGGTCGCCGCCAACAACGACGCGGTCGCCTGCACGCGCATCGTCGGGCGCCGGTCGGGCTCGATCCACACACCGTGGCGGTCGACGATCACGAGGTCGGGCGGCGCCGCCAACCATTGCGTCACCACCTTCGAGGCCCACGGGTCACCGATGCGCACCACGACCTCGGCGCGCTGTGCGGCCGCCCATTCGTCGACGCGTAACAACGCGTCTGCGTGAGCGATGGCAGGCGAGCCCTCGAGACGGGCACCACTGCGCGCATCGGCCAGTACCGGCCATCCGAGCGCCTCCGCCAACCGATGCACGGCGCGCGCGTCGTCGACGCCGTAGCCGGCAACGAGCACACCACGACGGCCGCTCACCAACCGCACCAACTCCTCGACGGTGGACGGGTCGAGCGGCGTTTCGACAGTTGTCGATGCGTCGTGCGCCGCGTCATTCACCGGAGGCAACGACCCCGCGAGACCGAGCAATGGTTCGCGAAACGGCAAGTTCATCTGCACCGGGCCGGGCACCGGGCCGACGCACGCCGCGAATGCTCCGGCGGCGATCGCCCGCCACTCACCGCGCTGGGACTCGACGGGCACGCCGGCATCGATGAAGGCCCGCACCGATCGGCCATAGAGATCGACCTGGTCGATCGTCTGTGGCGCGCCGACCCCTTGCAACTCGGGCGGACGGTCGGCCGTGAGCGCGAGCAGTGGCACGCGCGCCAGGTCGGCTTCGACCACCGCAGCATGCAGGTGCACCGTTGCCGTCCCGCTGGTCGTCAGCACGATCGCCGGCCGACCGCGGGCCAAACCCACACCGAGCGCGGCGAACGCAGCCGAACGTTCGTCATGGTGGATCGACACCGCGATCTCGGACCGCGCCGCCAGCGCCAGCGCCATCGGTGTCGAACGCGAACCCGGAGCGATGCAGGCGTGCGTCACGCCGAGACGGATCCACGTGTCGACAAAGGTCGCGCAACCCGTCGCCGCGATGTCAGCTTCGCTCTCGGCCATCTCCGCTTCGC
>JBDTLT010000251.1:0-7769 GCA_039934635.1 Acidimicrobiales bacterium
GGCAACCAGACGGTGCCTTGCTCGGCGATCAGCACGTGCAAGTTGGGGAATCGGCCGAACAGGTTGTGCATGATCATGCCGGCAACGGTCTCCATCGCGGGGCGGTCGCCCCAGAACAGCACCCATTGCAAGCCGTCGAAGTCACGCAGCACCGCGTCGGGGTCTTCGCTCCAATCGGCGCCGTACTTCGCGTAGTCGGTGGGCGCGAGATGCGTCGCCACCCGTACGCCGGCTTCGTTGATGCGGGCCCACACCGGGTCGAACATCGGGTCGGCGATCGAACGGCCGCCCCGTGTGTTGTCGCGGCCACCGTGCGCATGGCCCGGCAAGAACTGCACCATGGGCGTACCTTCGCCGATCACGCGCTCGACTTCTTCGACCGCGAGGTCGACGTCGGCGAGCGAGATGTACGGCGGTAAGAAGATGCGATTGGCGTGGTTGTAACCGATCTGGTCATAGATCCAGCGGTTGAACGCCCGCGTGTTCGCGTAGATCGCGTCGACGTCGTCTTGGAACTCGACCTCGAGCGTCAACACGATGCCCGGGAACATCACCGCGGCGTTGATGCCTTGCTCGTCCATCAGGGCCAAACGCAGGTCGCGATTGCCCCACGACTCTTCTTGGTCGCGGAACTCTTCGATCAGCGACTTGCGGCCCGCTTCGTCGAGCCCTTTGTAGGGGTTCAGCTTGTGCAGGAACATGCCCGGCGCCCGTGCCCCGCCATCGCCGGGCCTTGGCGCAGTGTCATCGCCGCCGCCGACTGCTCGTGCCGCAGTGGTCGCCAATTCGGCGAGATCATGTTCGTTCTGAGGCACCGAGTCGCGCGTCAGCGCGGTGGCCGAGGGACGCCCCCCGTAGAACAGCGCCTTGCGCCCCATTTCGTCGGTGACGAAGCGCACGGCCTTGTCGCGCCACCGGGGCTCGATGTAGCGCTCGTACATGTCGAGCGGCTCGACGAAGTGGTTGTCGGCATCGTTGATCAGATACGGCAGATCATCGGGCATGTACGACCCCCTCCTCGTCTCGCGCTAGAGCGTAACTGTTGTCGAATAGACGCAAGCGGTCGAGCCGCACCACCGCAAAGACGACGTAGAGCGCCAGCGCGATCGCATAGGCGGCCAGCGTGGGTCGCAGCCCGAAGATGTCGCCGAGGCGACCGCCGCCGACGGACCCGAGCGGGATGCCGACGAACGAGCTCATGATGAATAGCGCGAGCACCCTGCCGCGGAGCTGTTCGCTCACCTGTGTCTGCAAGGTCGACGTCGACGCCACACCACCGAGGCTGTGCGCCGCACCCATCAGCGCGAACCCGATCAGACCGACCCCGATGAACGGGGTGATGACTGCAACGAGGGCGCCGAGCGAATAGAAGGAGATGCCGAGCAAGGTCATTCGTGACCGACGAAATCGATCGCCGCGCGCCAAGAGGAAGAGGCCGGCGGTGCTCGCGCCGACGCCGAACGACGCGATCAGATACCCGATGCCACTCTCGGCCGCGTGGTAGTCCTCGGCGACCAGACCGGCGGTGAGCTGCCAGACCGACGCTCCGAACACCGACAACATGAACGAGAACAACATCAGCTGCCGCATCGATTGGCGCGAACGCACATAGTCGACACTCGTCATGAACGCCCGCAACCACGGCTCGTGCGCGTCCGAATAGACGATGCGTCGTGGTCGGGCGATCACCAAGCCGACGATTACAACGACGAAGGACAAGGCGTTCAGGGCAAAGGTCGAGCGGTAGCCCCAATGCGCGAGCACCAAACTGCCGGCGACCGGGCCGATGACGCGCGCGACGTTGAAGTTGACGGCATTCAACCGAATCGCCGGCATCAGTTGCTCATGCGGCACGAGCAACGGAATGAGCGCATGGGCGGTGGCGTTTTGAAAGCCGGCCCCAAACCCCGCGACGACGAGGCAGCCGACGATGCGCCACGGAGTGAGCGCGTCGTTGATGGCAAGCAGCCAGAGCGCCGTTGCGGCGATGAGCTGCACGATGCTCGAACCGAGCAGGATCATCCGGCGGTCCCGGCGGTCCGCAAGTGTGCCAACGATCGGCCCCATCAACAGGGACGGAATCATCACGGCGAAGACGCTCGCGCCGACCCACGTGTTGCTCTTCGTCAGCTCGTACATCACGAACGGCACCCCGACGCCCTGCATGAACGTGCCCGCGTTCGAGACGAACGCGGCCGTGTAGTAGACGCTGAAGTTGAAGTTGCGGAGAACGTCGCCGACGGAAGCCGGCTCGGTTACGGCTGTGCTCATGGTTTCCGGAATGCTTGGCTCACACGTTGCCGATCCGCGCTCGAAGCTGCGGCACGACCTCACCGGCGAGCCGAGTGATCTGATCACGGGCTTGCGCGGGCGTGACACCGGGCAGGTGCACCCGCAGGTTCACCGCGTCGGCATTGATCTGCGCGAGCGCGTCGGCGAGGCGCTCGGCGACCTCCGCGGGGTCGGTCGAATGGATCGTCTGGTCCGCGGGCCAATGGCGCTGCGCGGCGTCGTTCGAGTAGCTCTCGTAGACCTTGCGCTGCTGCTCGATGATCGCGGCAGGCAACTCGCCCACCCATACCCGTCGTATCAAGACCTTGGACATCGTGCCGCCGGCCTTGTCGAACTCGTCGCAGAGTTCGCGTTGTCGTTCCATCGACGACATCCCTTCGAGGATGATCCCCGCACCGTTGCGAGCGGCGCGCCGGGCGGCGGCGGGGCTGACCGCGGTGCTGAGCACCGGGATGGGATTGGTCTTGCACCGTTGGAATGCGCGATCACCTTCGAGTTCGCCGAGTTGCTCGCCCCGCAACATGGCGACGACCTTGGGGAACTCTGCTTTGAACGTGGGATTCGCGTCCTCGAGGCGCAGGCCCATCGACGTGAAGTCGAGGGCGAGCGCGCCCGACCCGACGCCGAGGCCGACGCGACCCGGATGGCGGGCGTCGAGCCAGGCGATCTCTTCAGCGACCATCGCGGTCGGGCGCAGTGGCAAGAGCAACGGGCACGGCGCGCCCCAGCCGCGCTCGGTGTCCTCGAGGATGAAGCTCACCATTTGCAGCGGCAACGGCATATACCCCGCGAACCCACCGTGGTGCTCGCTCGTCATGATGCCGTCGAAGCCACCGTCGAGCGCGAGTTTCGCTTGGGCACACACTTCACGCACGATGCTCGGCGCGTCGAGATCGTTGTGCGGGTACAACCGGCACGAGATCGACTTCGCCGCAAAAGGCGCACTGGTGGTCATCGTCTCTCCCTCGAGTTTCCCGCAGTCACAACGCGGTGTAGCGACCGCCGCTCACGATAAGCGTCTGGCCGGTGACGTAGCGAGCCTCGTCGCTACATAAGAACGCGGCCGCCGGACCGATGTCGGTGATCGGGTCGCCGAAGCGGCCGAGCGGCACGAGGCCCGATATCCGTGCGAGCAAGGTGGCGTCGCGCGCGATCGCCCGTTCGAGCGCCGGTGTGACCGCGAGCGGGGCGAGGCAATTGACCCTGACGCCCGCCGGGCCCCACTCCCGGGCCAGGCTCTTGACCAGGCCCCGCTGCGCCGCTTTGACCGTCGAGTAGAGCGGAAGGTCTTCGTCGCCTTCGATGCCATCAACCGAGGTCAACACCAAGAATGAACCGCGCTCGGCCACCAGTGAACGGTACGTGAGACGGGCCAGCCAATAGCACGGACGCAGACCAACCGATGCATGGTCCTCCCAAGAGGCATCGTCGAGCGCGCCGAGGTGTTCCTTTTGGCTGGTGCGTCCGCTGATGGCGTTGTGCACGACCGAATTGATGCGACCGACGTCGCGCTCGATCGACTCCACCGAACGCTGTAGTTGCTGCGGATCACTGACGTCACATTCGAACGAGTGCGCGCGGCCGCCCCGTGCGGTGATTTCTGCCACAACGTCTTCGCCGGTGCTCGCTCGGTGCACGAGCAGTGCCACCGACGCACCGCGCTCGGCGAGTGCGATGGCGATACCGCGCCCCACCCCACCACCCGCCCCGGTGACCAGGATCACGCGTGCGTCGAGCGTCGTCACAGCGCGGTCACCTGTGCACCGTCGAGCGGGACCGTCACCGCGGTGATCGCCCGGGTCGCGAGCAAGAACGGCAACACCTCGCGCAGCGCGGCATCGACGTCGTAGGGATCGATCGGTATCCGCCCTCGCCGCGCGTCGACGAAGCGGGCGTCGGCCGGATCGGCGAGCAGGTCGTGCACCGATGGGCTGACGATGTTGACCCGAATGCCGTCATTGGCCCACTGGCGCGCCGCGCTCTTGGCAAGAACGCGTTGACCTTCGGCGACCGCGGCGAGCATGGCGAGATTCGCCGCGCCCTGCAGGCCCACCGTGGGACACACACAGACCATTGCGCCGCGGCTTCGCGCCAGCGCCGCGTAGGACGCCTGTACAACGTGGAGCAGCATGCGGAGCTGGCGTTCGCACGCCGCGTCCCACAACGCAGGATCGACGTCGACGAACGACTGCGGCTCGAGACAGATCGGATCGACGCGCGCGTACACGACCGCGCTGACGTCGGCGGGCAACGCCTCGGCAACTACGCCACGGTCGTCGAGGTCGACGTCGACGGCGGTCACTGCGACGCCGGCGCGCTCGAGTGCCCGCGCGACCCGGCGACCGAACGGCGTCTCCGTGCCGAAAACCGCGGTGGTCGACACGAGCGTCACCGGGGGCCGGGGAGTTGTTGCATCCACGCGATCATTCGATCCCAGAGCACGACACGATTGGGCGCGATGTTGTGGTTGTGTCCTGCGTCGGGGAGGACGTAGAGCGTGATGTCGGGCGACGCCGGGAACGAACCCGGAATGGCGTGCGGCGGCCCACCAATGTCGGCACTCCCCACGCCGATGAACACGGGCACGTCGATGGTCGCGAGTTGGCGATCGATGCTGCCGGGGATCATCGACGACAAGCCCACCAGTGCCAGTAGCGAACTGCTCGTCGACGCGGCTGCCTCGAGCACCGGCCCCGGCACTGCCATCCCCGCCAACAGCATCGGCGACGTGGCAGTCGTGCCGGGCGGCAACGGATCACCATCCCAGCGCACGCGCGCCAGCCGCACGATCTCCCCCGCCAGACCGTCGGGGTCATGCGCGAAGCGCAGCTCGTCGGCCGAGAGCGCATGCGGCAGGCCGGCGGCACCGAAGCCGAGCAGACACAACGCGTCGAAGCTATGGCTGGCCGCTTGTTGCGCGCAGGTCAGCTTCGCTCCCGCGGAATGGCCCACACCGATGAGTCGCTCGACGGTCCTTTCACCGATGTCTGCGTAACGGCCATGACGTAGACCGTCGACGACGGCATCTACCACGACCGCGTTGACCGCCGCGACCGTGCCGACGTCGAGCGTGTATCCGTCGTCAGGGCGGCCGCTCTCCCCTACACCGATCGGATCGACGATGACCACGACATAGCCGCGCTCCGCGAAGTGTCGAGCCATGCTGTAGTTGCCGAACTCGGGTGGCGCGTCGATGTCCCAGTAGCGACGCGACATGCCGCCACCGGGCAGGCAACACAATACGGTCGACGATGCCGCGGTGGGTTCAATGGGTGCGAACACATCGAAGCGAACCTCGCGTGCACCGGCCGGCGCCACTGCGCTGACGTCGACCGAGGCAGTCGCCGACCGGGCCCGAGCGGCCCCCGGCAGAGCGGGAGAATCGCTCATGGTGTACCCAAGGCGCATGTCTGGCCCCCGTCGATCACGAACTCGCTGCCGGTGCAATAGGAGCTGTCGGCGCACGCGAGGAACAGTGCGAGTCGCGCCACCTCTTCGGGTTGCGCGATGCGACCGAGCGGCAAGTTCTTCGGCTCGTAGTTGATGCGCTTGGCCGACTCGGATTGACGCAACATCGGCGTGTCGACGCCCCCCGGATGAATCGAGTTGACGCGGATCTTGTGCGGGCCGAGCTCGAGCGCGGCGACTTTGGTCAGACCGCGCGTCGCGAACTTCGACGACACGTACGGTGCCGCGCCGGGGATCGCGCCCAGGCCCGCAACCGATGAAATGTTGACGATGGCACCGCCGCCGCGCGCGATGATCGACGGCGCGACGTATTTGATGCCGAGCAGCGGTCCGATCTGGTTGACGCGGATCACGCGGTGATACGACTCGAGGTCGAGGTCGATGATGGTGACGCTCGGCGCCACGATGCCGGCGTTGTTGATCAGGATGTCGATGCCGCCAAAACGTTGCCGAGCGGCCTCGACGATTGCCTGCCATTGGTTCGCGTCACCGACGTCGAGATCGCCGACGAGACCGTTGCCGGCGAACTCGCGCTCGAGCGCCGGCCGATCGTCGTAGTGAACATCGGTCAGCACCACGTTCGCTCCTTCCGCCCCGAACAGTCGCGCCTCGGCCAGCCCCTGGCCCCGGCCCGCCCCGGTGATCAGCGCCACCTTGCCTTCGAGCTTGCCCGCCATCGCGTCACGTTCCTTTCCCCCGACCCGCGGCGCGAAGTGTTCGCGAACGCGGGGATTCAGATCTGTCCGTTCAGCCGCGCGCCGCGGCCGAGGCATCGCCGATACGCGCGGGCCGGGCGCCCGTGGCCGTGCCCGACAACACGGTCGGTGTGCCTGCGACAACGGTGGCGCGGAAGCCACCACTCGGCCGCGTATAGCGCCACTGCCCATCGGGCAGGTCACTCACCTTGACTTCGTCGCGAAGGGTGATCTCGTCGAGAGAGAACACCGCCAGATCACCGCGCTTGCCCGGGGCGATGAGGCCCCGATCGTTGAGTGAGAAACACTCGGCAATGCGACCGGTCAGACCGTGCACCGCGCGTTCGATGCTCATCACGTGTTTCTCTTTGACCCAGTGCGTCAAGAGATACGAATTGGCGCCGGCACCGCAGAACATGCGCAAGTGCGCGCCGGCATCGGTACCGCCCATGACGGCATGCGCGTCGTCGATGTTGCGCCGCACCATCGCCTCGCGACCGTCGCTGTCGGGACCCATCTGCAAGCGGGTGTAACGAGACCCGAGCCCGTTGGCGAGCACCCAGTCGGCCAGCGCGTCGGACGGATGCAGGCCTCGTTGCCGGGCGAGATCGGCCAATGACAGCCCGATCGGACCGGTGCCGTTCTCGGACTCGCTGAGGATGAACGACCCGAGGTCCTTGAAGGAGTTCTGCTCTCGCAAAGGATGATCCCAGTCGTGGCGCGCCCGCGCCCGCCAGTCGGCGTCCCGCAAAAGCGGCAGCTTGCGTTCGGTCGGGCCGTTGACCATCTGGTGCCACGCGGTGACCGCCGCGGTGCCGATCGACGTGTCGAACCCCAAGCGAGGTGTGGTCGGCTGATTGCCACCTCCCATGCGCCAGACATCCCAACCGCGCGCCGCGATCAATTCGATCAGGTCGGCACCGTGCTCTTCGAAGCTGCCGGTGAGCCGCAAGATGCGGATGCCGCGCGGCCCCGCCAACTCGCACATGCGACGCGCATCAGCCGTCTCGCGGGCAATCAACTGCAGGCTGGTTCGGGGGAACTGCGCCAAAACGTCGAACAATGCCTCGAACTCGGCATCGTCCGCGACCCGGCTCGGGACCAACTGACGCGCCCGATCGGTATCGAAGAAGTTGGTCGACAGACCGAGCGAACCGTGGCTGAGCGCATCGGTCAGCAGCCTTACCATCGACGCGCGCTCGGCCGCGGTCGCGGGTCGATGCCACGCGTCGGCGCCCATCGCGAATGCCCGCAGCGCGTTGTGCGCGGTGTACGCGAACAGCGTCGCGGTGATCGGCACTTGCGACGCGATCG
>JBDTLT010000252.1:0-7714 GCA_039934635.1 Acidimicrobiales bacterium
CACGGTCGTGGAGGAGTCCAGTAATGACGATCATCGACCTGCGTAACTCCGATGGGGTGGTACTCACGCCGGACAGTGACGCGGCGCCCATGAGCTCCGCTCCGCTCGTTTCGGACTTCTTGGTGCTGGCCAACCGCTTACCCGTCAGCTTTGCCGACGGCGAAGCGGTGCGCAGCCCCGGTGGATTGGTGGCGGCGCTGCTGCCGGCCCTGTCTGCCGGCAACGGCGTGTGGATCGGCGCATCGGGCAGTCTCGGCGCCGACATCGTGCCCACCGAGTACGAAGGTGTGCGGCTGCGCGATGTCCCGATTGCACCGAGTGACATCGACGATTATTACGACGGTTTTGCGAACAACACGCTGTGGCCCCTCTATCACGACGCCATCCGCAAGCCGACCTTCAACAAGGCCTGGTGGGATGCGTACGTGCGGGTCAATCACGCGTTCGCGTCGGCTGCGGTCGAAGCCGCGTCGCCCGGCGCCATGGTGTGGATCCACGACTACCACCTGCAGTTGGTCCCCGAAATGTTGCGAGCGCGGCGCCCCGATCTGCGCATTGGGTTCTTCCTCCACATCCCGTTCCCGCCACAAGAGCTGTTCATGCAGCTGCCGTGGCGCAAAGAGATCTTGCGGGGCGTACTCGGCTCCGACGTCGTGGGCTTCCAAGAGCCGACCGCCGCGGCCAACTTCCGCCGCCTGGCCCGACTCGTCGGCGCCAATGGTCGCGGCCATTCGTTGAACTACGACGGGCGCGTCGTGCAAGTGGGCGCCTTCCCCGTGTCGATCGACCTCGAGCCATTCGAGACGTTGGCGTCGTCGCCGGCGGTTCAACAGCGTGCCATCGAGATTCGCCAGGGTCTTGGTTCGCCGGAGCACGTGCTCCTCGGTGTCGATCGCCTCGACTACACCAAAGGCATCGACCTACGGCTGCGCGCCTTCCGAGAACTGCTCGAAGAAGGCGTGCTCGACCCGCAGAAGGTCGTCATGGTGCAGATCGCGGTACCCAGCCGCGAAAATGTGCACGACTATCTGTGTCAACGGGAGATCGTCGAGCGTATGGTTGGCGAGATCAACGGCTCATTCGCTCGCGTAGGCACGACCCCGGTGCACTATCTACACCGCTCGATTCCTATGGAAGAGCTGGTGGCCCTGTATTGCGCGGCCGATGTCATGTTGGTGACTCCGCTTCGTGACGGCATGAATCTCGTTGCCAAAGAGTACGTCGCCTCGCGCGTCGATCAGGGCGGCGCGCTCGTGCTGTCCGAGTTTGCCGGTGCCGCGCGTGAGCTCGGGGCAGCGGACCTCGTCAATCCCCACGACATCGAAGACATGAAGGTGGCGATCACCGCCTCCCTGCGCCGTAGCCGACCGCTGGCCACCCGGCGTATGCAACGGCTTCGCCACGCGGTGAAGAACCACGACGTCTACCACTGGACCGAGTCCTTTCTCGGAGCGCTTCGCGCCGTGCGGTGATGCCCGAAACGGACGCAGCACTCGACAATCGTCTACGCGAACTTGCTCGTGCTGCGGTCCTTCTGGTCGCGTGTGATTTCGATGGAACGCTGGCGCCGCTAGTCGACGACCCGGCACGCGCGATGGGCAACCCCGATTCGGTGCGCGCCTTGCGGCTGATGGCAGGGCTACCGCACACGCATGTCGCGGTGGTTTCCGGTCGATCGCTGCGCGATCTCGCGCTGCTCAGTCGTCTGCCGAGCGAGGTCCATCTCGTCGGCAGTCACGGGTCCGAGTTCGACGTGGGCATCTCGATCGATATCGACGAGGCGGCCCGTGATCGGCTCGCCGACATCAGCCGAGAGCTCGACAAGTTGGCGCACGGTCACGACGGCATCGGCCTCGAGGTCAAGCCGGCGAGCATCGCGCTGCACTACCGCACCGCGGATCGCGAAACGGCGTCGGCGGTTGTCGACGCCGTGCTCAAGGGGCCGGCGACGCGCGAAGGCGTCTACGTCAAACACGGCAAGATGGTCGTAGAGCTGGCGGTCGTGCACGCGAACAAGGGCGACAGCCTGCAGCGGCTGCGCCAAGAAGTCGGTGCGTCCGCCGTCTTGTATCTCGGCGACGACGTCACCGACGAAGATGCGTTCGCCACTCTGTCGGGCCCTGATCTCGGCGTCAAGGTCGGTGAAGGCGAGACCCACGCCGCGCTCCGGCTCCACGGCACCGACCAGGTTGCGCAGGTGCTCGCACAGCTCTACGAAGCGCGACGCGATTGGGTGCTGGGCACCGGCGCAATGCCCATCGAGCGTCATTCGCTGCTGTCCAACGGCAAGCACACGGCCATCGTCAATCCGCGCGGACGCATCGTGTGGATGTGCTTTCCGCGTCCTGATTCGCCGGCGTTGTTCGCCGAGTTGGTCGGCGGTGAGCCCGCGGGATACTTCGATGTCGCGTCAGCTCGCAACGCAGTGCCGCTGGCGCAGCGCTACGTGGGCGACTCGATGATCGTGCAGACGCGTTGGCCGGGCTTCACCGTGCACGACTACTTCGACGACCCGCCGGCCGAGCGCGAAGACCAGAACGCACCGCTGCGGCTGCTGCGCTGCCTCTCGGGCAGCGAGGTCGCGCGTGTCACGTTCGCCCCTCGACCCGACTACGCGACGGGTCCCGTCAGCCTGAGTGTCGAGCGCGACGAAGATGACCGGCCGGTCGGTCTCGTCGCGTCGGGATCCTCGCTGCCGATCGCATTGCGGGCACCCGGTGTCGAGTGGACGCTGCGCGTAGACGGCGTGCACATGACCGCATCCGCAGAAGTAGATCTGCGCAACGGGCCCGTGTTGTTCGAGTTGCGCTGCGGCACCCGAGACCTGTCGGACGACTACTACCCCGAGTCGACACGGCGGCAGCAGGCCAAAGATTTGTGGAGCAACTGGGCGGCGAGTCTGCGGCTGCCCGCGATCGAAGCCGAAGCGGCGCGTCGTAGCGCACTCACGCTCAAAGGCCTTTGCTATCACCCGACCGGTGCGTTCCTGGCGGCCGCCACGACCAGTCTCCCCGCGCATCTCGGCGGCGTGCGCAACTGGGACTACCGCTATGCGTGGCTCCGCGACGGCGCACTCTCGGCGCGCGCGCTCGTGCGACTCGGCAGCAACCAAGAGGCGCTGCAGTTCGTGGCATGGTTGGCGGCGGTCTTCGAGAAGGTGCCCGACGCCGATCGCATCATGCCGTTGTATTCGGTCAACGGGTCCGAGCTCGGTGTCGAAGCCGTGTTGGCGCAGTTGCCGGGGTACGCCGGCAGCCGACCGGTGCGAGTGGGCAACGCCGCGTTACACCAAGTGCAACTCGATGTGTTCGGTCCGGTGCTCGATCTGCTCTACGAGCTGTGCGAGAACGGCGTCGTGCTCGATCGCCGCCAGCTCGCGGTTGCTGACTTGATGGTCGGTGCGGTGAGCCGCCGGTGGCACGAACCCGACCACGGCATCTGGGAAGTGCGCATCGCGCCTCGCCACCATGTGCATTCCAAGGTGATGTGTTGGATGGCGGTCGATCGCGCCATCGCCATCAGCGAGCGCAGTGGGGGCAAAGCCCGCCCCGAGTGGATCACGCTGCGCGACGAGATTCGCGACGACGTGTTGGCAAACGGGTGGGACGACAAGGTCGGCAGCTTCGTCGTCGCCTACGGCGTGCCCGAACTCGACGCATCGGTATTGCAGATCGTGTCGAGCGGCATGCTCTCGGCCGACGACGATCGGGCGCGGGCCACGCTGCGGGCGATCGAGGTGGCGCTGCGCGACGGGCCAACGGTGTTCCGTTATCGCTACGACGACGGTATCGCCGGCCACGATTCGGGGTTCCACCTCTGCACCGGATGGCTCATCGAGGCTTACGTGCGTTCGGGCCGTCTCGACGACGCCTATGACTTGTTCAAGCAGATGTTGACGCTCGCCGGGCCCACCGGCTTGCTCAGCGAAGGCTATGACCCGCGCGCCGACCGCTCGCTCGGCAACTTCCCGCAGGCCTACTCGCACATCGCGGTCGTCGATTCGGCCTACGCGATCTCGCGGTGGCCCGGATAGATCACGCGCTGCCGTAGCGAGCGCGTAGCTCGTGTTTGAGCACCTTGCCCGCGGCATTGCGCGGTAGCGCGTCGACGATCTCGAGCTGTTCCGGCAGTTTGCGCGTGATGAGCTTGCGATCGAGTAGGTGATGGCGCAGTTCGTCGATCGTGAGCGGCGCCACGCCGGGGACGCACGCCACCACCGCGCACACGCGCTCACCACTGGCCGCGTCGGGCAGCCCGATGACGGCGACGTCGCTGACTTTGTCGTGTTCGTAGAGGAGATCTTCGACCTCTTTGGCGCTGATGTTCTCGCCTTTGCGGATGATGACGTCTTTCAGGCGGCCGGTGATCACGACATACCCATCGGCGTCGAGATGGCCGATGTCGCCTGTGCGAAAGAGGCCGTTCTCGTCGAACGCGGCGGCGGTGAGCGCGGCGTCGACGTAACCGACGAACATGTGCGGGCCTCGCACGCGTAACTCGCCGTCGATGCCGGGCGCCAGTACCGCACCGTCGTCACCGATGGCGACGATCTCCATGCCGTCGGCCGCCCGGCCCTCGGTGTGGGCCAACTTGTCGGGCGGGTCCCATACCGCCGACATGCCGAGCATCGCCCCTTCGGTGAGCCCGTAGCCGGCCACGATGCCGACGCCGCCCACTTCGCGCACGAGGTCATAGTGCAACTGCCTTGGCTTGGGCGCCGCGCCACCCGGATACGCGCGCACGTGCGGGAACAGCGGCACACCGGGCTGCGCGCGCTGCGCCGCGAGATACGCCAGATGAAACGCGGTCGTGACTCCGGCGAGAGTCACGCCCTCGCGGCTGAGCGTCGGTATGGCATCGGGGTCGTTGAACGATTCGATCAGAATGATGCGACATCCGCTCATCAGCGTCGCCATCAACCAGTTGATGCCGCCGAGGTGCGCGAACGGAAACGCCAGCGCGCTGCGATCCGCGGTGGTGATCGAGAGGCGATGGCACATCGAGTGCGTCATCGCCGCGACCGACGAATGGCGGTGCATCGCGCCCTTGGGATCGGCGGTCGTGCCCGACGTGTACATGATCCACGCGATGCGTTCGGTGTCGGAGGGCGGCGGCGGCAACGTTGCCGGGTCGCCCACCGGCAGCGGCTGCCCGCGCTCGACGATCACGACGTTGTCGCAAAATTGGCGCACCAACGCCGCGTAGTCGTAGCCGCGCCAAAGGCCGGGCACGATGAACCACTTGGTCTGCAGTTGCGCGGCGATGAAGCCGACCTCTCGCTCGCGATAGATGTTGAGCATCGGGTTCTGCACCGTGCCGAGTCGATCGAGTGCGCCCGTGATGATGGTGGCTTCGATCCACGTCGGCAAGATCCACGACACGACGTCGCCCGACTGCACGCCGAGATCGGCGAGGCCCGCGGCGGTCTCGAGCACGCGCCGGCGATAGTCGCCGAACGTGATGCTGCGGCCGATCTCGTCGACCGCCAACACGAGAGCAGGCGTGGCTTCGGCGCGACGGTCGATGAGATCCCACAGCGAATCGCCCGTTTTGTAGTCACGAGGACCAGGCCGCTCGGGGGCTGTTCCCCGCTCGGGGCCCGCCTGGCTCATCGTTGATCTCGGGGCAGACCCAACACTCGCTCCGCGACAATGTTGCGCTGGATCTCCGACGTGCCGCCGTAGATCGACTGCGACAGCGAAAAGAAGAACGACGATTGCATCGGGCTGACGGGGTAGTGGTAGATGGGCTCGCGCCGTCCGAGGCCGACGGCCGCGCGGCGTTCGTCGTCGGGACGGCCGGTGAGGATCTGCCCCGCGGGGCCGAGCAGACCGATCGCCATGTTCTGCGCGACTTTGTCGTAGTCGGTCCAGTACAGCTTGTTCATGGCCTCGAGCGCGGCGGTCTCACGCGTGTGGCGATCGTGGACGACCGCGGTGAGGATACGCAGGCTCGACATGCGCAATATCTCGACCTTGCTCCATGCCCACGCCAACTGTTGCCGAACGATGGGATCGCTCGTGCGGCCCTGTGACTTGGCGCTGACGATCATGTCGTCGAGCTCACTCTTCAGGCGCTCGTAGCTCGATGCGGCGCTCGTGCCGCGCTCGAACCCGAGGGTCGTCATTGCCACCTTCCACCCGTTGCCGACACCGCCCACCACGTTGGCATCGGGGCAACGGGCCCCACTGATCTCGACACGGTTGAAGCCCCGCGTGCCGTCGGGCTGGGGAAGCGCGATGACTTCGATGCCCGGCTGCCGCATCGGCAGCAGGAAGAACGTGATGCCGGCATGCCGCGGCGTGACCTCGGCATCGGTGCGGGCGAGCAAGATCATGTAGTCGGAGTCTTCGGCTTCACTCGTCCAGATCTTCGTGCCGTCGATGATCCAGTCATCGCCCGAGCGAACGGCACTGGTCTGCAGCGACGCGAGGTCAGAACCGGCGTCGGGTTCGCTGAAGCCTTGGCACCACACGATCTCGCCTTTGAGGATGCGCGGTAAGAACTCGTGCTTCTGCTCTTCGGTGCCCCACTGCAGCAGCGTCGGACCGACGAGGATCTCGCCGAGTGAGGACACCCGCATCGGTGCTTTCGCCCGCGCGAACTCTTCGTTCAGCACAACTTGCTCGATGACCGACAACCCCCGGCCGCCGTACTCCTCGGGCCACGACGCGCAGACGAATCCGCCCTCGAAGAGCTTGCCGGTCCACTCGGCGAGGAAAGCTTCGCGGTCGGTGGTGCGGGGCAGGTTGTCGCGTATCCACGCACGTACTTCGGCGCCAAATGCAACCGCTTCAGGAGGGTATCGAGCGTCCATCCGTCACTTTCTCTTTCCGGGGGAAGCTAGTCGGCAACCCTCGAAGCGTCGTAGCCAGGTCGCCGATGCCGGGCAGGACCTCGTACAACAGGGTGGTGACGCCGGCGCTGACGTACCGCTCGAGTTGGGCGCGGCACTCCTCGGCCGAACCGATGACCACCAGGTCGCGTATCAGTTGCTCGGGAGCGTCGTCGACGCGCGTGCCCATCTGGTCGAGTAGATCGCCCCGGCCGAGGCCGCGATGGTAGCGAGCGTAGGTGGGTGTCAACAGGTACCGACCGACGCGGCGCCGCGCGACGGCGAGCGCCCGTTCGGTCTCGGCGCCGCCATCGACGACACACACGGTGACCCATGCAATGACCGCGAACTCCGGTCGCGGCGGAGCGACTTGTTCGAGCAATGGTACGACGTCGTCGGCGCTGAGTGAAGTGAGCACAACGCCGTCGGCCTCGCGTCCGGCAAGACGCAGCATCTGTGGTTGCAGGGCACCGATAGCCAGTGCCGGCGTTGGGACGGGCACCAGACCGAGCTTGAAGCCACCGTCGACCCGTTCGCCGGCGAGCGCGCGGCGCAAATAGCGAACCGTGTCGCGAACGCGAGTCAGTGGATCAACGAACGCAATGCTGTTCCATCCCTCGACGATCGCCGGTGACGAAGCGCCGAGGCCGATCGTGACTCGCCCAGGCGCGGCCGAAGCGAGCGCGGCCACGGTCTGCGCGAGCAACGCCCGCCCGCGGGTGTACACGGGCACGATCGCGGTGCCTACGGCGAGGCGAGGCTCCGCGGTCGCGGCGATCGCGAGCGGAGTGATGCCGTCGCCGCGGTCGCTTTCTCCCGCCCAGAAGTCGCTGTAGCCGAGGTCGGCCAACTCGGTTGCGAATGAGCGGAGATCACTGA
>JBDTLT010000253.1:0-7684 GCA_039934635.1 Acidimicrobiales bacterium
TCGTGACGTCGTCCAACCCGGTTGCCGGCGGTGCCTGCACGGGCGCCGGCATCGGACCGCGCGACATCACGCGCGTGATCGGCATTGCCAAGGCCTACGTGACCCGCGTCGGGTCCGGTCCGTTCCCCACCGAATTGCTCGACGATGTCGGTGACTACCTCGTGACGACCGGTCGCGAGTTCGGCACCAACACCGGCCGGCGCCGGCGCACCGGTTGGTTCGACGCGGTGATGATGCGCCACGCCGTGCGCCTCAACTCGCTGTCCGAGTTGGCCATCACCAAGCTCGACGTGTTCGACGACCTCGACACCGTCAAGATGTGCGTTGCCTACGAGCACGAAGGCCAGCGCATGGAGCAGATGCCGTATCACCAGTCGGTGCTGCATCACGTCAAGCCGATCTACAAAGAGATGCCCGGGTGGAAGACCGTGCTCGCCGGTTGCCGCGAAGTCGGCGAACTGCCGGCCGCGGCGCGTGACTACCTCGCGCTGCTCGCCGAGCAGGTCGGTGTGCCGATCACCTATGTCGGTGTCGGGCCCGAACGCGATCAGTACGTGCAATACGCATGACCCTCTGGCGGGCCGGGTGACGCGAGTCTGTGTGGTCGGTTCCGGTGGGCGTGAACACGCGCTCGCAGTGGCGCTCGGTCGCGACGCAACGGTCGTGGTCACCCCGGGCAACGCCGGCATTCCCAATTCGACCGCGCAACCCGCCGACGAGATCGACGCCGACCTCTTTGTCATCGGCCCCGAAGATCCACTCGTCGCGGGCGTCGCCGATCGTTTGCGCGCGCAGGGCAAGTTGTGCTTCGGCCCGGGCGCCGACGGTGCCCGTCTCGAAGGTTCCAAGGCGTGGATGAAAGAGGTGCTCGATGCCGCGGGCGTGCCGACGGCGAGCCACGCGTCGTTCACCGAGCTCGAGCCGGCCCTCGCCTACCTCGAAACCATGCCCGGTTTCTACGTGGTCAAGACCGACGGGTTGGCCGCGGGCAAAGGCGTCATCGTGACCGAGTCGATCACCGAAGCGCGCGACGCGGTGCGTGACTATCTCTCGGGCGCCGCATTCGGCGACGCGGGCCGGCGCGTCGTGATCGAAGAGGGATTGACCGGTCCCGAGCTGTCACTGCTCGCGGTTTGCGACGGTACGGCTGTCGCGCCGCTGGCCCCCGCGCAAGATTTCAAGCGGGTCGGATCAGGCGACGTCGGTCCCAACACCGGCGGCATGGGTGCGTATTCACCGGTGCCGCTCGCGAGCGACGCGGTGGTCGACGAGGTGATCACGCGCGCGGTCGAGCCCACCCTGCACGAGTTGCGCCGGCGCGGCATCGACTATCGCGGCGTGCTCTACGCCGGCATCATGCTCACGCCGACCGGCTACAAGATGTTGGAATACAACGTGCGCTTCGGCGACCCCGAGACCCAGGTCGTGGTGCCGCGTATGTCATCGAGCCTCACGACATTGCTGGCCGAGGCGGCCGCGGGCAAGTTGCACCACGACGTTCGCTTCGCCGACGATGCCGCGGTCACCGTGGTGTGCGCCACCGAGAACTATCCGGCCAAACCCCGCACGGGCGACCGCATCGGCGGCATCGACGAGGCCAACGCGATCGAAGGTGTCACGGTTTATTGCGCGGGTGTGCGCGGTGCGCCAACCGGTGAGGCCGAGGGGTTGTACACCGCGGGCGGACGCGTGCTGACCGTGACTGCGGTGGGCCCGACGATCGGTGCCGCCCGTGACCGCGCCTACCGCGCCGTGCGGGTGATCTCCTGGCCGGGCCTGCACTACCGCGACGACATCGCGGCGCGATACGGCGGCGTTTGAGCCTGCACTAGGGTCAAAGCATGCAAGCCAAGATCGACGGGCGGACAACACCGCGCCGCGAGTTGAGTTCGGCCGGGCTTCAACGTGCCGCGCTGCGCATGCTGCAGCGGGCGGCGGTGCCGGCGACGCGCGCCGCGCTCAAACCGCCGACGGGACAGGTCACTTTGACCGAAGCGAGGTTCCTCAGCGAGCTGTGCCGGGAACTGCCCGAAGACTCGACGATCGTGGAGATCGGGACGCTTTTCGGGTACTCGACGCGGGTGATCGCACTGGCGAAACCGCAGTCGGCAAAGTTGGTGACGGTCGACGCCTACTCTTGGAATCCGCTGTGCCTGCGACCGAGCGCGCATCGTCGCGTGACGGCAGAGCTGCTCGAAGAGTCCGTGCGGGACTTCAACGTGTCGGTCGTCGCGGCCGACAAGGACGACTTCTATGCGTCGTATCGCGGACCCGCGCCGGCGTTGATCTTTCTCGATGCCGACCACGGCTACGAGCCCACGAAGAGAGACATCGAGTGGGCGACGAGCTTTCCTGGCGCGCTGGTGTGCGTACACGATTACACCGCGGCGTTTCCGGGTGTGATGCGCGCCGTCGATGAATCGGGTGGGCCGGCGCGGCTCGTCGGCACCCTGTGCACACTCGACCGGTGAACTAAGAGCCGCTCGGGCTCTGCGCTACCCGCTCTGAGAGCCGCTCGGGCTCTGGCCCTTGTCGCTGCCGATGAGGCCGTCGATCCAATCGAGCATCTCGCTCGATTCGTTCGCGCCGCCACTCGCTTTGCGCCGCAGCCGTCCTCCGGCAGGCGCCGCGGATGGTGTCGCCGCGGCCGGCGCATCGGGTCGCGTCGCGGGAACGCCGCCGAGTGGCTTTCGCGCCGGTGGCGCGGCTTCGCCGGTGGCGGGCTTGAGCGGTGGGCGCACCGACGGCAACCCGCCCGGTCGGGCCGGCGCGTGGCCAGGCGACAGGTTCATGGGTTGCAGACGAGGCAACTCGGTCCTCGGCGCCGCCGCCGGTTCGGGCGCGGCAACGACGACCGGAGGAGCAGGGGCCGGGGCCACCGGAGCCGGGAGCTCCGCCGCAGGAGCAGGGGCCGCAGGAGCAGGGGCCGCGGGTGCAATCGCGGAGGGTGCAGCGGGGACCGCCTCGGGTGTCGCGAACGGGTCGCTGCCCCACGTCACGCGGACCGGTTCGGGGTAACCCGGATGCGGGTCGCGACCCTCGTCCCAGCTGACGGCCCAGCCTTGGTCGAATGAAGCGTTCGACGTCAGTTCGAAATCACGCTCGGTGTTCGCGACGGCGGGGGCCTCGACGTAGGGCTGCGGCTGTTGCAGGCCCTTGGCCTCACGCACGCGCTTCTTCACCTCGCGGCGTGAGAGGTTCGACTGGTTACGCGCGCTCGAACGCACTCCGGCGGCGGCGATGGCGCACGGCACGCACAACGGCGGTTTCTTGGTCCCGCGGGGATACACCAGGCAGTCGTGGCAGAACGCGATTCCGCATTTGGAGCACACGTTTTCGGCGTACTCGAAGGAGTGTCGATTGCAGGTAAGCGTCATGTCCGAGCCTCTGTCGTGGGGCCGAGTGCTCCCCGCTCCTCCCTCATCGGCCACACCGCCGACCGACTTGACCTCGGAAGGGCGCATTTTCCACCCACGGTCGCGTTCTACGAGTCAGAATCACCCCGTGAGTGACGACCTGTCGGTACCCAACGTGTTGGGCACGCGTTATGCGAGCCAAGCCATGCGCGGCATCTGGTCGCCGGTGCAAAAGGTCATCCTCGAGCGGCAATTGTGGATCGCCGTTCTCGAGGCACAACAGCGGGCCGGTGTGCCGGTGCCAGCCGGCGTCGTCGAGGCCTACCGCGCCGTCATCGACGACGTCGATCTCGCCTCGATCGCGGCGCGCGACCGCGTCACCAAACACGACGTCAAAGCGCGTATCGACGAGTTCTCCGCGCTCGCCGGCCACCAACACATCCACAAAGGCATGACGTCGCGTGACCTCACCGAAAACGTCGAGCAGATGCAGGTGCGATCCGCGCTCGGGCTGATCCGTGATCGCGTCGTGGCGAGTCTCGCCCGGCTCGCCGCCCGTGCGGCCGAGTACCAAGCGGTACCGATCACCGGGCGCACGCACAATGTGCCCGCGCAGGTGACGACGCTCGGCAAGCGATTCGCCAACGCCGGCGAGGAGTTGCTCGTCGCGTACGAACGTATCGAGCACCTCCTCGACAACTATCCGTTGCGCGGCCTCAAGGGTCCGGTCGGCACCCAACAAGATCAACTCGATCTGCTCGACGGTGATCAGCTCAAGCTCGACGACATCGAAGACGCGATTGCCGAGCATCTCGGTTTTCGCCGTGTGCTCGGCGCGGTCGGTCAGGTCTACCCGCGCTCGCTCGATTTCGAAGTCGTCTCCGCGCTGGTGCAAGCCGCGGCGGCACCCTCCAACTTGGCCAAGAGCATCCGCCTCATGGCGGGCCACGATCTCGTCACCGAAGGGTTCCAAGCGGGGCAGGTCGGCTCGTCGGGGATGCCGCACAAGATGAACACGCGCAGCTGCGAACGCGTCAACGGTCTCTCGGTCGTGTTGCGTGGCTATCTCGCCATGGCCGATGGTCTGGTGGGCGATCAGTGGAACGAAGGCGATGTCAGTTGCTCGGTGGTGCGCCGTGTGATGTTGCCCGATTCGTTCTTCGCCATCGATGGGCTCTTCGAGACGTTTCTCACCGTGCTCGATGATTTCGCGGCGTATCCGGCGGTCATCGACCGTGAGCTCGAGAAGTACCTACCGTTTCTCTCGACGACCAAGGTGCTGGTTGCCGCGGTGCGCGTCGGTGTCGGGCGCGAAACCGCGCACGAAGTGATCAAAGAGCACGCCGTTGCCACCGCGCTTGCGCTGCGCGAGCAGCACGACGCCGGCGAGGCCGCGTCGCTCGTCGATCGTCTGGCCGGCGACGCTCGCCTCGGGTTGGACCGGGCACAGATCGAAGCCGCCATCGCCGAGCCACTGTCGTTGACCGGCTCCGCGCAATCACAGGTTTCGGCGTTCGCCGAACGGGTCGCCCACATCGTCGCGAAGCATCCGGATGCTGCGGGCTACATGCCCGCCCCTATTCTCTGATGCCGTGCCGATGATGCAACCGATGACCAAGAAGTATTCCGGCAAGGTGCGCGACGTCTACGACGTCGGCGACAACCGCGTATTGATGGTCGCGTCCGATCGCATGTCTGCCTTCGACGTCGTCATGAACGAACCGGTGCCCGACAAGGGCCGGGTGCTCACCGCGATGTCCGCGTTCTGGTTCGAGCAGCTGCACGACGTCGCGCCGAGCCACCTGATCTCGACGCGCAGTGCCGACTTTCCCGAGGCCGCGCGCGGACCCGAGTTCGCCGGCCGTTCGATGTTGTGTCGCGTCGCCGACATGTTGCCCATCGAATGCATCGTGCGCGGCTATCTCGCCGGTTCGGCGTGGAAGGAATACGCCGCCACCGGGGCGACGCACGGGCTGCAGTTGCCGGCGGGGTTGCGCGAATCCGGTCAGCTGCCCGAGCCGGTCTTCACGCCGTCGACCAAGGCCGCGCTGGGTCACGACGAGAACATCTCGTTCGATCGCGCGGTTGCGCTCGTCGGTGCGCCGACGGTGGAGCGCGCTCGCGACATCGCCATCCTTCTCTACACGAGGGCGGCCAAGCTGGCGCTCGAGCGCGGCATCATCATTGCCGACACCAAGTTCGAATTCGGTTTCATCGACGGCGAACTGGCCGTGTGCGATGAGGTTCTCACGCCCGACTCGTCGCGCTTCTGGCCGGCCGATCAATGGCAGCCGGGCACGACGCCGCCGTCGTTCGACAAGCAGCCCGTGCGTGATTATCTCGCCGGCCTCGGCTGGGACAAGCAACCGCCGCCACCGCCGCTGCCACCCGAGGTCGTCGCGGCGACGCGCCATCGCTACATCGACGGGTACGAACGCATCACCGGCCGATCGTTCGCCGACTGGCCGGGCGTCGAGGTATCGACCCATTAGGCTGGCGGGCATGTTGTTCGCTGTGCACGTCGAGGTGCGTCTCCGCACCGGCATCTCCGATCCGCAGGGTGCGACCATCGAACGTTCGTTGCCGGCGCTGGGTTTCGGCGGGGTCGACGGCGTGCGGGTGGGCAAGAGCATCCGCTTCGTCGTCGAGTCGGCCACCGAGGCCAGCGCCCGGGCCGAGGTCGACGACATGTGTACAAAGTTCTTGACCAACCCGGTGATCGAAGACGCGGTGATCGAGATCGTGGCTGCCCCCGTCGGAGCAACGGTCTGATGGCGCCGCGCGTCGGAGTCGTCGTCTTCCCCGGCACCAACTGCGAATTCGATGTCATCGAGGCCGTCCGCGGGCTCGGTGGCGAAGGCGCCACGCTGTGGCACGGCGATGATTCGATCGGCAATGTCGATGCCGTGGTCGTGCCCGGAGGCTTTGCCCACGGCGACTATCTGCGTCCGGGGGCGATCGCCCGGTTCTCACCGATCATGACAGCCGTCGCGGAGTTCGCAAATTCGGGCGGTCCGGTCGTCGGTATCTGCAATGGCTTTCAAGTGCTGACCGAGGCCGGATTGTTGCCCGGCGCGCTGCAAAAGAACCGGGGCCTCAAGTTCTTGTGTCAGATGACCGAGCTCGAGGTGGTCGCCGGGGATACCGCGCTCACGTCCGACATCGCGCCGGGTACGCGGCTGCGCATCCCTATCAATCATTTCGAAGGCAACTACACCTGCAACGCCGAGACGTTGGCATCACTCGTCGCCGAAGACCGCGTCGTCTTTCGCTATGTAGATAATCCCAATGGCTCGATGAATGACATTGCCGGTATCTGCAACGCCGCCCGAAACGTCGTCGGGCTCATGCCCCATCCCGAGCGGGCGAGCTCTGCATTGCTCGGTTCGACCGATGGCGCATTGTTGCTGCGCTCGCTGTTGGCGAGCGCGCTACGAGCCACCGGCGAGCGCCTGCCCGTCGCCTCGGTGCCGGTCTGAGCGAACCGACGGCGTCAGCTACCCCGGCTGATGTTGGCCTTCTTGAGCACCTCGGGAGTGACGCCGACGGTGCGCCACGCCAGGTAGCTGATGCCCTTGTTGTCGCTGTAGGTCTTGGCCACCTTCACGAAATCGGACTCGAGCTTGGCGAAGTCGATGGCGACGTCGGCCGCCTCGAGTTCGGCGGTCAGATCCATTTGCTCTTGTACCAGCTGAAGGCGACGGAGAGAATCGGCGGAGGCCAATTCATTTTCTATGGTCGACAACCGGTTGCGTACCGATTCTTTGGTGCGCTTGCGGCCCCGCTTTGGTTTGTTGGCCTCGAGTGCGTCGAGATAACTCGAGACTACTGATGCCATTTTGCGGCCGGCGGACAGCGCATTTTTGTGCTCTGCCGAAAGCGTGCTTCCCTTTGGTCTTGCCATGTCGCCCACTCTAGGGAATGGAATTGCCCGTTTGCCAAATATTCATTTCGTAGTCGGTAAATCCCCGCTACGAGAACCTCGCGCCGATGAGCCAATCGAGCAGGCGCGTTGGCTAGCGTGCAGGGGTGGTCGTCGTACATCGCGCTTTGGGTCTGACCGATGACGAGGCACTCGAGATCGAGCGCATCCTCGGGCGTGCGCCAAATCATCTCGAGCTGGCCATGTACGCGGTGATGTGGTCCGAGCACTGCTCCTACAAATCGAGTCGCATCCACCTCAAGCGGCTGCCCACCGAGGCGCCGTGGGTGCTCGTCGGGCCGGGCGAAAACGCCGGGGTCGTCGACGTGGGTGATGGCATCGCCGCCGCCATCCGCATCGAGAGCCACAACCACCCGTCGGCCATCGAGCCCTACCAGGGCGCGGC
>JBDTLT010000254.1:0-7570 GCA_039934635.1 Acidimicrobiales bacterium
AAAGCGCCCGCCAAGAGGAAATCGGCGTAGCCACCGCCCGTGCCGCCATCCGCACGGACGTGGGTCGAGATCGGCGACCGGCGCCTCTCGATCACCAATCTCGACAAGGTGCTGTATCCGCTCGTCGGGTTCACCAAGGCGCAGGTGATCGACTACTACGTGCGCATCGCGCCGACGATGCTGCAACACATCGGCGATCGCGGGGTGACGTTGCGGCGTTGGCCCAATGGCGTCAACGAGCAGTCGTTCTTCGAAAAGCGTTGCCCCTCGCATCGCCCCGATTGGATGCGGACCTGCGGGGGGCCCGGCGATCGCGGCGGCAACATCGAGTACTGCTGCATCAGCGAAGTTGCCGCGCTCGCGTGGACGGCGAATCTGGCCGCACTGGAGATCCATGGGCCGATGGCGCGGTGCGGTGACATCGAGACCCCGACGATGGTGGTCTTCGATCTCGACCCCGGCGCGCCGGCCACGATCGTCGAATGTTGCCAGGTCGCCCTCGATCTCCGAGACGTGCTCGACCATCTCGGCCTCGACGTCTTCGCCAAGACCAGCGGCTCCAAAGGGATGCAGCTCTACGTGCCGCTCAACACCCCCGCCACCCATGAACAAGCGTCGGCGTTCGCGCTCGCCGTCGGGCAGTTGATGGAGAAGCAGTTTCCGCAACGTGTCCTCGTCACGATGGCCAAGGCGGCGCGCGCGAACAAGGTGTTCATCGACTGGAGCCAGAACTCGCGCCACAAGACGACGATCGCGCCGTATTCGCTGCGGGCGATGGAGCGGCCGACGGTCTCGACGCCGATCGAGTGGGACGAGGTGGCCGCCGGCGCGGACGGTGAGCCCCTGATCTTCGAGGCGGCCGACGTGCTCGAACGCATCGATGATCGAGGCGACCTCTTCGCCGAGACGCTCACGCTCGAACAAGAGCTGCCACAGCCCCACAAGTGATCGCGCGGCTGGTACGTTCCCACTCGTGCCGGCAACACCCAGCAATCACGACCTTGGTAAGCCCGATCTCGTCCAGCCCGAACTCGCCGCTCGCTGGTTCCCCGGTCGCAACTTGGTGACCACGCTGCGCTACCGCGGCCGCGACTTTCGCTATCGCGCGCTGTTCGACGTGCTGCGACAGCACTGTCGGGGCCGTGTGCTCGACGTCGGTGGCGGTTCGTTCGTCACGACTGCCATCGAGGAGCGCGTGCAGTTCGGCGAATGGACGATCGTCGAGCCGTACGAAGCCGACTTGCCCACGTTGACCGATTCGCGGGTGCGCACAATGGTCGGTGACGGCCACGCGCTCGAGACCGAAGGCAACCAGTTCGACACGGTGCTCAGCATCCAGGTGCTCGAGCACGTCTTCGAGCCGATCCGCATGATCGAAGAGCTCTACCGGGTCACGAGGCCCGGCGGTCATCTCGTCGTGATGGTGCCGCAGACGGCCAACCTCCATCACCTCCCGCACCACTACCAGAACTTCACTCGCTATTGGCTCGAAGCGGCCGCGCACCGTCTCGGGGCCGATGTGGTCGAGTATCACGCACTGGGTGGCGCGTGGTCCACCATCGCGTCGCGTGTGCTGCTGCAATACCCGGGCGTCTTCGGCGTCGCCGGCTACCGGCAACCGGGCATCCGTCGTGGCTGGCGATTCTGGGCGCTGTTTCCCGTCGGGTTGATGGTGAGCGCGATCGTGTTTCCGCTGTCGATGCTGATGTCGCTCGGCGACATGAAGGAAGAAGCCAACAACCACGTGATGGTGCTGCGCAAGCCGCTCCAGTAGCGTGCCCCGCGAATCGCGGGGGCTGCAATCGGGGGATCGATCATGGCGAATACGTTCTCGCATCTGCTGGCGCCCGGCCGTATCGGCACGTTGGAGTTGCGCAACCGCATCTTCATGTGCCCGATGGGCGACGAGTTGTGCAATCACGACGGCACGATCAGTGACAACCAGGCCGCGTACTTCGAAGCGCGTGCGCGCGGCGGCGCCGCACTGTTGTTGGTCGGCTCGGTTTCGATCGCGTACCCGCGGTCGTCGTTCTCCGATCGCCAGACGGCCGCGTCCAACGATTCGTTCTTGCCGGGGCTCATCGATCTCACGACGCGTGTGCACAAACACGGTGGCCGCATCGCGGCGCAGCTGGTGCACAACGGTCAGATGTCATTGCTCGACACCGCACGCGGACTGCCGCAACTCGTGCCGAGTGTGCCCAAGGCGCCGCATCCGGACAAGTACTCGATGATGGTCACGCCCGAAGAGATCTCGGCGATGATGTGGCCGTTCGTGCAGCCGACGAGCAAGCTCGAATACCAAGTCGCGACCGAAGCCGACATCGCAGAGGTCATCGAGCAGTTCGTCGACGCGGCCGAGCGTTGCATGCGCGCCGGCTTCGACGGCATCGAGCTGCACGCGGGTCACGGTTATCTGATCGACGAGTTCTTGACGCCGTCGATGAACAAGCGCACCGATGGTTGGGGTGGGTCACTCGATGGCCGGGCGCGGTTGTTGATCGAGACGATCAGGGCAATGCGCAAACGCCTTGGCAGCGAGATGCCGCTGTGGATCCGCATCAACGCGGTCGAGCACCACAAGCCCGATGGCGAGCACTTCGAAGAGCAACTCAAAGTCATTCAGATGGCCGTGAACGAAGGCATCGACGCGGTGCACGTGACCGCGTACGCCAACACCGATGTCGCGACCGGGCCCACTGACGGCTACGCGCCGCACACCTACACGCCCAATCAACCCGGTTCGCTCAGCATGTACGCCAAGACGGTGAAGGAGACGGTGTCGGTCCCGGTGATCTCGTTCGGTCGCTACGAGCCCGACGAAGCCGATCAGGTCGTCGCCGACGGCAAGGCCGACTTCATCGCGATGGGGCGCAAGCTCCTTGCCGACCCTGACATCCCCAACAAACTCCGCGAGGGTCGGGTAGACGACATCCGCCCGTGCATCTATCAGTACCGCTGCATCGGCAACATCTTCGTCAACGAGTCGCTGCACTGTGTCGGCAACGCGCAGACCGGCCGCGAGCACGACCTCGCGATGTCACCGACGACCAGCCCGCGCCGCGTGCTCGTCATCGGCGGCGGGCCGGGCGGGCTCGAGGCCGCGCGTGTGCTCGCCGGCAACGGTCACACGGTCACCGTGTGGGAAGCGAGCGAACAGCTCGGCGGCATGTTGCGCTACGCCGGTCGCGCCGATCAGCTGCTCGACCGTTACAAAGGCTGGATCATCCGACAGGTGGAGCAAGCAGGCGTCACGCTCGTGCTCGGCAAGCGCGCCACGGTTGACGATGTGCGTGAGTTCGGCGCCGACGAGGTCGTCGTTGCCACGGGCGCGACGTGGGGCAAGCCTGCAGTCGATGGCGGCGATCTCGCGCATGTGCGCAGCGTGCCCGACCTCGGGTCGTGGCTCGACGGGGGCGACGATCATCTGGTCGGGCAACGCGTCGTGCTCATCGGCGGAGGCAAGGCCAGCGTGTCGATTGCCGACTTGTGCATCAAGCGCGGCCGCGCGGTCGCCATCGTCGAGGAGACCAACGTGTTCTGCGGCGAGCTCGGGTTGCCCGGTCGCTGGCGGCTCGTGCCCGACATCGAAGCCGCGGGGGCGCGCCTCGTCGACAGCGCCACCGTCGAGTCGATCACCGCCGACGCCGTGCATGTGCGCATCGGTGACACGGTCGAGTCGATCCCGGCCGACACCGTGATCGTCACCAACGCGGCGGTGCCCGACAACGCGCTGTTCACCGCGCTGCAGGCGGCCGGCATCGCCGCCCGCCTCGTGGGTGACTGCAACGGCGTGCGCCGCCTCGAAGGCGCCAACCTCGACGCGGCCGAAGTCGCTCTCGCTATCGCCTGACGCGAGGGGCGAGGCCTCGCGTACTACGCGGTCTGCACGACCTGACACTCGGTCGTGATCGTCAGCGGCGGAGCGTTGTCAGAGGGCATTGCGAGGCGCGTGCATGATTGCTTGACCCAGGCGCTCGTTGTCGCCGAGCTCGTCCGCGACTGGGTGTTCGTCAGCACTTCGAATGATCCCTGCCGTAGCACACGAAACCAATGCACGACGCGCCCGCTGTCGCTCCTCGCTGCGGTGACCACGAGTTCGGCAGGCGTACCGGCTGCCAGCGCTGCTCGAAAGCAGTCGACAGCCCCCGGCACGGAGTCGAGAGGGGACAGGATGTAGCCACAAAGCGGCAGTTCGTCTCGCTTGGAGAAGAATGTGGGCAGAGCCCGGGGCGCCTCTTGCGCGGGGATCGAGCTGGCCTGCTCACAGCCATCGACCGCAAAGAAGCTCGCGTCCAGCCCTGCGGGCGAACCGATGCTCGTGGTGGCACGACGACAGATCGAGACGTACCAAGTCTTTTCGCCGAAGTTGTCCTTCGTGGTGTCGGTCAACTGACCGATGCTCCCATCGGACAAGACGAAATACACCCGAACGATGGGGTCACCTTCGATGGTGCCTCCGATCCAGACGAGCGCGACGTAGCGACCGGTCAAGAAGGCGTCGAGGAAGCAACGGCGCTCGCGACGATAGGTGGTGTCGGTCCACGGCGTTTGCACGCGACCAACGAGGCCACAGGTCTCGACACCGAACAGCCCGCGAATCGATTCTGGCGCAGCGTCGATTCCCGCGTTCGCGAGCACCAACGAGTCGCGCAACGTTGGGACGGGCGGTGCCGTGGTTGTTGGAGGGGTGGTCGCCGGCAATGGTGGCGTAGTCGTCGACGCCGTCACGATTGCCGGGGGCGTCGTGTTCGCGGCATCGGGCTGCGTTGGTGCCGCCGTGCACGCGGATGCAACGGCGAACGCGAACGCTGCAAGCCCCAAAGCTCGGTATCCCCGCACGCAAGAACGCTAGTGCTGCAGCGAGAGCCACATCCCTTGGTACTGGCAGCACAACGTGGATCCACGGTGTGCTGCCAGAACGGGGGGAGAAGTTCGCGCCACACCACCCTCGTCAACCTCGCAGGTTCCTAATGTGACCCCTGTTCGGGTTCAGTCGTTGGTTCTCGCTGTCAAACGTCGCAATATGTCCCACGTTCGACAGCGAGAACCAGGCAGACGTTCGACAGCGAGAACCAGGCAGACGTTCGACCGCACACCAACCTGACGGTGCGTCAGGAAAGTCCCCGCGGGGACCTCCGTGGACAGGGCTCGGCTCTCGCATTTCGTCACCGGAGAATGGGCAGGGAGCCCGATCCGCACGGCCCCGTGCGAACGAAGGCGTCGCCGACGTTTCGTCGACACTGGTCAACTTCGTCAACAGTGGTCACGACACGCGTACAGACACCGGAGTATGTGGGCGTGAAAACGTCCCCGCGGGGACGCTTTTGCGCGCGCTTACGCGCACAAATACGCACTAACGGGCGACGAAGTACTTCGCGCGCGGGTGATGGCAGATGAGCGCCGAGGTGGTCTGCTCGGGCTGGTACTGCCAGCTGGTTTCTTCGTTGCACTCGACACCGATGTGTTCGGCCCCGAGCAACTCGGCAACCTTGGCGTTGTCCTCGAGGTCGGGGCACGCGGGGTAGCCCCACGAATAGCGCCCGCCGCGGTATTGCTGGCGGAACAGGCCGGCGAGTGATGGCCCGTCCTCGTTGGCAAAGCCCCACTCTTCTCGGATACGGCGATGCCAGTACTCGGCCAGCGCTTCGGCCATCTCGACACCCAACCCGTGCAGCAACAGGTAGTCCTGGTACTTGTTGGCGGCGAACAACTCGGCGGTGATCTCGCTGACGCGCGCGCCCATCGTGACGATGTGGAACGCGGCGTAGTCGATCTCGCCCGACTCGACCGGACGGAAGAAGTCGGCGATGCACAGGTATGGCTCGACGGTCTGGCGCGGGTAGCTCAGCCGCATCCATTCGGAGGTACGCGTCTCGTCTTTCCAGATGACGAGATCGTTACCATCACCGTTGGCGCAGAAGTACCCGTAGACGACTTGCGGCGTCAGGATGTTTTCGGACTTGGCGTTGGAGAACTGCGCCCGCAGTATCGGCCGGATGCGGTCCTTGAACTCTTCGTCGGACTCGCCGTTTTCGGGCCGAAACTGCCACTGGTTGCGAAAGAGCGCCGTCTCGTTGATGTACGTCGCGATGTCGTCGAGCGAGATGCCCTTGACGATGCGGGCGCCGACGAACGGCGGCACGAACACCTCGTTGTCGAGCGCGACATCGGGCGATCGTGCGGGGATCGTCGACGGGTCGACCTCGACCTTGGTGCGCGCCGGCAGGTTGCGCCCGCCCGCCTCACGGCCCCAGTTGGGATCTTCTTCGCCCGATCGCTTGAGCTCACCCAAGCGATCCATGACGCGCAAACCCTCGAACGCGTCCTTGCCGTAGAAGAGACGCCCGTCGTAGATCTCGCGCAGGTCGCGCTCGACGTAGGTGCGCGTCAACGCCGCGCCACCGAGCAGCACCGGGATGTTGGCGAGGCCGCGATCATTGAGCTCTCGCAGGTTGTCGCGCATGATCAACGTGGACTTGACCAACAAGCCCGACATGCCGATGGCGTCGGCTTTGACCTCGAGCGCCTTCTCGATCATCTCGGTGATCGCGACCTTGATGCCGAGGTTGTGCACCTCGTAGCCGTTGTTGGTCAAGATGATGTCGACGAGGTTCTTACCGATGTCGTGCACGTCACCCTTGACCGTGGCGAGCACGAGCCGGCCTTTGCCGCCACCGCCTTCGACCTTTTCCATGTAGGGCTCGAGGTACGCGACCGACGTCTTCATCGTCTCGGCCGATTGCAATACGAACGGCAACTGCATCTCGCCGGTGGCGAAGAGCTCGCCCACCGTCTTCATGCCGGCGAGCAAGATGTCGTTGATGATCAACAGTGGCGGGATACCTTGCGCCATGGCGGCCGCGAGATCGGCCTCGAGACCTTCACGATCACCGTCGACGATGCGCGCTTCGAGGCGCCGTTCGAGCGGCCAATCGCTGCGGTCTTCTTTGGTCGACGGACCGACCTTGACGTCGGCGAATACCTCGAGCAGCTTTTGGAGCGGGTCGTAGTTCGGTGTCGCGTGGTCGCCGCCCGCGACGCCGCGTCGGTCGTACACGAGGTCGAGACAGACCTGGCGTTGCTCGTCGGGCATGCGCGACAACGGCGTGATCTTGCCGGCGTGGACGATGGCCGAATCGAGACCGGCCGACACGCACTCGTGCAGGAACACGCTGTTGAGCGCGTGGCGTGCGGCCGGGTTGAGACCGAACGACACGTTGGACACGCCGAGCGTGGTGAAGACGCCGGGCATTTCGGCCTTGATGCGGCGGATGGCCTCCATGGTGGCGAGGCCGTCGCGCCGCAAATCGTCGTCGCCGGTGGACAACGGGAATGTCAGCGCGTCGAAGATCAGATCGCTCGACTCGAGGCCGTAGCGATTGACGGCCAGATCGTGGATGCGATGCGCGATGCGCAACTTCCATTCGACGTCGCGGGCCTGGCCGACCTCGTCGATCAACAAGCAGATGACCGCCGAGCCGTACTTCTTGGCCAGGGAGAAGACGCGGTCGAGACGCGAACCGGGCGCTTCGCCGTCTTCGAGGTTGGCCGAGTTGAGGATGGATCG
>JBDTLT010000255.1:0-7554 GCA_039934635.1 Acidimicrobiales bacterium
GGTGCTCGGTGCACGCGTGCTCGGGGCCGGGTCATCGGCGATGATCCCCGGCAAGACGCTGTACGGGTTCTCCGCCGGAGCCGACGGATTGCGGTACTTGAACTTTCGTGGGAAGCGCGACGCGACGTTCCAAACAAAGGAACAGGTTCATGGCGCAGCGCAAAGGCCGACAACGCGTCGTTGGTGAGCACGCGGCGATGAGCTGGCGCGGTCGCGGTTCCTGACGTCGCGTCTCATCGGCGAGCTCGACGTGACGCTCGACTGGTGTCGAGCCGACACGGACGGCGTCAGTGCGTCGGCACCGCGGACAGCGCCGCAGTCAACCGCTCTGCGGCCTCTTGTGCGAGAGCAAGGAACGACGCATCGTCCAGCAGCTGCCTCGGGTCGACCGCTGCGATGCGTGTGCCGCGATCGGTCTCGCTCAGCACGACATTGCACGGCAGCAACAAGCTGACATCCGCGTGCACGTCCAGCGCACGGTTCGCGAACTCAGGATTGCACGCCCCGAGGATCTTCATCGGCCGGCGCTCCACGCCGAGCTTCGCGTGCAACGTCGCCGCAAGATCGATCTCGGTGAGCACGCCGAATCCCTGCCCCGCGAGAGCCGCGCGCACCGCGCGTTCGGCGTCCGCCATCGACAGCAACGTGGTGAGTTCAATCGGAGCCATGGGAACCTCCTTCAGACCGTCGCGCGGAACCGGCTCAAACCCAGCTCCTGTGCGATCGCCTGCCGCGGGCGTGCCCCAACTACTTCGCGCGTGAGCTCACCGGCCTCAAACAACGCGATCGTCGGAATGCCCCGGATGCCGTAGCGCGCTGCGACCTCCGAGTTCGCGTCGACGTCGACCTTCACGATCTTCACCGCCGCGCCGTACTCGCTCGCGAGAGCTTCCAGCTCGGGGGTCACCATGCGACACGGACCACACCACGCAGCCCAGAAGTCCACGACTACCGGAACGGTCGACTCCAACACCTCTGCCTGAAACGCTGCCAGGTCATCTGCATGCGCCAACTTCACCATGATGCACTCCTCGATGCTCGGCCCTCGTGGGCTGGCACCATAGAGAACAAATACCCCCGTGGGTATATTCCGACGGAGGGTTCTTCGACCGTGACTCCACCAACTGGGCGCTCCAGTCGCCACCCGCGCCCAGTGGTGCTCGAGCGAATGCCGCAAGATCTTGAGGTTGAAGACGACGAAGCGCACGGCCGGCCCGGGCAGGCTCGAAGGACAGCTCCGCTCCCTCAGTTGAGCGCGCGAGATTGGCCTCGCGGGAGGGCTCACGTCCTGCGCGCTCTACGGTGCAGTGCAGCATCGGAGCGACACTCGCCTACCTGATCTCACTGCTCGTTGCACTGCCCGGCATCCCACCTTCACCGCGAGACAACGATCTCTGTGGGAAGGTGGTCAGCGCTTGCGGAGCACCTTGACACGAGTCTGGGTATCAAACGACCGACCACCTTCGCACAAGACTCCCAGTCGTTCATATGCTGCAAGGAACTCGTCGCGGGCCTCGGTCCAGCGCGCCTCCCGTCGGGGGTCGATACCGACGATACGCTCGCCGAACGCGCCGGCCGAAGCGATCACCATGGCGCCCGCATAGCGCGCGTCGCTGAGCAGCTCGAAGCCGCCGGCGGTCGATCGGTCGATGGCGTCCTGGGCGAGCTCGCGCACCGCGGTCTCATCGTCAACAATGGCGACAAGCGCGTGCCCCGACCCGTCGGCCACCGGTTCAGACACATAAAGGATGCCTGCAGGCCGCAGCACACGGTGCGCCTCGCGCAACGCTTCGTCCATTACCTCCGGTGGAACGTGGTGCAACGAGTTCGCCATCACGACGACATCGGCCTGTCCATCGGGCAGCGGCAGCGCCTGCGCCGTACCGTCGACGTACGCGTCGGGATAGCCGACATCCGCCTGACGGGCCAGAGCGCTCATCGTCGCACCGCACTCGACACCGACCACGTCAGCACCCTGCGAACGGAGCCAGCGCACCAGTTCCCCCGAGCCGGATCCCACGTCGATCACGCGCCGGCCGGCGAGCTCGACGTGACGGAGCAGGTGAGCGTGCTGGGTGTCGCGGGGAAGGTCGTCCATCGCACGAACAGTAGATCCACCAGAGCGCGGACCGTAGCGTCCCGACCCGCCACTCCCCGGCCAGGTCGTCGCTGCACGCGAGCCGCGCCTGCCAAACGGGACGCTGTCACCGGTTGAGGTTCTCGTTTGACCTCAGCGAAACGTGTCGGAGGAACGACACAGACGGTAACCCCACGCGCCCCGACAGTGGGTGCATTCGACAGTGCCGCGTAGCAGCGTGCCCGATGCTAACGCGCCGCACCTTTCGCGACGGCGGACGTTCCCGCAGTCATCGATCCTGCGGCCTAGAGGCTCTTCTCCCACGAAGCGACGAGCGAATCGAGCGTGACCGTGTGCACCACGTTGCCATCAAGGTCGACGATCTCGTAAAGCCGCCCGTCCGAGGTGTGATGACTGAAGAACAACACTGCACCCTCGGGCCCGCCGCGCTCGAGGTGGGGCCACGCGTCACCGGCTGTCAGGTGATGAGTACCGGCGGTGCGGACCTTGTGCACGCGCTCGCCGCCGGGTCGCAATTCGTCGAGGTGCTGCTCGCCCTCGAGCACCAGCACCGACGTCGTGGTGATGTGGCGGTGGGCCTGGCAGTGCCCGCCCATGTCATCGAAGCGGATCAGCAGGTCGATGGTGCCTGCATGGCGGTCGTAACCGAGAATGCAGAGATCGTGGTGGATCGGGTAGGGACTCGCGGGGTCACCCGTGATTTCGCGCCATGCGTACTTCGTCGAGTCCATTATCACGGTGGTTCCCCTCAACGTGCCGGTGAAGGCGCTCCACTGAGTCCCGCTGCTCATGCGCCGTCTCCAGAATAGGTCGATCGCGTGCTCGTCAGCTGCCTGCCGTCATCTCGGCGAGACCATCGACGCCGGCCGGCCGACTACACGACGGTGCAGCGTTACGCTGAACGCGGCGTTTGACCCCTTGGTCATCCTGCGTGCGCGACGAGCTCGGGCGAGTTCATCACGCGAGCCGGCATGCAGGCGCAGTCGCGTAAGCGGACAGTCCACGAATACGACGAGGACCTGATGATGAATGAGAAGATCTGGACTCACTCGGCCGATTCACACTTCCTCGAGCCGAAGGATCTGTGGCGGCAACTGCTGCCGGCGCGGATGGCCGACCGCATGCCGCGCGTCGAGCGCATCAGTGACGACGAAGAGCGCGTGCACGTCGACGGCAAGAGCTTCGTCCGCACGCTGCCGAAGATCATGAAAGCAAAGGGCTCGACGGGGCTCACGATCGCCGAGCTCTCGCACCGGCCTCCCGGCTCGCGCGACATCCGCGCTCGTCTCGTCGACCTCGAACAGGAGGGCGTGTGGGCCGAGGTCATGTTCCAGTCGATCGGGCTGTGGTGCGGTCTGATCGATGACCCTGAGCTGATCCGCGCGGCTGCGCACGCCGAGAACGAGTGGCTGGCCACCGAGATCCAAGCCGTCGCGCCCGACCGGCTCGTGCCCGCAGCGCTGATGCCGCTTGTCGATGTCGAAGCCGCGGTCCGCGAGCTCTACCACGCCGCCGACCTCGGCCTGCACTTGGTCAGCCTGACCACAGGGCATCCACGCGCGGCCAAGGACTACAACGACGATTCCTGGGAGCCGCTGTGGGCCGCGGCTGAGGAATCGGGCATCGTGATCGCGTTCCACATCGGCACCGACGGCGGTGACCAAGCGTCGATGTTCCGCGGTCCTGGTGGCGCGGTCTTGAACTACGTGCACACCGGCTTCGGCGGTCAATACGCTGCCATGAAGCTCGTGACGAGCGGCGCGCTCGAACGGCACCCGCGGCTCCGTGTGCTCATTGCCGAGGGCGGCGCCACGTGGGTTCCTTACATCGGCGATCGCATGAACGAGGCGTATCGGCAACACTTCATGTTCGTGCGACCCCAGCTGGCCCGGCCGCCCAAGGACTACCTCTACGAACAGGTCTACGCAAGCTTCCAACACGACGAGACCGCGCCCGCGGCACTGTGGGCGATGGGGTATCGCAACGTGATGTTCGGCAGCGACTACCCGCACATCGAAGGCACCTACGGCCACACCCAACAGGCGTTGCACGGCTTGTTTGACACTGTCGACGCCGAGGTGCGGCACCGCATCACCCGCGGCGCGTTCGAGGAGCTGTTCCCCCACGTGTCGTCGCCGCCCGACGAGTTGTTGTGATCAACGATTGCGGTGGTCGCGCGACAAACCTGGCTCCGTCGGATGCGGGTACGGATGATGCCCGACTCCGGTGCGGCGCTCCCCGAGCGCCGCAAGTTCGGCGACCATCGCCAAGTATCGGTCGATCAGTACGTCCTCCGCGGCGTAGTCGAATGGGTCGCCGAGCCGCTCCTCGATCTCGCCTCCCGGTTCGGGCCGGTGCGCGACATACCAACGGGTAGTGCGGGCCAACGCGTCCTCGACGGGGACGACATCGCGGTAGCCCAGCCGGCTGCGGATCTTCGTCAGGTCGAGCAGCGTGTGGTGATAACCGCCGAGCACCATTGGACGCGCCGCGAAGGCCAGTTGCTGGGGCATGCTCACGATCTCGACCTCTCGGTCCATGGTTCGGGCGATCACCTCGACGATCTGCGCGAGCGTGAGTTGGCGGTCGTCGCCACAGTTGTAGATCTGCCCGGCGGACGCCTCGGGCTGGTCGACGGCGAGGAGCACCGCGTGGGCCAGGTTCTCCGCGTACCCGTGTGTGATGAGGGCCAGTCCCCCGTCGGGCAGCACAATCCGGCGGCGACCATCGAGCAAACGCCGGATCACGCACCACTCCCGCGGTACGACCTGATAAGGCCCGTAGACATAGGGGTAGCGGAAGATCGCCGCATCGGGATGGGCCTCCATCACCGCCTCTTCGGCCCGCACCATCAGCCAGGAGAACCGCTGCTCCTCCTCGGTCGCCACCACTGAGAAGTCCTCCGCTACCGGCACCGGGAGACCGGCCGGATAGAGATCGCTCGCCTTGATGAAGCCGCGGTACGTCGCGAAGCCGCCCACCGCGATGAACCGGCCGACCTTGCCGACCGTCGCCTCGGCCAAATAACGCAATCGTCCGTATGACGCAACGACGAGATCGAACGTGCGAGGACCGATCGCCGCGTCGATCGTCTCACGGAAGTGTGGATCACCGTGGATGTGCTCGACGCCGTCGGTGATCTCCGGGATCTCGTGCGTCCCTCGATGGAAGATCGTGACGTCGAAACCGCGCTCACGAAGACCGTTCACGATGAACGGCCCCGTCGGCCCCGTCCCTCCAACGACCAGTGCGCGCATCGCTACGTTCTCCTTCATGCGCGTGGTGTGGCGCCGCCACAGTCTCGACCATCCTGCGCCGCGGCACGAGTGGCCACCATCGCTGAGACCCGGTCGGCACGCGCCACGCGGCGAGGTAGCCGTTCGCGAAAAGGCCGGCGCTACTACGCTCCCGCCATGGTCGAGCGGCGACCGACAACAGAGGACGGCACCCGCATCGTCTATCGAGTGTCGGGCAGGGCCGCGCCACCTTTGGTATTCGTGCACGGATGGTGTTCGAGCCTTACGCATTGGGACGCGCAGATGACGTACTTCGCGGCCCGACTGCGCTCTCGCACCCCGAGTTGGCGAAAGCCGTCGTGCTCATCGGCACGTACATCAGCCCTAGCTCCCCTCTCGGCAAACCCGGCACCAAGGAACGCAGCGCCCTCGGTCAGCTCATCGACGGACTCGCCAGCGATAGTGGCGCCGCCGCGTTCGAAGCGATGTACCGCAGCTTCTTCAGCGCCCATGCCGGGGCGATCGCCGCATAAGCCGTCGCTGATGCCTTGCGCGCTTTGGAGGAACCAATGAACATGTTCGACACGGCGAAGCTCTAAAGGAGACCTGCACATGCCGATGAGTTACACCACCGATCCGATCAAGGTGATCGATGTGGACAGCCATTACTCGCCGCCGCCCGGCTTTTGGGAAGCTCACGCCCCGGCAAAGTTCAAGGAGCGGGTGCCTCGGATCCGCGAGAACGATGAGGGTATGCCGGAGTGGGTAGTCGACGGGAACCGGTTTGACTCGATCGGTTTCAACATGGTGCGGCCGGACGGCACCAAGGTACAGGGCAATATGCAGGCGCTACCTTCCTTCGAGGAGATGCACGCTGGCTCTTACGATGTCAAGGCCCGCGTCGCGTGGTTGGACGAGCACGCCATTTCTCAGCAGATCATGTATCCCAACACCGGCGGCTTCAGCAGCCAGATGTTTTTCACGAAGATCGCCGACGAAGAGCTGCGCAACGTCTGCATAAGGACCTACAACGACGCGGCGGCCGCGCTGCAGAAGGAGAGCGGTGGTCGGCTCCTGCCGCTGTCGCAGATCCCATGGTGGAATATTGACGAGGCAGAGAAGGAGCTCAGGCGCACGCGGGTCGAGCTGGACCTCATGGCCGGGCCCACCATGTTCACCTCGCCCGAGATCCACGGCTTCCCCTCCTACAACCAGCCGCAATGGGACTCGTTCTTGTCGACGTGCGAAGACCTCGAGGTACCACTCAGCTTCCATATCGGCGTGCCGGGCGGAGGGGCCCAAAAACCGTTTGTAGAGCCGGGCGTCGACGCGTCTGAACAGCTGACCAAGGGCCGCGGTGTGTTTCTGGCCGTGTACACAACCAACTCGTTTCTCAGCAACTCTTGGCTTCTCACCAACTTCATCTTCAGCGGTATTCCGCTGAGGCATCCCCGGCTGAAGATTGTTTCGGGCGAAACCGGCATCAGCTGGTTGCCCTTTCTGATCGAGGCCATGGACTTCCAGTGGCACGAAAACATCGAGACTGAGGACAAGCGGGACTTCTGGCAGGGCATGATGCCCAGCGAGATCTACCGCCGCAACTTCTTCGCCTCGTTCTGGTTCGAGACGACGGCGCTCGCAGAACACATCGATTTTCTTGGCGCGGACACCGTCATGTTCGAAACCGACTTCCCCCATGGCACGGCGTTGACGGACAGGATGACTGTAGAAGTAGCAGGAAAGCTGGCCAAGCTCACGCCAGAGGTGCGCAAGAAGGTCCTGCACGATACGGCGGCACGGGTCTACAACCTGCAGTAGTGGTAGCCGACGAGGCGCTGGGATCGCTTGACCTGCGTCTGGGCCATGGCGATACCGGGCAGTCACAGTGCCGCGTCACCCTTCATGACGCGGTTGAGGCCATCGCGATGCGATGGCCTCAACCTTGGTGGGGAGGTACCCGTTTTGCGTTCAGCCGAAGACCTCGGGTCCGCGGGTCAACGCGTCTAATTGTCCGTTGTTTCGCTGCGAGCGCCTCCCGTCGACCTCGATCAAGCTCAGGCGTTGAGGTCCGGGAGCAGGACTCGGGTGATGCCGTGGATCACGCCATTGCTGGCCGGGATGTTGAGCGCGAACAGGTTCAGCCATGGGTCGTTGAGTTCGGATTTGACGACGAGGCGAAGTCCCCGGTGATTGAGGTCGCCGACTTCATTTTCGTGCCGT
>JBDTLT010000256.1:0-7540 GCA_039934635.1 Acidimicrobiales bacterium
GCGCTTCGTGCGGTTCGAAATCGGTGTCACGCAGATCGATCACACCCACATCGGGACGGCCACGAGGGGCAGCGCCGGCGACGCGCTTGGCGGGGTTGGGAGCAAACGCTCTTGCGCCGGCCGCAAACGCCCAACCGAGGAGCAAGCCGCCGATGATCTCTTCGGAGTAGTGCCCGCCCGCGTACACCGACGCCACGCTCACGAGCACGACCACCAGCGAGCCACCGAGACGAACACTGCGGCGCGGTATGACGTAGGCCATTGCGGCGGCGACATAGGTGACACGAAGCGCGTGCCCGCTCGGATAGTCGCCGAAGTGCGCGAAGAGCGTCGTTCGCACAACCCATCCGAAGAACAGCGCCGCGGCGAAGCCGATCAACAGGGCGACGCCGGCGCGTCGCCGTCGTCGCGCCCCGACCACGGCGAGGGCGATCACGGCAATCGACATCGGCACGAGACCGCCGACCGCGGTGACATTGTCGGCGCGGCGCGCGAGCGACGCTGACCGGTGGGATCTGATCAGGGTGTCGAGCGGGAACCCGCTCACCGGCGTGACCGTGAGGTTGTTGACCGTGCCGGTCGTGCCGTTGGTGTTGTACATCAACCAATAAGGGGTCTTGGGCTCCAGGGTCGCGTTGATCGGCAGCGTGTTCCATACATCCGGCGCAAGAGTGCCCGAACTCGTCGACGCCACAAGACGCCCGGGGGCGCCGTGTGCGTCGTCGTAGATGGCGAGTTGGTACTGATTGTGCGGCGGGGCGTCGATGGGAGCGGCGACGTAGACCGAGATCGACGCGACCGGCCCGGCGGTGATTCCGGTGGTGAATCGCGAACCGTTGATGTTGTTCGAGTCGAACGTATCGACGACGCTTCCCAGCGAGGCCCGACCGAACAGGGCGGGAATCTCTGCCGTCGCCGACCCAGTCGCGTCTGTCGCGGGAGCGCGGTAGGACGCGACGATCGAGAGTTGGAGGTCCGAGGTCGCATAGACACTGAGCTTCGAAGGCCATTCTCCGAACGGACGAATGATCCAGGCGCTCTCACGGCTGCCGTGCGAGATACCGATACGTGTGGCGGCCGTCCACGACGCGAAGAGCACGAGCGCACACGCAGCCACCCCGAGTGATCGGCTGCGGAAAGCGGATGGTGACTGTCGTGCCATTTCCATCAGCTTCAGTATTTCACATTTGCACCCGTCCCACCGCGCGAGGGCGGCGAGAGGGCGACCGTTCCCGTCGCATCAACCGATTACGGCTCGGTCTCGAGCACCGACGGATCGAAGACCAGCACGCCGTCGTGATTGCCGTCCTTGTCGTATTCGGCGATCAGTTCGTCGGGCAGTTGGACGTGGGAATCGGCCTGCAGAAAGTCTCGTAGCGTCGTGCCCGTCGACAGTGAGTCGATGTTTGCCGGGCCTTCGTGGCCCGCAATGTCGTCGATGTGCACCGTGCGAAAATCGAAGCTGAAGCGGGTGTGATCCACAGTGCTCGGCACCGTCGAATGGAGGTGGGCGCCGGAGAAGCACAGGGCGGAACCAGGATCACCGACGAGTCGAATCTCGCTGCCCGGCACGTCGCCCACCAAGCGCGGGTGCGGGCGGGGATCGCTCTTGATGAATGTGGCCGCGTCACGGCGCGCCGAACGGTTCCACTCGTAGGCATCGAAATCGGCCGACGAGTTCGGCGCTTCGCGCTGCCAGAAGTCGGGATGGAACGCCATGCAGCTGAGGTCGGTCACGCCGCGAATCGGCACCCACCAGTTCACCTGGCACTGTGGCGCCGAGTACCAAGTGTCGCGATGCGGCATGTAGTTGTAGCCGAGCCCGGCGGTGAGGTAACTGGCCGGGGTGACGACGCGCAGCTTGGGGACGTCGAAATAGGTCATCGTCGGATCGCAGCCAAAGCCGACGAGCACGTCGCGCAGCAGCTCTTTCGAGTGCGGATGGTGGGTGAAACCCGTTTTCAGGGGCCCGAGTACGCGCACGAAGTCCTCGACAGCCATTCGTGTGTGCGCCGTGCTCGGGTCCATGCCCTCGAACGCGGCAGTGATCAGTTCCCAGGCGAACTCGGCCATCGCCCGCACCGCAGAAGTCGGCGGGATACAGAAGACCTGCCCCTCGAAGATCCGCGGCCGGCGGTCGGCATCGGCCCCGCCGTCACCTACTGCTACAACCATGGCCATAGTTCGCACCTTCGCCTTTCTGCCGGCAGGCACGATCCTCAGCGAGCGCGGCTACGGGGCAGGGTACATTGTGCATTCTCATGCACAAGGGGCCGTTTGGTCCGATCCAGGTTGGCGCGGCGTTGCCCGGCCACGGCCAGGTCACGCACCGTGTGACGTGGTCGCGCCGGGCTATGGCATAGTCAACCGTGCACCCCGTGAATAGGGCTGCGGTGTGCTGGAAGGGACAATGAGTCGGCGTCCGCGTGATGGTCCTCGTGAGGTCATGTTCGTCCATGCCTCGGCTGCGTACGGCGGAATGGAGATCTACGTCGAGCGCGTTCTCAGCCGGCTCGACCGGGATCGTTGGGCGCCGGCGTTGTTCGTCACGCTCGACCGCTTGGCGGTGCCGGCGGAATTGGTCGCACACGTGCGCGAACTCGGTGTGCCGATCATCGAGCAGCGTCTCTCGCGCCTGAGCCGTGCGAGCGCCGAGGCAGGACGCATCTCGAGTCTGGCGAACGAGCTCCGCCGCCGACACAGCGCGCTCGTCCACGTGAACACCGCCCAGGCTGACAAGCCACGGGTGCCCTTTGCGGCAGCGCTGGTCGCCCGCACGCCGGTGTTGCGAACGGACCACCTCCCGCCGGATCCGGCATTCGTGACGAAGCGATTGCAGCGCAACGTGCGTCTTCTCGATGCCGTCACCGATCGCGTCGTCCTCGTGTCGCACGCGAATCGCGACGCCCATATCGATTTGCTGCATCGCAACCCCGACAAACTCGTCGTCATCCAGAACGGCATCGAACTCGGCGAGCTGGTGACGGCCGATGATCGCGAGTCGGCGAAGCGGGCCCTGTCGCTCGACCCAGAGATCCCGCTCGTCGGCGCGGTCGGCCGGCTCTTCGACCAGAAGGGTCATCGGGATCTGCTCGCGGCGATGCGATCGGTGATCGACCGGGTGGGACCCGTCAACGTCGCGATCGTCGGCAGCGGCCCGCTCGACGCGGAGCTACGCATGTTGGGCGCCTCGCTCGGTCTCGGCGATCACCTGATCATGCCCGGACACGTCAGTGATCCGGAGCGTTGGGTGGCGGCGTTCGACGTGGCTGCCTTGCCGTCGCTGTACGAGGGGTTCTCGCTGTCGATGCTCGAGTTCATGGCCGCGGGCAAGCCCTGTGTGTTCAGCGACCACCTCAGCTTCGTGGAGGCCACCGAAGGCGGGCGGGTCGCCAGGCTGGCGCGGATGGGCGATCCGGTCTCGCTCGCCGACGAGATCGTCGGCCTCCTTGCCGACCCAGCCACCGCGGAAGGGCTCGGTCGTGCCGCTCGTCAACATGTCGCCGAGCACTTCACGATCGACGGCCACGTGTGTCGCCTGATGCAGCTCTACGACGCCACGGCGCGCTAAGGCACCGGTCGGAGCGCCGATGACAGCCAGGCCGTACAATCGTCGCATCGCACTGCTGGTCGCTGCTCATCGTCGGCGATCCGAGATCGACGGGACTCACCTCATGGCGACAAGGGCTCCGCGCTGATGCCGTCACCGACGGTGACGGTCATGATCCCGTCGTACAACTACGCGCAGCACCTCGTCGAGTGCGTGATGAGCGCGCTCGACCAACCGGGGGTGAACGTCGACGTGGCGCTCGTCGACAACGCATCCACCGACGGTTCCCTTTCCCTGGCCGAGCAATTGGCAGCCGTGCACCCCAACATCCGCCTCATCACCTACCCAGACAACCAGGGCATCATCTGCTCGCTCAACCGTTGCTACGCCGAGGTGAAGGGCGACTATGCGGTGCTGCTGTGCGCCGACGACCGCCTGGTGCCGGGCGCCTTGTCGCGAAGCGTCGCGTTCCTCGAGGCGCACCCGACGGTGGGCATGGTGTACGGCCCGGCGCTCGACTTCTCGTCGATCGAGTCGGTCGACCCCAGCCGACTGTCTGGCGCGCCTCGGGCACCGCTCGTCTACGACGGCGTCAGCTGGATCGACGACCGCTGCCGCGCTGGCACGAACCCGATTCGCACCCCGGAGGTGCTGATGCGCGCTGCGACCATCGCCGCAGTCGGGGGCCGCCTGGACCCGCGCTGTCCGCACACGAGTGACCTGAACATGTGGCTCCGGCTCGCGTCGAAAAGCGACGTAGCGTTCCTGCCCGGCCCTCCGGTCGCGCTGTATCGGCGGCACGAGGACAACCACTCGAACGCGTTCAACTTCTCGGCACTTCGCGACGCGGAAGCCCGCTGGAGCTCGTTCTCGGCGTTCTTCGAGACGGTTGTGACCCGACCGGAGCACGGCCGGTGGGAGCGTAGGACGCGTGGCACCCTCGCGGCGGAGGTGCGCTACCTCGCTACCCGTGCCTACAGCCAGTCTGACGGGGACGCACCGGACGGCCACGTCGAGGAGTTACTCGAGCTCGCGGGCCGCCTGCAGCCCGGCGGCGCCTCGCCCATCGAGGAGCTCGGCTGGAAGCTACGTCGCGCGCTCGGTCCACGCCGCGCCGGCATGTTCCCGGGCTTCTGGCCACGGCGGTTGATCCGTCGACTTCACTGGTACTCCGCCGAGCGGCGCCGGCTGCGCACCGGTTTGTGATGCAAGCGACGGTTGATCAGCGGCCCGGCACTCGGGCGGGTGCAACTTGCCGGCGTTCGACCCCATTCGGAGCGACGTCTGAGATCCCGTTCCCGCCGGCGACCCTCACTGCCGGCGCTTGAAGAGCAGCGCTAGTCTGCCACCTCGAATGCAGCGCCGCCCTCATCGCCGCGGCTTCGTCGGTACGACGATTCTCGCAATCAGCGCCACGATCGGCCTGCTCGTCGCGTTGGGAGCGATCGCATTCGCAATCGGACGGACCACCGACGTCGGCGGGCTGCCTGCATGGCTCGCTCGGACCGTACTCGCGCTTGTGGCGGCCGGACTCGTGGCGGTGAGCCTGGTTGCTACGCTCGTCGCCACGGGCGGCATCGCCGTCCTCTATCGGGACTCCTGCGAGGAGCGTGGCGTGCCCTACCGTCCTGTTCGGCCCCGGGAGCGGGTGGCTGGGCGGGTGTGGTCGACCTTTCGTCGTTGGATCAACCCTCGGGCGAAGCCGCGACCCGGAGATCTCGTCGAAGTCCGGAGTCTCTCCGAGATCCTCGCGACGCTCGACCAGCGCGGCTGTTTGGACGGACTGCCCTTCATGCCGGAGATGGCGTCGTTCTGTGGTCATCGATTCCCAGTGCTGAGGCGTGTCGACAAGCTCTGGGAGTACGCACACGGCACGGGTATGCGCCGTATCAGGCATGCCCTGCTTCTGAAGGCTCTGCGTTGCGACGGGCAGAGTCACGGCGGATGCCAGGCGAGTTGCCACTTGATCTGGAAAACAGATTGGCTGAAATGGCCTGCGAAGGACGGCCCCCGCAAATCTGATCGGTCCGGCCGTGGCGACCTGGATGCGCACACGCACGTCACGACCCCGCAGGGGGTGCGCTATGTCTGCCAGGCGACACAGATTCGCGAGGCATCGGAGCAGCTTCGGTTCAACAGCCTCGGTCACTATTGGCGAGATCTCGTCGGCGGTAACGTCAGGCTCGGCGCAATTCTGGTTGAGTTCGGCGTCAGGCTGTTCAATGCTGCCCAGTCTCGGCTCGGCAAACCTAAATGGCCAGTCTTGGAACCCCTCGCCACCGGCACTTCACCGCATCAGGAGCTTCACCTGCAGCCGGGTCAAGTCGTGCGAGTGAAATCCAAACGTGACATCGAGTTGACCCTGAACCGGGACCTCAAGAATCGCGGCCTTTCGTTCAGCGGGGACCTGCTGGCCGATTGCGGCGGCAGCTACCGTGTCACGGCGAGCATCAACCGCGTCATTCACGAGGGCACTGGCGAACTGCTCACCTTGAAGAATCCGAGCATCCTGCTAGAAGACGTGCACTCGATCGGTGGGCCGCTGTTGATGCCGCAAAACGAATACTTCTTCTGGCGCGAGATCTGGCTCGAACCCTCGCAGTCTCCGGACTGACGCCTCGACGGAACACTGGCCGACCACCGGGGCGCTATCGCTTCGTGATCGTCATCGTCACGAGACCGAATCCACGCGCCGCGGGATCCTTCGTGCCGGTGATAGAGGCGACGGAGCCCAGGACGTCGGTGATGCTGAGTCGAACTCCGGGCCGCCAGATGATGCATTCTCCGTCAACGACGTCCATGTTCCACTGGTGCATGCCGGTGTACCCCTCATTTTCGGCCTCGTTGGGGTGGTGTTCCAAGAGCACCACCCCGCCCGGGTGTGTGATCGTCAGCATCTGCTGAATTGCCAGCATCGGGTCGTAGCTGTGATCCAACGTGTTGCAGGCGAGCACCAGATCGAACGTGTCGGCGTCAAATGAGTCGGCGAGCCGCTCGGAGTGGCAGAACCGCGTCGCGACTGGCGGCGACACGCCCATTTCGTCGAACAATGCTGTGTACTGGTGTGCGAGCGCATCGACGGCGATGATCTCGACCTCGTGACCGGCCCAAGTCTTGCCCAAGCTCGTGACCGGTCCCGCCCCGACGTCGAGGAGCTTGACCTGTGCGCTTGCGTCGGGAAGCAACCGACGTATGTAGTCCTGCAATGGCGATGTCGACGACATCCGGACTTCGTAGTCTTGGTCATTCCCTGCGCCCCGCGTTGCGATCCAGTTGCGCCAGTACTCGATCTCCTCACTCACACCGCGGTTCCACAGCTCGCGGATCTCGTCGCCCTTCGCCCGGCGATTCCGATATCGACGCACCTGCTTTGCCATCGCCCTGCGCGGCTTGTCCGGAATGACCCGCCTGCTCAACTCCAAGAACCCCATGGGAGCGACGATAGTCCTGGAGAATGAGGTCACGGCGACCGGCGCAGTGGGCTTGTGACGGCACCGGGCCCGCTCGAAGTTTTCGATCACCGGGTGGCTCGGGGAGCGTGGTTCCACTTTGCCGGCAGCGCGACGATGGCCAGAATCGATTGACGGGCATTCGAATGCCACCGGGCAGGGTCGTTGAACCGCGGAGTATGACCGGCGCAATCTCCGTGCGCAATAGGTCGTCCGAACTGACATTACATGAGAAGGGCTGCCCATTGTGGGGGGGTGCTGAGATGTGTTTCAATTGTTCGTCAAATCCAGAAATACTTCTGTCGAAAGTTCGGCCTGGGCCGAGCTTTTCGCCCAATCAGGACCTTTCCCCATGGCTAGAGCCACGACGACGGAAACCAATCTCGCGACCCGCCCCGACCCCGGCTTCGCGCGCCGCGACGCGGCCGAGCGGCGTTCGGACGCGCTCGCTCGCATTGGCGCCCTTTCGCCCCGCGCGTGGGGCGGCGTGGTGTTCGGCCTGGCCTTTCTGGCCGGACTGTTCATGGTGCTCGTGCTGTTC
>JBDTLT010000257.1:0-7529 GCA_039934635.1 Acidimicrobiales bacterium
TTGCGCCGCTCCGGTGACGACGGAGAGGATCTCGGCCTGCCGCCCGATTTCAGGAATTGTGCGGTTCATCGCGAAGAAGGCGCCGTCGGGCGAGAGCATCGCGGTGTTGGCGTCGTCGATCGGGATGTCGGCGACGACTACTCGCTCGATTCGAGTATCGAAGTCGATCACACTGAACGTGCACCGTTGTTCGGCGCAGTTGCGGGCGAGCAAGTTCGGGCCGCCGGCCGCGAACACGTGGGCCGGTGTCAGCAGCTCTTGCTGGCGGGTGACGAGGTCGAAGAGCGAAGTGCCCTCGGCCGAAGTCAACAGGACCGAATGATCGCTGTAGTTGACCAACCCGTAGCTCGCGCCGAAGGGAAGCACGTCGAGCACCGTGCCGTCGATGGCGCGTCTCTGCCATCGGCGCGGCGCATCATTCGCGAGCACCCAAAGAGTGAGTCCCTCGCGCTGGACAACGGGATAGACGCCCTTGCCCAATTGCTCTGTCGTCGTCGCACCGTTCGGGGTGACGATGCTCGACCCGTTGTCGCCATTGAAGACGACGACGTCGCGCAACAGTGGGAAGAGCGAAATGCCGCCGCGCACGCCGAGCGGTCGCAGTTCGCCCGAATCGAGATCGAGTACCTGAAGCCGCGACTGATTGTCGAAGCTCCACAAGAGCAGACTGCTCGGCGTTGCCCCGAGAATGTTCGGAGCCGAGATCTGAATGTTCGCGGGTTGCACCGTCGGCGTCGCGGTCGGCAGCGGCGTGACTGCGTCGGGCGTGGAGTCGTCCCCGCCGACGACGCTCAACGTCACGGCCACGATGACGGCGACCGCGACGAGACCGGCGATTGTCCAACGCCGACGCGGATCCTTCGCGGGTGGGGGTTTCAGCGCGATATGGGGATCGCCGCCGACGGTCGCGGGCGCGATCGGGTGGAGCTCGATCAAGAGCTCGGGCGTACCCCGATCAGATTTCACGCCCACCAGTACACCAGGTTGGGAGCGGCAGTTCCTGCTGCGTTCAGTTGGGGAGGTCGAGGCGCATGCAAACTCTCGTTGCCGGGTCGAGACCATGCGATGCTTCGGTTTCGCGAATTTGGCGTAATTCAGAGCCGATTTCGGCGTCGGACATCACCCGGAAGCCGAGGTGTTCGTACAGCGGGCGGTTCCACGCCACGTCGGCGAAGGTCGTCAGTGTGATGGCGCTTCGATGGGTCGCGATGGCCCACTGACCCACTCGTTCGAGCAATGCGCGCCCGACGCCCTGTCCTTGTCGCTGGGGCACCACGCTGACCTGTTCGACGTGGGCGGAGCCGTCGACGACATCGACGAGCACATAGCCGACCGGCAAGCCGGTGGTGTCGATAGCCACCCACGAACGACCATCGAGCGCGTACGACGCGAGCGCTTCGACGGAATCCGGTTCGTCATCGGCAATGGCATCGAGGCCGACCTCGCGAAAGCGTTCACCGGCCAGACGCTCGATCGTGCGCAGTGCTTCTCCGTCTTCGGGTTGCGCGGGTCGGATCGTTACGTTCACAACGGCCAAGCCCCTGACGCCCGACGGGATGTTGGCATGGCCGCAGTATGACATCGGCGGCTCGCCAGTAGGGTTGCGTCGTGCACGACTCCGTTACGGTCCACATGTCCGCGCCGCCCGAACCGATCTGGGCGTTGGTGAGCGACGTCACCAAGATCGGTCGCTACAGCCCCGAGACATTCGAAGCCGAGTGGCTCGACGGTGCGACCGGCCCCGCCGTCGGCGCCCGCTTTCGCGGTCACGTGAAGCGCAACGGCAAGGGCCCGACCTATTGGACGACGTGCACAGTGGTTGCCAGCGAGCCCGGACGCGAGTTCGCGTTCGGCGTCGGGCCGGCGGAAAAACCGCTGAACGTTTGGCGATACCACCTCGAGTCGAGCGGCGACGGTACCGACGTGACCGAATCGTTCACGCTCTCGCCGACCAAGATGCTGCGTTTGTATTGGGCGTTGCTCGGATGGACCCGCGGCCGCACCAATCGCAACGGCATGCGCACGACGCTCGAACGCATCAAGGCCGAGGTCGAGTCGAACTAGACGTCTCTGCGTCGAGTTTGGGGTCGCAGTAGGGTTCCGGCCCATGGCAGAGACAGTGAGCTTCGCGAGCAACGGCACAACCGCATCGGGTTATTTGGCGCGGCCGAGTAGTGGATCGGGGCCAGGCGTTCTCGTGATCCAGGAATGGTGGGGCCTCGACAGCGGCATCAAGGAAATGGCCGATCGTCTGGCCGCTGCCGGCTTCGTCGCACTCGCGCCCGATCTCTATCACGGCGAGCTCGCAGGCCACGACGAGATGGACAAAGCGGGTCAACTCATGCAGAGCCTGCCGCCCGATCGTGCCGGGCGCGATATGAGCGGAGCCATCGACTACCTCGCGAGTCTCGATGGCGTGACGGGCAGTGGCATCGGCGTCGTCGGGTTCTGCATGGGCGGCATGTTGTCGTTGATCATCGCGGCGATGCGACCCGACAAGATCACCGCCGCGGTGCCGTTCTACGGTTTCCCCCAAGGCCCCGGCGAACCCGACTGGTCGCAACTCACGGCCAAGGTACGCGGGCACATGGCGGAGAACGACGACTTCTTCGGCCCCGAGGCCGCAAAGGCGCTCGAGGCCAAGTTGCAGGGGTTGGGCAAGGACGTCACCTTCACCGTGCATCCGGGCACCGGTCACGCATTCATGGGCCCGCACAATGCGCTCGGCACGCTGAACGAAGAGCTCGCCGGCAAGATCTGGCCGCAGGTGCTGACGTTCTTGCACGAAACGCTGGCCTAGCGGGCGCGATCCGTACTCGAGACGTCGTGGTGAGTACGGATTTCCATAAGAAGATGTTTAACGCGCCGTTATTCATGGAAACACCACCGGCAGTGGGGATGGTGTCCTAGGTTGTGGGCGGGATGGCGCGATTCACAATAGAAGTGGCGGATGTCGGCGCAACAGTGCGGCGGGCGTGGGACACGAGCAACGGCCAGTTCGTCGTGCTCGAATGTGGACTTCGCCCCGAACGCACGCGCAAGATCCAGGCGCTGCCCCCGAGCCCGGCAATCGCACCCTACGAGCGCACTCGCATCAGCAACCGTGTGCACGTGATCCATCCCGCGCCGCTCGAGTTCGCTCAGCCAATCGATGAGTTCGACGTCGCCCAAGCCATCGGCAGCCTGCTCGATGGGCTGGCGTGGTTGCATTCCCACGGGGTGACGCACGGTGCCATCGACGCGAACGCGCTCACCTCGGGTCCCACCGGCGGTCGACTCTCCCTCGCCGGTGCCTTGAGCCAACCCGCGCATGCGTCGGCCGACGACGACGTGTATGCCGCCGCGGTCCTGGCGTTCACCCTCCTCGTCGGCGACTCACCCGGACCCGATGTCGACACGAGCCTGCGACTCGCGGAGTCGGCATCGCCCTCAGTGGCCGCGGCGATCATTGCCGGTCTCGATCCTGACGCGTCGCGGCGCCCCGCTGCCGAGTCGTTCGCCACGATGGTGCGCGGTGAGTACATACCGACGGTCGCGGAGTCGCCTCGGCACTCATCCGCCGTTGCCCGCCTGCGCGAGGTGTTGGCCATTGTTGTTGCATCCGTCGAACGCGGGGTGGCGTCGATCACTCAGGTGGCCCGTCCGTACGCGACGAGGGCGACTGCCGGCGTCGGCGCGGCGTTCGCAATGGTCCTCCTTGCGATAGGGCTTGCCGTCGCCGACCAGCGCGGCACCGAGGCGTTTGCGGATGCCAACTCGCCCGCAGTCGAATCGACGGTGTCCGAGCTCATCGCCGCCCGCGTCGAGGCCCCCCCGGCGTCCACGACGATTGGTGCGGTGGGCGCTTTCATGATCGAGGACGTGATCGCGGCCGACGAAGTTGCCACCCGACAAGCTGCCGCCCGGGCCGCGTCACTCACCACCACGACGACGACGACCACCACGACCACGCTCCCGCCGGCGCCGCCTCCCACAAGGGCAGTCGTCGTCGTTGCGCCGCCAACGACGGCCGGGCCACTGCCGACGACCCTTGCGCCCAAGCCGGTCGTCACGACCGTACCCCCAACCACGGTTGCGCCCACCACGACGCGCGCCGCGCCGACCACCAAAGCACCGACCACGACCCGGGTGACGACAACGACGCGTGCGCCGACCACGACCCGCGCGACAACGACCACCCGCAAGGGCAACGGCAAGGGCTGAGTCGCCGCGTTGCGCCGAGGCAAAGGGGTGTTACCACACCGATCTTGCTGAGGTGGCTTCCTTTCGTGTGGCGGTCTCGTGGCATACGGTGCGGCTATGGCAGGACGAAGCGGCGCGGCGTTGCGTTTGTGGTCCGCGAGCGAGCTGCGCCGGCGTTGGGCCTCGTTGGTGATCCTGGGGCTTCTCGCGGGCGCGGCATCCGGCCTCGCGATCGCGGCGTTCGACGGTGCATCGCGCAGTGGTAGCGCGTACACCCGGATGCGGGAAAAGCTCAACGCCGCCGATGCCGTCTTCTACCCGAGCCAGGTCGGGGCGGGCGATATCGACGTGACCAAGCTCTCGACGCTCGACGAGGTCGACGGGTGGGCGGGCTTCGCACTGAATGACAGTCATATCGACGAGTTGTCCGATGGTTCCTCCCCTTTCATCGCGGTCGGTGATGGTTGGTTCGACACGATCGAACGGGCCAAGGTGATCCAAGGAAGGTTGCCTGATCCAAAAGCGGACGATGAGGCAGTGATCAACGTGGCGACGACCAAGTTGAGACTCGACACCCCGGTCAAGCTCGGGACCGAGTTCACATGGCGTAACCCATCAATGGAAGACGCCGAGCTGTATCCAGACGGTGCGCCCGCGGGGTTCGACTGGACGACCGCCCGAGGACCAGTGACGAAACTGCGCATCGTGGGCGTCGTGCGCCTGCCGATGGACTCTGTCGTGTCGTTCGCGTCGGGTGGACTACTGATCGCCGGCCCGGGTTGGGCCGCTGCCCACCTCGACGAAACGCCGGTCTACTTCACGAACGCACTGGTGCGGCTCGAGAACGGCGGCGCGGACGTGCCCAAGTTCAAGGCCGACGTTTCGCAGATCTATGGCCGGGACGATCTACCCGTCAAGGATCTGAGCGTCGACATCAAGCGCGTCCAGCGGTCGGTCGATCTCGAGCAGACGGCGTTGATCTTGTTCGGTGGCGCAGTTGTCGCGGCTGGGGTGGTGTTGGTCGGCCAGAGCCTGCTGCGATCGGTGCGCGCCGGCGCGAGTGGGCTACCCGTGCTGCGGGCGATGGGTCTGGGACGCGCGTCGTTGTACGTCGGCCTCTTGGCGCCGCACTTGCTCACCCTCGCGGTGGCGGTGGTCGTCGCCGCAATAACCGGTGCGGTGCTGTCGGCTCGCTTCCCGATCGGTCTCGCGCGCCAACTCGATCCTGATCTCGGCATTCATGTCGACGCCACGCGGTTCGTCGCCGCGCTCGCAGTGACCGCCGCCGTGCTGTTCCTGGGAACCCTCACGATTGCCGTCATCACGACGCGCGGGTTGACGAGGCAGCAAACGTTGCGGCGCAACCAGGTCGTCGGCGCGGCGACCCGTGCCGGTTTGCCGATACCGCCCGCGGTCGGCACGAGCCTGGCTTTGGAGCAAGCGCCGGCACAGAGTGGATCGGCTCGACCCGCACTGCTGGCGGCGGTGATCGGCGTGATCGCCGTGGTCGGCGCCACCACATTGGTCGGAGGCATCGATGACGCGTTGCACAAGCCCGCACGCGTCGGCACCGTCTGGGACCTCGAGGCGTACCCGCAGGACGAAGCGGCTCTCGTCGCACTCCAGAACATGGCACCGACTCCGGATATCGATGGAGCGGCCGTCATTTCGCGCTGGCCGACCGTCGTGGCCGACATCGACGCGCCGCTCTACGCAGTGTTCGGCGGGAGTGGCGAGTCGGTTCACTACGTGACATTGCAGGGTCGCGCTCCGGCGGCGGATGACGAGGTCGCCATCGGTGCCCGCACCGCGTCCATCATCCACGCGGACATCGGTGACTCCGTGGCGGTCGGGCCCGAGCACCGCGAAATGCGCGTCGTCGGCATCAGCTTGTTCCAGCAGACTCCGCACTCGTCCTTCGACGAAGGCGCGTGGGTGACGCCGAAGACGATCGATGACATTAGTGGCATGTCGTTGATGGAGCGCGAGCGCCTCGTCTTGATTCGGCTTCGTCACGGTGCCGACCGCGACGCGGTGATGGCGTCGCTCAGTGAGTCCTATTACGTGACGACGCCCGCGACGGTGCCCGATGTCGAAAATCTCGGCAATGTGCGGAGTCTTCCGTTGTCACTTGCGGCGTTTCTCGTGTTGCTCGCGATCGGCGCAGTCGGCCATGCGCTGATGACCGGAGCGCGTCACCGTGCCCACGACCTCGCGGTGCTGCGGGCACTGGGCATCACGCCGCGCCAGGCCGCGGCGTGCGTTTCGTGGCAGGCAACGATCATCGGCATCATCGCACTCGTCATCGGTGTGCCCGCGGGCGTGATCGCCGGGCGCGCGCTGTGGCGATTGACGGCCGATTCGCTGTCCTTCGTGTACGTCGGACCACTGGCGACCGTCGCAATGCTGCTCGTCGTTCCCGGCGCGTTGCTCGTGTGTTGGATCCTTGCCATATGGCCCGCGCGGGCCGCCGGTCGACGTCCGGCGCACGAGGTCTTGCGCGCCGAGTGATCGGGCTCGCTACCGTCGTTCAGATGGGGTTGTTCGACGAGGGCAAGATCGCGATCAGGGTCGGCGTCAACGAGGTGCCGGCGCGGCGATCGTTCACTTCCATTCACGCGCCGATGACGGCGCGCAGGCGCTCGATGACGACGGAAACGGCGCAGTCAACGTGGCGATCGGGAACATCTGATCGTGCGGTCCCCGAGGTCGGGGTAGTTCGCCGCTATTTTGTTTCACTTGACTACTGATGTGCCTCTCGGGCGCCTACGCCTCAAGCGAATCGTGCTCTATGGGCTGATCGGTATCGTGGCCATCGCCGCCAGCGCCGGCTACGGTGACCTGCACTCCCACAACGACGCGAAGAAGACGGTCGGCATCGGCGCGGCCATGCTCTTCGTCGTTGTCGGTATCGCCGCCGTACATCGGCTTGCCGCAGAGTCGAGTCGGGTCGTGCGGGCGCGTACCGGTGGTACCGCGGCCGCCACCGTCGAGGTCACCGTCAGCGCCGCCGGCTACATCTTCGTGCTGGTCGTCGCCCTCGACCTCTTCGAGGTGTCGATCGAGAATCTCTTACTCGGCGGCGCGATCACCGGTGTCGTGCTCGGCATCGCGTTGCAACAGATCTTGGGCAACGTGTTCGCGGGCGTGGCGTTGTTGCTGGCCCATCCGTTCAACATCGGTGATCGCGTCATGTTGCGCAACGGTGCCTATGGTGGCGAAGTTGCGGGGACCGTCATGTCCGTGAATCTCACCTACGTCATCCTGCAAACGGACAATGGCGTATTGCACGTGCCGAATGCCGGAGTACTCGCCTCCGCGATCAGCACGGGCGTCCCTCCGAAGAA
>JBDTLT010000258.1:0-7526 GCA_039934635.1 Acidimicrobiales bacterium
AGGAAGCCGTACAAGATGTCGACCGCGGCGTTGATGACGACGTAGCCGGCCGCCACCAGAGCGACGACGCCTTGTACGACGACATAGTCACGGGCGTTGATCGCTTCGACGAGCAGGCGACCGAGGCCGGGTAGCCCGAAGAGCGACTCGACGATGACCGAACCGCCGATCATGCGAGCGGTGATGATGCCGGCCAACGTCGTCGTCGAGAACAACGATGGACGTATCGTATGGCGCAGCAGCACGCGCGTCGGACTCAGACCCTTGGCGTGCGCCATGGTGATGTAGTCCTCCTGCAGAGTTTTGCCGATGTCGTGACGGAGCAGGCGTTGGTAGATCGCGGCGGGATCGGCGGCCACCGTGAATACCGGCAGGGCGACCGACTGGAGGTTGTTCCACAAGCCGTCCTTGATCGGGCTGAACCCGCTCACCGGCAGCCACTCGAGTTTGACCGCGAAGAAATAGATGAGCAATACGCCGAGCACGAACTGAGGTAGCGAGATGAAGGCGAACGAGCCCACTGTCGCCGCGCCGTCGGCCACCGAGTTGCGCTTCACCGAGATGAAGCAGGCGGTTACGAACGCGAACGCGAGCGCGGAAAGCTGCGCGAGGATCACCACCTCGAGCGTGATCGGCAACTTCAGCCGCAATTCGTGGGTCACCTTTTCGTCGTTGCGCAGGGACTGGCCGAGATCGCCGCGGGCGGCATGGCTCAGCCAATCGACGTAGCGCGTGACGAGCGGGCGATCGAGATTGAGCCGCTCGCGGACGATCTGTACCTGCTCGGGCGAAGCGTTCTCGCCCGCGACCGCGACAGCCGCATCCCCGGGCAACAATTCGAGCAACGCCGACACCGTGAAGGTGACGGCGAGCAATATCGCCACGAGATAGGCGAGACGACGAAGCAGGTACTTCACGATGCGCTCGAGACTTGCTTTGCGGCCACAAGGGGGAAGTGGCACGCAACGAAGCGGTTCTCGTCGGCCTCGAGTGGCCGCATCATCGGTTCTTCTTCCGCGCACCGCGGTTCGGCCCGCGGGCAACGGGTGCGGAACCGGCAACCCGAGGGCGGATCGGTCGATGAGGCAACCTCGCCGGTGAGCAGCTTGGGTCGCGCCTTCGGCGAGTCGACATCAACCTCGGGTATCGCCGAGAGCAACGCCTCGGTATAGGGATGCGCCGGCGCGGCGTACAGCTCGTCGGGCGGACCGACTTCGCACAGCTTGCCGAGGTACATGACAACCACTCGGTCGCTGATGTTCTTGACGACCGCGAGATCGTGGGCAATGAACACCATCGTCAACCCGTAGCGCGCCTTCATGTCTTCGAGCAGGTTGAGTATCTGCGCCTGAACGGAGACATCGAGCGCCGACACGGGCTCGTCGCAGATGAGCAACTTCGGGTCGAGGATCAACGCCCGTGCGATACAAATGCGTTGGCATTGCCCGCCCGAAAACTCTTTCGGGTACTTACCCCGCGCGGTCTGCGGGTCGAGGCCAACCGCACGCAGGACATCGTCGACCTTTGCCTGTCGAGAGTCCTTGTCGCTGCCCCACACCTTCAATGGTTCGCCGACGATCTCGCCGACGGTGTGGCACGGATTCAGCGACGAGATCGGATCCTGGTAGATCATCTGCAACGAAGGTCGCAGCTTTCGCATTTCGCGGTTCGACAGCGTCGTGAGTTGACGACCGCGAAACGTCACACTCCCCGATGATGGTCGAGGCAGTTGCACGATGGCGCGCCCGGTCGTGGACTTGCCGCAACCCGACTCACCGACGAGGCCCAGTGTTTCGCCCTCGAGCACGTCGATGCTGATGCCCGAGACCGCGTGCACCGTCGAGCCGCGCCGGCGGAACTCGACCGTCAGATCGTCGACGCGCATGAGCGAGGCGTCGGCCGCCCGAAGATGCGCGATACCGGTGCCCGCCATCAGCCCGCCTCCCCCGCGAGCGACACCGCAGGGCGCTTTGGCACACCGGACCCGATCGGGAACCAGCAGCGATAGAGATGATCGGACGTCTCGGCCGCGATCAGCGGTGGCAGCTCCTGGCGACACTTGTCCTGCGCGTAAGGGCACCGGGGCGCGAACCGACAGCCGGCGGGGATCGAGCGCAAATCGGGCGGGGCGCCGGGGATCGTGTTCAACCGCGTATGGCTCGGGTCGCTCAGCTTCGGCATCGACTGCAGGAGTGCCTCGGTGTACGGCATCTTCATCGACCGCAACAGCGTTCTCGTCGGCGCGACTTCGACGATCTGGCCGGCGTACATCACCGCGGTGCGGTCGGTGCGCGTGGCGACGACGCCGAGATCGTGGGTGACGAGGATCATCGCCATATGGCGTTCCCGCTGCTGATCCTCGAGCAACTGCAGGATCTGCGCTTGCGTGGTGACATCGAGCGCCGTCGTGGGTTCGTCGGCCAGCAGCAGTGCCGGCTCGCACGCAATCGCCATCGCGATCACCACGCGCTGGCGCATGCCACCGGAGAACTCGTGCGGATAGCGGTGCAGCCGCTGCGGCGCGTTGGAGATGCCGACCGATTCGAGCAGCTCGACCGCCCGCTGTTTGGCGTCGGCCCGGCTCATCCCGCCCCGGAACCGCAGCACCTCGGTGATCTGGCGCCCGATGCGCACGACGGGATTGAGCGAGGTCATCGGATCTTGCATCACGATGGCGATCTCGTTGCCGCGCAGCCGGCGCAGCTGCTTCGGCGCCAAGCTGGTCAACTGCTGACCCTTGAAGGTGACGGTGCCTCGCTTGCGGGTCGACCGGCCCGGGGTGAGGCCCATGATCGACCGCGTCAACACGCTCTTGCCCGAGCCCGACTCACCGACGATGCCGAGCGTCTTGCCGGCGTCGAGGGTGAGCGAAACCGAGTCGACGGCGCGCAGCCGGCCGCTCGCGACGGGGAACTCGATGGTGAGGTCGGCCACCTCCAACAGAGGTTCAGCAGACCCTCCCATCACGTATTCGTCCCCTTTTCGCTGGCTGAATCCCACGTCAGCCTGCGCTGTTGACAATAGTGGAAGGCACTTCTACTTTCTACACGAGGGGCAGGGTAGGCCCAGAGGCCACCGCGCCGGACCGATCGCCCCGGCCCCGCGCTACGGAAAGGCCCAATGACCGACTCTCTCGTGACCACGACGCGCGACGACCGCGGCGTCGTCACCATCACGTTGAACCGCCCCGAGGCGCGCAATGCCCTCAGCCCCGCGTTGGTCGCGGCACTCAAGGCCGCCTTCGCGGGCATCGACACACAACCGGGCACCCGGGCGGTCGTACTTGCGGCGGCCGGCAGTGCGTTCTGCGCCGGCGGCGACATCGCGGCGATGGAGCAGATGGCCACCTTCTCCTACGAAGAGAACCTCGCCGACAGCCAGAACTTCGACGAGATGTATCGCATCGTCGACGAGTGCCCCTGCCCGGTGATCGCGCGCGTGAACGGCGCGGCCATGGGCGGTGGTGCGGGCCTCGTCGCCTGTGCCGACATTGCCGTCGCGGTCGAGAGTGCCTCCTTCGCGCTGAGCGAGGTGCGCGTGGGCATCATCCCGGCGGTCGTGGGCACCTACGTCACCGCCAAGATCGGCCTTGGCTGGGCGCGCCGACTACTCATCACCGGTGAACGATTCGATGCGGCGACCGCCCGCGCCATCGGGCTCGTTCACGAAGTGACGACACCCGACGCACTCGACGCAACCGTCGAGGCAATGGTCGGCAACGTCCTCGCCGGGCGGCCAAGCGCGCAACGCATGATCAAGACCCACCTCGCGCAAGCATTCGGCGAGCAGGCCCTCGACAGAGGCGACGTACGAGCGCTCGCCATCGAGTCGGCGACCAAGGCGCGTATGAGCGACGAGGGACGCCGGGGTCTCGGCGAGTTCCTCCGTCGGCCGCGCGAGACGAAGGCGACCAAGGACGGGCAGGGACGATGAGCGACGACAACGGCGCGTGCGTCACCGGGATCGGCGAGACCGACTATTGCCGCAACCCCGGCTCCGGAGTCACCGACCTCGGTCTGATCCTGATCGGCGCGCGCCGGGCGATCGCCGACGCGGGCCTCGAACCGGCCGAGATCGACGGCGTCATGACGCCCTACATCAACGCCAGTGCGGAAGAGCTCATGGACAACCTCGGGTTGCGCCACGTGCGGTTCTCGGCGCAGGTGCAAATGGGCGGAGCCAGCCCGGTTGCGTCGCTACAGCACGCGGCGGCGGCGGTCTCCGGTGGCATCGCACGCGCGGTGCTCGTCCCATTCGGTTGGAACGGATATTCGGGAGCGCGGGTCAAGGCCGCAGCAGCCACCAACGCGGTGACCACGTTCCGGCGCACGGTGCGCGACTTCTATCGACCGTACGGCACTGTCGCGCCGCCACAGGTCTACGCGCTGCTGGCACAGCGACACATGGCCGAGTACGGCACCACCCACGAAGACCTCGGCGCGATCGCGATCGCCTGCCGCAAGCACGCGCAGCTCAACGACCGAGCCATCATGCGCGACCGGCCGATGTCGCTCGACGACTACCTGAGCGCGCCGTGGGTCGTCGAGCCCTACCGTCGCTTCGATTGCTGCCTCGAGAGCGACAGTGGCGCCGCGGTCGTGGTGACCGACATGGCCACTGCGCGCCGGCTGGGGCGGCACCGACCCGTGCGCATCGTCGCCGTCGCCGAAGGCCGCGTGCGGCCCGCATCCGATATCTGCAACCGGCCGGACGTCTTCGACATCGGCCTCACCAGCGCTGCGCCGCGCGCCTACGAGGTGGCCGGCATGGGTCCGGACGACTTCGACTTCGCTCAGATCTACGACTGCTTCACCTTCGAAGTGATCCAACAGATAGAAGAGGCAGGATTCTGCGCTCGCGGAGAAGGTGGGCGCTTCGTCGCCAACGGCGCCATCGAGCTCGGGGGCAAGCTTCCCGTCAACACGCACGGTGGTCTGTTGTCGCAGGCGCACGCGTTGGGGATGAACCATGTCGTCGAAGCGGTGCGCCAACTCCGCCACGAGGCGGGACCGGCGCAGGTCGACGGGGCGCGTATCGGCATGGTGACCGGCTGGGGCGACATGGGCGACGGCAGCATCGCCATCCTGCAACGCGCGTGATTGCCGACAACGACGAGAGGGAAGCACCGATGAGTGAACACGGCACCGACCGCGCGCTACTGCCCGCACCGACGAGCGAAGGTCTTCCGGGCGAGTTCTTCGGCTGGCACACGCAGCGCGAGTTGCGCTTCCAGCGCTGCGCCGTCTGTCGTCACTGGAGTGTGCCGGCGACGATCAACTGTGCCAATTGTGGTAGCAGCGATCTCGCCTGGGAACGCTGCGAGGGCAAGGGCACCGTGTTCTCGTGGACCCGCACCCACAACGCGTTCGACGCCGACTTCATGGCCGACGGGCCCTATGTGTGTGCGATCGTCGAGGTCGACGAAGGGCCCCGCCTGCTGACATCGCTCCACGGCCGGGCCGCGACGGGCGCGGAGGTCGGTCTGCGGGTGAAAGTGGACTTCGCGCCGCGCGCCGGCGATCAACTGATCGCCGTGTTCGTGGCCGACGATCGCTGAGGTCCATATTGTGGAAGGCCATTTCACAAACTACGATTCGTCGGGCTTGACCGAGGGCCGAGGTAGTACAAGCAGGGAGGCCACGCGCTCTTGACCACGGAACCCGTGCCGTTCGGCGTGCGCTGCGGCCGACTCGCACGCGAGATGCCGCCGACGGCCGTCGCCATCGTGTTCGTGCCGGAGGTCGGCGACGAGCGCCAAGTCACGTGGTCCGAGTTCGACGAACGCTCCACCCAACTCGCGCGCGCCTGCGCCCGTGACGGAGTCCGCCACAGCGACCTCGTCGCCATCCAGATGAAGAACTCGCCCGAGTTCTTGTTCTCGATCTTCGCCTGCTGGAAGCTCGGCGCCGTCCCGGTGCTCGTGCGCTGGGACCTCCCCGACTGGGAGTTGCAGCGACTGCACGACGTGATCCGGCCGAAGGTGCTCATCACCGCGGATCGCCGCGATCTGTTCGAAGCCAGCCGCGCCGAGCCGACCGACCCTCTCCCTCCGGCCGACCCGCCCTACTCGTCGGGCATTTGCAGCTCCGGATCGACCGGCACCCCCAAGATCATCCTGCGCCGCGCGCCGTTGCGCTTCGCCGGCACCGGTTCGTCGATCACCGTGATCGAGAATTTCGAAGCGGTGAACCCCGCGCAGATCATCCTCGTGCCCAGCCCGCTGTATCACAACAACGGTTTCGTGGCGGCGAACGATCTGCTCGTCGGACACAAGATCGTGTTGATGGAGCGCTTCGACGCGGCGCGTGCGGTCGACTTGATCGAGCGGCACCGCGCCACCGGATTCACCGCCGCGACGCCCATCTTCCAACGCATCGCGCGCGTCGACGGCATCGAACAGCGCGACCTCTCGAGCCTCGAGTGGGTGATGCAAGGCGCGGCACAGATACCCGCATGGGTCGCGCAGTTCTGGTTCGATCGCATTGGCGCCGAGCACGTGTATCTCTCGTACGGTGCGAGCGAAGGCATCGGTACCACCGTGTGTCGCGGCGACGAGTGGCTCGCGCATCCTGGCACCGTGGGCCGTGGCGTGTTCGGCACTCGAGTCCGCATCCTCGACGAGGACGGCACCGATCTGCCCGTCGGCGAGATCGGCGATATCTACGTGCGTTCGGCTCGAGGCATCAACCATGAATACCTCGGCGATGTCCCGCCGACGCGCGTCACTCCCGACGGTTTCGCCACGATCGGCGACGTCGGTTGGGTCGACGACGACGGATACCTCTATATCGCCGACCGCCGGACCGACATGATCGTCACCGGTGGTGTCAACGTGTACCCGGCCGAAGTCGAAGCCGCGCTCAGCGAGCACCAACAGATCGCCGATGTCGTCGTCATCGGGCTGAAAGACGACGACTGGGGCCACCGCGTTCACGCGGTCGTGCAACGAACATCCGAATCGTCGTCGCTCAGCGCGGGTGACGTCATCGCGTTCGCAAAGGCCCGCGTCAGCGGCTACAAGGTTCCGAAGACGGTCGAGTTCGTGGACAAGATCCCGCGATCCGAAGCCACGAAGGTGAGCCGATCGGCGCTCATCGCCGAGCGCGAGCTTCAACCGAACGATGCAGGGTGAGGTGGCCATGTTGGATTGCGTGATCACAGGGGGCACCGTCGTCGACGGCACCGGCGCCGCGCCGAGATCCGCCGATGTCGCCATCCGAGGTGGCCGCATCGTGGCGGTCGGTTCTATCGACGAGCCCGCCACCCGTCGTATCGACGCAACGGGCCTGGTTGTCGCGCCCGGGTTCGTCGACCCGCACACCCATTACGACGCGCAGCTCTTTTGGGACGGCTTTGCCACACCCTCGAACCAACACGGCGTCACGTCGGTGATCGGCGGCAACTGCGGGTTCACCCTCGCACCGCTCAAGCCACGCGACGCGGACTATACGCGCCGCATGATGGCGAGAGTCGAGGGCATGCCTTTGCAGGCGCTCGAGAACGGTGTCGATTGGCAGTGGGACTCG
>JBDTLT010000259.1:0-7418 GCA_039934635.1 Acidimicrobiales bacterium
TACGAGCCGGGGAACGCCTCGAAGAACAGGTCGCGCAATGCGAGGTCGTCGGCGACGCCGTCGTCGAGCAGCGGGATGTAACGCTCGCCGACGTAGATCCCCCACGTTGTGCGGTTGCATCGCAGATCGCCCACGGCGATGGCTTCGAACGGCAGCCGTGTTCCCGCGCCGAGTTGGACCTGGGCCCACACGTCGTCGTCGGTCAACGCGCGATAGCCGTCGCGCCAACGCCGCTCATTGCCGAGGTACGCGGCCGGCTGAAACGAGAACATTCGAAAGCCCAAAGCACGAGAAGCGATGATCACCTCGGGGATCTGCTCCACGTTCGACGGAGTGACCGTCATGTTGTGCGCGAGATACGAGCGAATGCCGTACTCGTCGCGCAGGCGATCGAACATCTCGCAGAACGCCGCACGATGCGGCTGCAACTCGGCCTCGGAGCTGGGATGTGTCGCACCACGACGACCACGCATAGTCGTGTCGATATGCGCGGCGAACGACAACGTCTTGAATCGAGGCGAGCCGTCGGGCCGCAGCACGAGATCGCGCAGGTACTCGTAGTCGAAATCGCCGTGCGTCATGCTCATCGGCATTCGGCCGTGACGGCGCATGACCTCAAGTGTTTCGGCGTGCTCCTGCGGCGACAGCAACGTCACCTCGCCCCCGATGAGCTGAGCGTGGTGACCACGGCCACGCTTCTCGCTCAAGAACGCCATCTGGCGTCCCACCTCCGCGACGGTGTGAGGTCCATCGACCGGCACCCGATTCGCGTCCGCCGAGTGATAACAGGGCTTGCACGCGAAATCGCACGCGGGAAACACACCGTGAGTGCCCTCGCAACCGGCGATACGGCGCCCGATCAGCTGCGCAGGCGTCTTCACGTGTTCCGGTAAGTCCGCCCAACGCTGCTCGAGCACCGCGCTGGTCTCGGGATCGACCGGACGCGTGGCCCGCTCCCACTCACGCACACGGTCACGCAACGTTGTCATACGAACTTTGATGCGACCAAAGGCGAACACGGCGCGAAAGCTACGGGGCACCGATACGTTCGCGCCATGCGCCCCAGAGCGATGCTGACCGTTGCTCTCCTGGCTATCTCGATGCTCGTGATGACCGCGTGCAGCGACGCCTCGTCGTCCGGCACTGAGCCGGTTCGCCCGTTCGATGAAGTTCGGGCGAGCGAGATGGTCTTCGAGGTCGACTCCTCCGATGTCAGCAGAGGTATCTTCCACGTGACGACGACCGAGCCGATGATCTGCGCCATCGTCTGGGGCACCGACAACTCGTTCGGACGGTTTAACAACAGTTTGTCCATGAACGGGACCGGTATCGAGCAGCACGACGTGGCACTGCCCGGCATCGAAACTGGCGTCGACTACAAGTTCATCGTGCAGGGCACGACGGCCGACGGTCGCCTGTACCGATCTAAGGTCTCGACGTTCCGCCTCGAGGCACCGAGCGCCGCTCCTTCGCCGACGGTCGCCGCACCGGGCCGCAACGTCGCCCCGAAGGCGAAAGTCACACGGGTCAGCTCCGAGTTCTCGGCGGCGTTTGCCGGTTCGAAGGCGATCGACGATGATCGCGCGACGGAGTGGGCCACTCGGGGCGATGGTGACAACGGATCGATCACGTTGGATCTCGAGGTGATCACCGACATCAAAGGTGTCGAGTTCGTCACTCGATCGATGGCCGATGGCAGCGCGATCACGTCGACCTTCACGGTCAGTGTCGATGGGGCAGGGGCGCTCGGCCCGTTCGCTGCAGGCACACTTGCCTCGCCGCGGCCGGTGGCGTTCACCGCCCGAGGCCGCGTCGTCCGCTTCGACATCGCGACTTCGACTGGAGGCAACGTCGGCGCCGTCGAGATCCGCCTATTTGCCTGATCGTCTTCGCCCTCCGAGGCCTTTCCCTAAAGGCGATCACCCAGCGTCCGATCCTGTGAGGGTGAACTGGCGAGAACGTCATCCCGGCACCGTGATCTGGGCGACAGTCGCATTCGTCGGGGCGGCCACGGTCATCGTCACCTCCGTCGGCCCTGTCGCTCGAACTGTATGGGTCTCGGCGATCGCCCTGTTCTGGATCGTGACGATCGCGGCCGGTCTCTGTGTCCTCGCCGCCCTGTGGGTGTTGAGAGTCGCGCATCGAGACGATCGCGCGGAAATCGGCATTCTCGGATCGTCGCTGCTCGTCGTCTCGGTGCTGCCGCTCGTGCACGGGCTCACCGCGCCCGGCGTGGTGTATGGCGCAAACAGCGCGGTCGTGGCGTCCGTGTATCTGTCGCTCCCTATTGCCTGTATCACGGCGTTCCCGCTCCTTGCCGACGGATCGGCAGCAGCGCGTTTCGTCGGACGACATTGGCGCTGGTGGTCGGGTATCAGCGCCACCGTGACGACGACGATCGCAGCTGCGTTGCTCATTTGGCCCACAGCGGTCAGCGTGCCTGGTCGAGGTCATCCGCTCACATTGTTGCTGTGGATCGGTTCGCTGTCGTGCATGTTCGCGTTGTCGCTTCGACAGCTCCGTCTCTACTGGATCGGGCGGCGGTTCGCGACGCTGGCGTCGGCGCTCGCGTTCGTTCTTCTGGGGCTCACGTCGCTCGTTTGGATGGGCGATCGGCCGTTCTCGATCGGTTGGTGGGTGGTTCACGCGCTCGACATCGCGGGTGTGCTCGCCGGTTGCTTCTCACTCGCCTTCGGCTACCGACTTCGCGCTGGCATCGGCGAAGTACTCGGCCCACTACTTCGACGCGACCCACTCGTCGCGTTCGAGTTCGGCCTGACTCCGGTTGTCCATCAATTTGTCGCCGCGCTCGACTCGAAAGACTCCATCACTCGCGACCACGTCGTGCGGGTCACTGAGCTCGCTTTGCGAGTTGGTGAGCGCATGCGCCTATCGCCGAGCGATCTCCGCGAAGTCGCTCTCGGCGCACTGCTGCATGACATCGGCAAACTCGTCGTCCCCGATGAGATTCTGAAGAAGCCAGGCCGACTCACCGAGTCTGAGTTCGACGTCATTCGGCAACACACCATCGACGGTGACGCGTTGCTACGAGCGGCGCCGAGCCTTGTGTCGGCGGCACCCATTGTACGCTCGCATCACGAGCGACTCGACGGCCGCGGCTACCCGGATCGCTTGTCCGGCGACGACATTCCGCTGGGTGCTCGGATCGTGTCGGTCTGCGACGCGTATGACGCAATGGCCAACACTCGCCAGTATCGACTCGCATTAGGTAACGATGCCGCCTTTGCCGTGTTGCGTGAGCACGCAGGTGCTCAGTGGGACTCAGCCGTCGTGGGGCATCTGCTCGACCTGATGACGCAGCCCGACAAGGTCGTTGTCGGCACGCTCGATAACGTCGGTCGCACGGTAGGCCCGGTGATGGATCACCTTTGTGAGTGCCTTGACTCGTTGCCGGACCCGGTGCGTGAACGGCTCACCGCTTCAGCTCATCGCTTGTGACGACCCGCGGTGGATGGCGACCGACTCACTGTCATTGACCGGTGGGGACAAGCGCGAACCAGACGCCACGCGACACGTCGGCTTCACGCAGCGCATCTCGTGCGCCACGAAGTGCTGTGCCTGCATGCGTGCTTCGATAGAACCAGGACTCGGCTCGGCGGGCTGCGGGTACATGGTCGGCGAGTGCGAGTGCGGCCTCTTCGTAGTAGGCGCGAACGTCGAGGGCGGCCTGCCCGATCATGTTCGCGGGGATCCCGGCATCGTCGATCGGTACGCCGTTTGCAATGCGAACGAATGCGGCGACGAGATCGGCGACATGGTCGGCGCCGCCGAGTCGTACCACACCTGTGCGTCGGGTCGCAGCGAACGTTCGCTCATAGGCGGCTCGAAGGCCGAGCGCTTCGTCGACAGCCGGAGGCAGTGAAGTATCGCTTCGTGGGGGGAGCGAGCATGACAGCGGCAGATCTGATTCGTCGTCGATGCGTTCGTCGAAGTCTACGAGCACGGGCACATCGGTGCGGGGTAACAATGCGAACGCTGCGGCGAGCACGCGTTTCTGAAAGGCCGGATCTCCTGGTCTGCCGAGGGGACGTCCGAGCGGGAATTGGCAGTGCAACATTCGTGGCGCCCTGATTCGCTCGGCCTGCCTGCGAACGAGGCTTACGCCGACCGTTGCGAGTCCGGCTGCCTCGAAGACATGGGCCAACGCACTCACGGTGCGCGTGCAGAGCGGTCAAACCGGTGTGAGCAACACCACGCCCACGCCATCGTCGAGCAGCATCCGCGCTGCCGCCGGACCGGTGTCGAGCCGCAACGTGGTCAAGGTGTGGTCCGGCTGCGCGCCCATGAAGGACAAGTGCCGTGCCGCGACCGAACCGATGACGCCCTCGGCTGCCAATTCGTGCAGTCGATCGACCGGATAGACGACGTTGAGATCTGCTGCGACTCCCGCTCGATCGAAGTTCGGCGAGACATGGGCGAGGACGAGGTCGCGGGCCGCGTCGTCGAGTGCCACGAATCCTTGGCCGTCGTGCCACGCGCCTATGCCATCGTCACGCAGTCCGGCAGTAGTGACGATGGCGACGCGCGCCGTGTTGAGGCGGGGAGCGCGGGTACACGCAGTGTTCCCGAAATCGAACACCTCGAGATCGTTGACCGCTTGCCGTATGACGTCGTCTGTAGATCCCACCGTCTCACCCCCGATACCTTCAGCGTGAACGTAGTGCCATCGCCGAGCCAGAAGTTACCTTTCCGCTGCGCGTGGCGGTTGGCGTGAGGTCGCTCGCGGCGAACGACGTGGAGAATCGCAAGCACCAGACAACGACAGTTCGGTACTTCGCGAGGTCGGTCCCTGCGGGGACCTAGTAGTTCTGTGAGCCGACGTTGCCCTTCAGTTTGCCGAGATCGACGAAGTTGTCGTCGAGCGCGCTCGCGGGCGACGTGGCGGTAACGCCTGCGCTGAGATAGACGAATAGGTCAGGCCCGTTGTCGGTCTGGAATTCTTCGAAGCGTAAGAAGGTCTTGGACCCGTCGGTGATCACGGTTGCGACGCCCGACGCGGGGTGGCTCCTGTCGACGAATGTGCCTCGATGAGATTCGAGCGCGGCGCCGGCTGCGGGCGCAGGGGTGGCGCCAGAGGACGTCGCTGATAGCGGCGCAACAGTGGATGATGCTGATGGCGATGCACCGGTGGAGGTCGCTGACGGCGATGCACTAGCAAATGGGTTCCCTTCGTCGACTTTGTCGTCAATGAACAGAAGCTGGAAGGCGAACACGAAGAAGATCAACCACACAAGAGTCGCACCGATGCTGAGCGCGCCAACCGCCGTGGCGACGCGGTGCGCCCTTGCAGTACGCCGATCCGACCGATGAGTCCCGGCCGTGGCCCTGGTGAACGCGCGGTTTCGCTCATGATCGCCTTCCCAATCGACGAGTCAGGTAGCGGGCGACCACCTCGGCGAGCATCGCGTCGTCGTCGATGACCGGCACACGCCCCGGCGTGTGCGATCCGCTCGACTTACTCGCCTCAGAGTTCATGACGACGATTAATCATGCGCGGCCGGGCTATCGGTATCGGTCAGGCGAGAGTTTCGCGATACGTAAGGAACTGGCCAGAGGCCCCGGGGCTTTCGGCCAGTTCGCTAGGTCGATTCGAGGATCGATCGCAGCTTCGCGAGGTCCTTGCGGTTGGCTCGGCGCATGGCGATCGTCATGAACGGGGCCATCGCCTTTGAGAATCCAGCGGGTTCGCCACGGTTGCGTAAGGTCATGCGAGTCTTGGTCTCGCCGAGCGCGGACCAGGTATAGGTGGTTTCCATGGGGAACGGTCCGTGCGCGGTACGCATGACGAGACGCTCGTTCGCCACGAGCTCGACGACCTCGTACGTATAGGCGAGTCGCCGGCCGAGGAATCGGGCCACGAACGCGACTCGTGATCCCACTTCGGCCGGCGGTGGCGTCTCCCATTCGACGGAATCGATGTTGTCGTACCACTTCGGCGCGTTGGACGGATCGGTGGCGAAGGCCGCGACGATGGCGATGGGTCGATCGATCGTGATGTCAGTGACGATGTCGACGGGCACGATGCTCTCCGATCGATCGATGTTCGGCTATCGCCCCGATGCGAGAGCCGCGAGCCGGTCACCGAGGAAGTGGTTCCAACCCTTGGTGTGGTCCTCAGCATGTGTTGCGGGCATGTCGTAGTGGCGCAGCACGAGCAGGGTGCCGGTGTCGCGCGGGGTGAGGGTGACCTCGACGCGAGTAGATCCGGGGTCGAGCGCATCTCCTGGTTCGTTGTGCTCCCAGCCCGCGGCTGCCGTGTTGAGGATCCGGTTGCGCAATCTGCCTCGCCCACATCACGCACACGTCGCTGGTGCTCGAGGCGTTGAGCAAGCCTTGGGCCGCCGAGGCACCGACCTCGACAGGCGGATGTGCCATAACGACGTTGACAACCTGAGACACGTCGATCGCGTACACCGACCGCTGCTGAGCGTGACCTCAACGCGTCGATCGGCATTGTTGCTGTCGCATCCTTCGCGTCCGTTCACGCCTGGGAGGCCGAGCCGCCGTCCACCGCGTTGCTGAATTCGTGACGGACTACTAGGAAGTGAACTGACGGCGGATGGACCGCCCGAGGGGGTCCAGGTGGCTGACGACGAGGTTTTCATGTTCAACGCGCTGTGGTTGAAGGGCGACGAGGGGCGCCGGATGTACGCCGAGTACGGCCAGCGGGCCATGCAGTTGGTCGAGAGCCTCGGAGGGGCGGTGGACTATGTTCTTTCGCCCGTCGACATCGTCGACGACGACTTCTTGCCCGATGTGCTGGCGGTGATTCGTTACCCATCACGCCGGGTCTTCGACGCCATGATGGCCAGCGATGAGTACCGGTCTTTCGCCGACCTCCGTACTCAGGCGGCCAGCCGGATGATTCTTACCGAGTGCAAGAAGGTCGAGTTTTGAGCCCGGCCGGGCCAGCGACCGACTCGACGATCTACGTGCTCAACGTCTTGTGGTTCAAACCTGGGGGCGCCGAGCGATACGGGGACTACCTCGCGGCCAGCCGTCCCATTGTTGAAGCCTTCGGCGGCGAGTTTCTCGAGCCTTTCGTCGCGGTCGAGGCCTGGGAGGGCGAGATCGACGCCGACCTCATCTTCTACGGGCGGTATCCGTCGAGGGATGCGCTGTTGGCCATGTTGGCGAGCGACGAGTACCGGGCGATCTTCCATATCCGCCAGGAGGCCGTCGAGCGCGCGATGACGTCGATCTGTACTGCAGCGCGTACGCCGGCAAGCTGACGATGGTCGTCGGCGGTTGCGAGCGAGCGCACGACGTCGATCGCCACGCCCGCTGCCATTGCCAATCAACGGTCTTGTGGCGTCCGATTCCGCGGACGGCGGGTCAGGCTAGTGCGTCGACGAAGAGCCACTCTTCCGTGACCTGGACCTGTTCACTGCGGGCGT
>JBDTLT010000260.1:0-7414 GCA_039934635.1 Acidimicrobiales bacterium
GCCGACCCGGACACCTGGGTCGCGTCGCCGTACGCTCCGAGCGGCACCGCCGTGCTCGGTGCAGTAATCCCGGGCGAGGGCGCGACGCCGGCCGGCATGTTGCACATCATGTTGCCGCGGTCCGACTACGAGATCGTTCCCGACTCGTGGAACGTGATCGGGCTCGCCGGCACCGGGAGTAAAGATGTCATCGTCCGCAACGCCTTCGTGCCTGATTACCGCACGATCGACGTCTTCAAGGTGCTGAACGGGCAGGCCGCCACCGAGGCCGGTCGCCGCCAGCCGCTCTACCGGATGCCGTGGTCGACGATGTTCCCCTGCGCGGTCTCGGCCGGCGTCGTCGGCATCGCCGAGGGCGTGCTCAAGCACGCCGTGGAATACCAACGGGGGCGAGTGAGCGCGATCGGAACGGCCCAGGCGAGCGATCCTTACTCTCGCGCCACGATCGGCGAGGCCGCTGCCGACATTCGCAGCGCACGAGCGCAGTTGGTCTCCAACGTCGGCGAGTTGTACGACGCAGTCTGCGCCGGACACGAAGTGACGATCGAGCAGCGGGTCGCGTGTCGGCGCGATCAGGTGCGCGTGGCGTGGCGGGCCGCCAAAGCCGCGGACGACGTCTACGCCGTCTGCGGAGGAAATGCCATCCGCCTCGACAAACCGCTCCAGCGCTTCTGGCGGGGCATGCACGCCGGATTGCACCACGGGATCTTCGTCGCAGGCCCGGTGTACGACGCCGCGGCCGGCATGTTGATGGGACAGCCGCCGCAGGGCCCCGCTGCCGCGACGATCTGACGCCGTGATCGCACCACACACCGCCGGCCGATCGCTCGGCTGCCGCAAAGGAGGCTCCCGATGACCATGACAGAGCTCAGCGCCGAGGCGACCGGCCGAACGCTGCCGACCAAGCACGGCGACCTGCACTACCACGAGGCCGGGAACGGCCCACCCCTCGTCCTGCTCCACGGCTCGGGACCAGGCGTCAGCGGATGGGCGAACTACCGCGGCAACCTGTCGGCCTTCGCCGACCGCTTCCGCGCCCTCGTCCTCGATCTGCCTGGCTTCGGCACGAGCTACGACCCTGATGAGAACCCGACCGTGCACGGTCCCGAGGCAGTGGTGGCGTTGCTCGACGGGCTCGGCCTCGACCGCGTGGCGATCATCGGCAACTCCCTCGGCGGCGGGATCGCGGCGCGTGTCGCCGCGGCGCATCCCGAGCGGGTCAGTCGGCTCGTCACGCTCGGCGGTGTTGGTGTGCCGTTCTTCAGCGCGCTGCCGTCGGAGGGCATCACGTTGTTGGTCGAGTTCGTCGAAGACCCTACGCGCGACCGTCTCGTGCGGTGGATGCAGTCGATGGTCTACGACCCAGCGGTACTCACGGAGGATTTCGTCGAGATGCGGTGGCAGTCGGCCATCGACCCGAGGGCGCTCGCGAGTATCCGGCGGATCTACAACCGACAGATGCTGGGCATGCTCCGCGAAATGATGCTGAACAACACAGCCGCTCTGGGAATGCTTCGCCAGATACAGGCACCCACGCTGCTGACCTGGGGTCGCGACGACCGTGTCACGCCGCTCGACGGCGCAATCGCACCGATGCGGCTGATCCCGAAGTGTGAGCTCCACGTGTTCCCCGACTGTGGGCACTGGTCGATGATCGAGCGCAAGGACGAGTGGGAGAGCGTCGTGCTCTCCTTCTTGTCGCGCGACCTGCCGTAGCAACCCTTCGAACGGAGACCTCCATGTCAATTTTGTCGCTCGGGTACCTTCGTCTGCGAAGCCCGAACCTCGACAAGTGGCAACCCTTCGCGACGCAGGTGCTCGGCTTCATGCCCACCCGCGGACCCGACGAGATGTCCCAGTACTACCGATGGGACCGCTACCCCTACCGGCTCGTGCTCGCTCCCGGAGACGAGCCTGCGGTCGAGGCGATCGGCTGGGAGGTCGTTGACGATCGCGACCTTGCCGCGGTTGTCGCTGCACTCGAGTCGGCCGGGGTGGACGTGACCATCGGCCGACCCGAGGAAGCGGCCGCCCGACTCGTGAGCGGTTTCGCCTCGTTCATCGACCCCGCGGGCGCCCCGGTCGAAGTGTTCTACGGTCCGGTGCTGAGTCACGAACTGGTCGTGACACCGCTGGTTTCCGGTTTCGTGACTGGCGACTTGGGATTCGGGCACGTCGTCACCAACGTTTCGGATCTGCACAAGTCGATCGCGTTCTACCGCGATGCGCTCGGGTTCCACCTGCGCAACACCTGGTTTTTCGGTGAGATGTCGATGGCGTTTCTCGGATGCAACCCGCGTCATCACAGCCTCGCGTTCGGATGCGGTCTTCCGGCGCGCCAACTCCTCGCCCACTTCATGGTCGAGGCGGCGACGATCGATGACGTCGGCCGCGCCCAGGACCGCTGCGTCGACAACGGCGTACCCGTGGTGATGGGTCTCGGACGGCATACCAACGACGAGATGATCTCGTTCTACTGCCAGACCCCCGACGGTTTCAGGGTCGAGTTCGGATGGGGAGGAATCCAGGTCGACGACGCGTCGACTACGGCGACATACCAGATCACGAAGCCCAGCTTCTGGGGGCATCGTCCGATCGTGACCGGGCAAGGAGCGAAGTGACGTGACGACCGCCGACCGGGAGTTCCTCGGCCGGATCGGCCGCACCGTGTCAGAGTCGACGCCGTGGTGGCCGGCTCCCACGAAACCGCCCGACGCCAGTCCGAATGTGGTGCTGGTGCTCCTCGACGACATGGGGTTCAGTGACGTCGGCCCCTACGGATCCGAGATCCCGACACCGACCCTCGACCGACTCGCCGCGGGGGGTCTTTGCTTCACGAACTATCACACGGCCCCGCTGTGCTCGCCGTCGCGGGCCGCGATCCAGACGGGATTGAACCCGCATCGCGCCGGCTTCGCCGGTGTCGCGAACTTCGACCCGGGATTTCCCGGGTGGACGATGGAGATCAGCCCTGAGATCCGAACGCTGCCCGAAGTGCTGCGCTCGGCCGGGTACGCGACCTATGGCGTGGGCAAGTGGCATCTCACTCGCGATGCCGCCATGCACGACGGCGCTCCTCGCGACTCGTGGCCCATCCAACGAGGATTCGACCGGTACTACGGGATTCTCGAGGGCTGGACGAACCTCCACCACCCACACCGGCTGATCCGCGACAACTCACCGGTCGACGTCGACTCCTACCCCGAGGGCTACTACTTCACCGACGACATCACCGACGAGGCGATCTCCTACCTCAAGGCACTACGCGCCCACGATGCGACCCGGCCATTCTTCCTCTACCTCGCGCACGGCGCGGTGCACGGCCCGCTGCACGCCAAGGCCGCCGACATCGACCGTCACCGTGGCCGCTACGACGTCGGTTGGGACGTCGTTCGCGAGCAGCGATTCGCGCGGCAGATCGAGCGGGGATTGTTTCCCGCCGGTACCACCATGGCGGAGCGGAACCACGAGCGCGGCCATGAGGTCAAAGCGTGGGCCGACCACCCCGCCGAGGAACGGTCGCTCTTTGCGCGGTACATGGAGGTGTACGCCGCGATGATCGACAACGTCGATCAGAACCTCGCTCGGCTGTTGGCGACGATCGAGGCGTTGGGCGACGCGGACAACACCGTGGTCATCTTCACCTCCGACAACGGAGCAACGGAGGAGGGCGGCGCGCGCGGCTCGCGCAGCTACTACAAGCAGTTCGGTGGCTTCGGCGCGATGACCGGTTGGAACCTCGACGTACCTCGTGATCCCGATCTGATCGGTGGGCCCCGCGCGCTCGTCCATTATCCGAGGGGCTGGGGAATGGCATCGAACACGCCGTTCCGCCTCTACAAGTCGTCCACCCACGCCGGCGGCGTGCGCGTGCCGCTGATCGTCGCCTGGCCTCGCGGAATCCCCACGCGAGATCGCGGAGGGCTGCGCCACCAGTATCAGTACGTCACGGACCTGTTCCCGACGATCCTCGATCTCGCCGGCCTGCCACAGTGCCCCGACCGCGACGGCAACAGCTTCGCCGCGGCGGTGACCGGCGCAGCTACCGCGAGCACCCACCCGGAGCAGTACTCCGAATGCTTCGGCAACCGCAGCTTCTACCGCGAGGGATGGAAGCTCGTAGCGCTGCATCAGCGCGGCTCTCCCTACGACGACGGTGAATGGGAGCTCTACGACATCGTCGCCGATCCGACCGAGACCGTCGACCTGGCAGGATCTCGACCCGACATGGTCCAAGTGCTCTCCGAGGCGTGGGAGCGGTCCGCGTGGGAGAACCTCGTCTTTCCTCTCGATGACGGGACCGGGCTCTTGCAGGTGCTCCGACGGCCGGATGAGGCGTCGTTCCACGAGCCAGTCCGGCTCCTGCCGGGAACCCCGACTCTCGAGCGGTACCGATCGCAGAAGCTGATCGCGTTCCGCGACTTCGTGATCCGCGTCGAGCTGGACCACCAACCGCGTGACAGCGGCGTTCTCGTCGCCCACGGCGATCAGGGTGGCGGCTATTCGCTCTACATCGACGACGGGGTCCTCCGCTTCGGTTACAACCACTACGGCGAGCTCTCCCTCGTCGACGCCGGTCGACCGTCCTCAGGCCCGCACACGATCACACTCCGGGCGACAGCAGGCGAGGCGTTCACTTGGGACTTCGCCATCAGCATCGACGGCGCCGTCACAGGGACCCTCGCCGGTGCACCGATGCTGCTCGGCTTCGCCCCGTTCCAGGGCATCGACGTCGGGATCGACCGACGGTCACCGGTCGTGTGGAGTGTGTACGAGACCCACGGCGCGTTTCCCTACACCGGCGGGTTGGTCGCCGTCACGTACGAGCCCGGCCGCGTGGCGCCCTACGATCCGCAGCGACTGGTCGACGCCATGCAGGCGGCGGGCCGTAGCGGCCAGTAGGTAGACGCCGAGGGCGCGGGTCAGGGGCTGTCGAGCACGTGGACGCACGCGTCCACGACGCCGTCTATCAGGTCGCTCCACTGCTCGTACGGCTGCGCGCCCGGCGCCGCGACGTATTCGGCGATCGCGTGCACGATGAGCGTCGCGCAGAGCCATCGTCGCTCGCTCTTCGTCGCGGCCGACAGGTGCTCGACGCGCGCGTCGATCAGGTCGCGGACGTCCTGGAAGCTGCTGGTGCGCGTGCGCTCATGCGTGACGAGGTGGCCGTAGCGGCGGCTCGTATAGAGCTGGGCGAAGAAGCCGATGTAGTAGGGATGCCGTTGGCTCGCCTCGGCGAGCGGAACGACGACGGCGCGGATCAACGCAGTCAGTGTTGCGTTCGGCTCGAGTCCCGCGATCATCTCGGCGCGGCGTCCGTCGATCGGCCTCATCCGGCGATCGAGGACGGCCTCGATGATTCCCTCCCGCGATCCGAAATGGTATTGCGCGGCGTTGTTATTGGCTTGACCGGCGCGGGCGCTGATCTCTCTCATCGAGACGCCCTCCGGGCCCTGTTCGGCCATGAAGCGCTCGGCCGTGTCCAGCAGCCGCTCTCGGGTCTCGAACGGATCCTTTGGCACGGGGCTCCTCTTTGGTCGACTCGTCTGCTTGCGTGGCCGCCTCGATAGCGCGATACTAAGATCTAAGCAGATTGCTTATCTCAACCGGGGGTCGAGATGCATCCTGAGCGGACAGCCGAGGTCCAAACGACGCGGCGACGAGCCCGCATCGAAGTCGCTCCGCTCGCCCAACACATCGGTGCGGAAATCCGCGGCGTGGACCTCGCGTCCGATCTCGACGACGACACCGTCGCAGCAATCCGCGACGCGTTGCTCCGGTGGAAGGTGGTGTTCTTTCGTGACCAGCAACTCGACCGCGATCGCCACGTGGCCTTCGGTGCGCGATTCGGCGAGGTCACGCCGGCCCATCCCACCCTGCCCGCACCGTTCCCCGACCGGCCGGAGATCCTGGTCGTCAAGGCGGATCCTCACAGCCACGATCCTAAGGATTCGATCCTCGAGCATCGCTGGCACAGCGACGTCACCTACGTGGAAACACCCCCGCTGGGATCGATCCTCCGCGCGATACAGGTTCCGCCCTACGGCGCCGACACGGAGTGGACGAACACGACGGCCGCGTACGCAACACTCTCTGAACCGCTGCGCTCGATGATCGACGGGCTCCACGCGGTGCATCACAACGTGCTTCACATGGTGCGAGGTGAACCGACGCCTTTGGTGCGGGCGTTTCAGGCAACCCGTCTGCGGGCGCTGCACCCTGTTGTCACCGTCCATCCCGAGACCGGTGAGCGCAACCTCTTCGTCAACCCCGACTATACGAGCCACATCGCCGAGATGAGTCGGCGCGAGAGCGCTCACGTCCTCGCGTGTCTCTACGAGCATCTCGCCAGTCGAGAGTTCACGGTCAGGTTCCATTGGGAGCCCGGCAGTGTCGCGTTCTGGGACAACCGGTCGACTGCACACCTCGCACCGGCCGATGTCCCCGCGGGATTCCATCGTGCGATGGAGCGAATCACACTGGCCGGAACGAAACCGGTCGGCGTCAACGGATTCGTCTCGTATGCGCTCGACGAACCGGACGCGACTCCGCAACTCGATGCGAACAGGTGACGCATATGGTCCGTAACTCCAGCGCCATGGCCGCGATCAGCACCGGTGAGGAACGCAACACGGACTCCGAATCGCGATCCGTCCTGCGCCGCACGGTCAGCATCGTCGACGCGTTCGATGGTTCGCCGCGCGTCCTGTCGCTCGCCGAGCTCAGCCACATGACCCGACTCCCGAAGTCGACGGTGCACCGCTACGCCGAGCAGCTCGTCGAGCTCGGGTGGCTCGAGCGCGAAGTCAACGGTTATCAGGTTGGCATGCGGTTGTTCGAAATCGGTGGCCTGGCCGGAAGGCGCGAGCGCCTCCGGAGCAAGGCCCGCCCGCACCTCCAAGCGCTCGCCGCATCGTCGCGGATGGCAGTCAATCTCGGTGTCCTCGACCAGACCGATGTCGTGTATCTCGAGCGGATGCTGCTGCGCCAATTCGAGCTGCCGACGCGTGACGGTGGGCGGATGCCCGCCTACTGCACCGGCATCGGCAAGGCGCTTCTGGCGTTCTCCGACGAGCACGAGGTCGACCGGGCCATCGAGCGAGGGCTCCAGGCTCGCACCCCGTACACGATCGTCGTCCCGGACGTATTCCGCGCGGAGATTGCGGACATCCGCGAGCGCGGCATCGCGCTCGATCGCGAGGAGGCGTGCTTGGGCATCTCGTGCGTCGCGACAGCGGTGCGAGGTAGTGGCCGGGCGATCGCTGCCGTGTCGGTAAGCGGCCCGCCGAGCAAGATCGATGTCGCAGCGCTGGCACCGGCGGTCCGCAAGACGGCGTCGCACATCTGGTCCGATCTCTTCGCGCACACGTCGACCCGAGGTTGAACGAGAGAGTTCTCGCAGCGGTCGGGTGCC
>JBDTLT010000261.1:0-7411 GCA_039934635.1 Acidimicrobiales bacterium
ACTTCGGCGACTAGCAGGGAACGGTGTGGCGGAAGGTGAGGGATTCAGCGCAACTCGGCGTCGGCGGCGCATCGGGGCTGGTAGGGCGGGTTTCTGCGCGACGAGCGCACGAAATGGGAGCAACCGGGGGAGCAACGCCGAAATATTTCGCAAATCATCTGGTTCTGACCTTTGAAAACGTGTGGATGCGACCTGTTGACGCAGCCGGGTGATCATCAGACTTGCCGTGCGCGGCATCGCGCTCGACATTGCGATTTTCAGGCGATTTTGGCCGAATTCCGGCGCACGCTGGCGAACGAATATGTACCTGACCAGGATGTTTTCGAGGTGGTCGGGCGTGCACGAACCTGCGCGATTGGCTGCGCACGCGCGATAAACGCGCGATGAAGTTCGGTCCGTGGGCAGCCATCCCTGCAAACTGACCAGATATGCCAACAGTCTTCGGACCGTGAGCGCGGTCTGCTGAGAGCCCGTCTGTGCTGTCCACCCTGGTCTACGGTCGGGCGCCGCTTACGACGAAGTAAGTGACCGCGAAGAGGAACAGCGCGTCTTCGACGATCGAACCGCGCGTGACGACAACTGCGCTTCGTCCGCTGTGAATCCCTGCTGTGCACCCCAGGACCGACCCAAGGTGGCGACGCCGAACGCTTCATCATCGTCTCCGAGCACAAGCGGAAACCCCGTCGACGGTGATGTCGGTGAAGTCGAGGGATGCGAGCATCGCGGGCAGGGTCGACACGTACCTCCCACTGCGGTAGCCGCCGTCTCGTCGGCACTGAGAGCGTCAATGTCGCTGGTCTGGGTCGTCGCGTCCGCTACGAGCGATCGCGCGTGACCGATCCACCCTGACCGCCCCGGTTCGGGCGCGTGTCGACGCCAGGTCGGCTCCCACGTCCACAACAGATGAATCGAGCAGAGCTGTGACTCGTTGGTGACGCTGACAGCCCGGCCTACTCGGGGTGATTCGAGAATGACCCTCTAGAGGCTTCGTTCGGGTGCCGATACCAAGAGTGCCGTTCACCCCGAACGTCCAGGCGCATGGCTTCGGCTGATGACGCCACCAGGAAGAGATGCGATGACTCGTCTGCACTCCAGCGACCGCGGTGTCTCGACATTGCATCGCGTGTGGACCGGGACGGTCATCAAGATCCTCGTCCTCATGGTCAGCGTCGGGGCAATTGGAATTGGTGCGACGCAGTATCAGCGCGACGCCTCGCACAATTCGACGGCACAGATCGAAAGGCAGATGAGCGCGCAGGCGGCGCTCAGCGGAGCGCTGCTTGGGATCAACGCCCCAGCCGCCATCGGCATGATGTACGGGACCGGGAACACAGTTGCACCTGACGAGTTACGGGCCGGCTACGAGGTCATACGCTCCAAAATCAACGCCGCGTTCGACAACGCTGGCCACGTCATGGTCGATCCTGTCCTGATGCCAATTCTGATCCGTGCCCGCGAGACATGGCAAGCGATGGACGCGGCCGTGCTCGCCGCCCCGGATCTGGTGGCGTCGGGGGCGATCGAGCAGGCGATGGCCAGGGGCGAGGATCCGAACAAGGCTTCGATCTGGGATCGTTACAACGGGATCAGCAGCGACTTCTCGACGCTCGCGACCGAAAGTGTCGTCGTTCTCCAGCAGCGCTCCAGGGAGCAAAACCAGGCCCAACTCTTCATCATCCCGGCGATACTCGGAACGCTGCTCGCGGCTCTCCTGCTGAGCTGGTTGGCGGTCCGCCGAATGAGGCGGGAGGTCCTGGCGCCGATTCTCGAGCTGCGCCGAGCCGCGCTGGCCATGCGCGAGGCAAAGCTCGACCACGCGATCGAGCTCAACGCGGGCACCGTCGAACTTCGGGACCTCGCGACGACCCTCAACGAGACGGCCGTGGCGTTGGGCGCCTCCCACCGTGTACTGCGAGACCAGGCCTATACCGACTCGCTGACCGGCCTCCCCAACCGCCAGGCCTTGACCGAGCATCTCCACACGAAGCTCACCGAACCGGGCGATCGTCGGCTCGGCGTGCTGTTTGTCGACCTCGACGACTTCAAGGACGTCAACGACACGCTCGGTCACGCCGCCGGCGACGAGTTGCTGTCCGTCGTCGCCCGTCGCCTTCGCTTAGGCACCCGCGGCAACGAGTTCTTCGCGCGCATCGGCGGAGATGAGTTCGCCATCGTCGTTGACTGCGGGGATCACCCGGGTGAAGCACTCATCGTGGCCGAACGCGCCATCGCTGCGCTCAACGAACCAGTCAGGATCGGCAACACGACGACCACTGTCAGCTGCAGCATCGGTATCGCCACCAGCGACGCCGGCGCCGGCGCCGAGGTGGCCGGCGAGCTGATACGCAACGCTGATTTCGCGATGTACATGGCCAAGAGCCAGGGCAAGAACCGTTTCGACGTGTTCGCGCCCTCGATGCACGCCGACATGCTCGCCCAGGCCGAGTTCAGGCGTGATCTCAGCCAAGCCGCCGTCCTCGATCAGCTCGTGATCTACTACCAGCCCATCGTCGATCTCAGCGCGGGCGCCTTGCAGGGCTTCGAAGCGCTCATCCGCTGGCAGCACCCCATCCGGGGCCTGCTCGCCCCGAGCGAATTCATCGCCTTGGCCGAGGAGACCGGCGACATAATCGAAATAGGCAACTGGGTCCTCGACCACGCCTGCGCAAGCCTCGCCGCTCTGCGTCGAGACATCCCCGGCGGCTCAGCGCTGCATATGGCCATCAACGTCTCTGCGCACCAGATCACCGGGCCGTCATTCGTCGACACCGTCAAGGAGGTCCTCCGCCGCCACGACGTCCCCGCCGAAGCCGTCACCCTCGAGATCACCGAAGCCGTCGCGCTCACCAACACCGAGGTCGCCACGCACGTGCTGGCGGAGCTGCGCCGCCACGGACTGCTCATCGCGCTCGACGACTTCGGTGTCGGCTACTCGTCGCTGCGCTACCTCCAAGACCTCCCTATCGACGTCATCAAAATCGACCGCTCGTTCGTGATGAACCGGGAGGGCGACACGGACTCGATGCTCATGGCGATCGTGACGCTGGGCCAAAGCCTCGGGCTCGAGGTCATCGCCGAAGGCATCGAGACGCCAGCCGAGCTCGAACGGCTACGCGCCTTCGACCATATAGCCGGGCAGGGCTACCTCATCGCCCGACCCATGCCCGAAGCCGACGCCACCTTGTTCGCCCGTAGCAACACCATCGCGGCGGAGCGGACCCAACTCTGCATCGCCACGACCGTCACGGCCCAGAACTGACGATCCCCTTCGGGGAGGACGATTCCCTTTCGCTAGCGCGCGGAACCTTCCGTCGGGCGACTGCGCCTCACCCAGATGGTCAATTGCCGGGCGCGGAGTACTTGTTCGCTGCGCTCACCGTCGCGTCAGCCGGCCGTTCGCCCGCCGTCGAGGGTGAACACTGCGCCCGTCACGTGGCGGGCGACGTCGGAGAAGAGATACACAGCCAGTGCTGCGACTTCGTCGGGAGTGACGAGTTCGCCGAGGGGGACGCTCGGGAGGCCGCTTTCGATGTGTCCAGGGACTCGCTGGACCATCGGGGTGTCGGTGAGTCCCGGCGCGATGACGTTTACTCTGATGTGTCTCGCTGCGAGCTCCAATGCGAGGGCGCGCGCCGCGCCGTGTAGGCCGGCTTTCGCGGCGACGTAGGCGAGGCGCTGATCTCTCGGGCGATTGCCATCGATGATCCGGTAACGAGCAGCGACGCGCCGTCGCCGATGTGAGCCAACGCGGATGCCAGGGTGCGGATCGCGCCGCTGAGGTTGACGTTCACAACCCGATCCCACTGTTGCCAATCGAGCGCCTCGAACGCGACCGGCGGTGGAAGGATGCCGGCGTTCGCGAAGACACAGTGAAAACCGTTCAGTTCCTGGGCGAGCGAGTCGATCGCGACGCTGAGGGCGGCCGCGTTGGCGACATCGGCGACACGAGTGGCGATTCGGCCGCCGCCTCTTCTGACTGCGTCAACGGTTGCGTCGAGACCGTCACCGTCGATATCGATGCCTGCGACCGAAGCCCCTTCCGTCGCGGCTAACAGGGCCGTCGCTCGGCCGATGCCGCTACCGGCACCCGTGATCAGTACAACACGACCATCGAGACGGGAGAGCATTCCCCCACGCTAGTAGGGCCGAAATCGAAGCCGGTCCTGACCCGACGCGATCGAGAAAGCGTCGAAGCGTACGGTGGGTCAGTGTCACGTTTTGTGGGGTCGGGATGCTTTAGTTGGTTGTGACTTTCGAGGAGTTCGCTACGGCGGCTGGTGTCCGTCTTCGTGCGGGCTTGGTCGCGGCGTACGGACCGACGGTGGGCTCGGACGCCGCGGCGGAAGCGCTTGCGTATGGCTGGGAGCATTGGCCACGCGTTGGGTCGATGTCGAACCCCGCGGGCTACCTGTTCCGTGTCGGTCAAACCGCAGCGCGCGCCACGCGGCGCCGCGAAGGGTTCCTGCCGGCTCCGTCCACGGCCGAGCTTCCCGACTTCGAGCCAGCACTGTTGCCGGCGCTCGAAGCGCTGAGCGACTCCCAACGCGTCTGTGTCCTTTTGGTGCATGGCTACCGCTGGACGCAGGTCGAAGTCGCCGAGCTCCTCGAAGTCAGCCCATCGACGGTGCGGACGCATCTCGCGCGGGCACTGGCCAATCTTCAACAAGCCCTCGAGGTGAGCCCCCATGACCATTGATGTAGAACACCAGCTACATGCCTACAGCAAATGGGTAGAGCAACGTCTCGGCGTACCGCTCTCGGCGCCCAGCGCGCAACAGCGCACCCTGATCGTCACGCAGCGAAGGTCGACGATCTCATCGACCGTTGAGCTACGACGCCTTCCCAGCGACGGTGATCGTCGTCGACACCGAGGCGTTCGCGTGTTGGTCGCCGCGGCCGTCTTGGCGATCGTCGCTGCCGGCGCAGTCGCCGTCAAACGACACCTGTCGAGCCCAACGACGCAATACGCATCCACCGCGGCGGCGTCGCTGAACGCAAGCTGGTATGTCATCGACCCCGCGCTTGCCGTTGAACTCGACGCGGTTCGCAACACCGACAGCGACGGGTTCGCCGGGCCGCTCGCCTGCCGCCGCTACAGCATCGCGACCCAGACCTGTGACGAGTTGGTCGGCTCGCGCATGGTTCGCTACCGCGTCGGCGGCGCAATCGACGGCCAGGTCCTCATCGAAACCGAGTATGGCCCCGCAGTATCGATCCTCTCGCAGATCGCACGTGCGGACGCGCTCCCCGTAACCATAAGCGGCCACAACGGCATCATTGTCGGACCGGACTACGACAACCGAACCACCATCCAGTTCGAACCATCACCGGGAACGCGTGTCTTGATCCAGCTGGTCCGGGAAACAGCCGGGAACTATCGCGACGTGCTCGTACGAATCGCCGAGAGCCTCACCATAAAGAGCGTCTCGGCGGCGTTGCCGATCGTATTTGGCGACACGCTCGCCACCGCCGAAGAAAGCGGCAACAGTGATCCGCCTCGCTACATCGCCGGCTATCTGCGGCTCGCCCCGGTCCAATGGTCGACCGACGACAGCAGCGACCACTTTCCCTGCGTCGGCGGATTCTCCATGCCCTGGAACAACGCGTCGGACTGCCGCAAAATCGAACACGACGACAAGGTCACCGTCACCGTTGCCAGCCCCTCACCCGCAGGCACGATCATCATCGCCGCCGTGCCCGCCGCGACCACCCGCCTCGAAGCACAAGCCGACGGCCAACCGCCACTCGCGCTCGACCTTGTCGCGGTACCAGGCTTCGCTCTACAGCTCACCTTCGCCGACCTCGACGCGTACATACCAACACGACTCGTCGCCTACAGCGCCGACGGTGCCGTCGTCGACACCGTCACCGTCACCAGCACCGGCGGCGCACCACTCGGCTACCTACCAAGAAACTGACACCAACCAGCGCCAGACTCCTCCACCCCCACAGGATGTCGCTCACTTTGGGCAGCCCCTCGGTGCGCGGGGGCCTCTGAGCTGAGGCCACGATGGACATGTCGGGCGTGCGCGACGGCAAGATCGGCGCCAAGGCGTTCGACCCGAGCGGCAACGTCATCGAGCTCAAGGCCTACCCCGACAACGTCCGTCCGCCTGATTCAAACTGAGCCGGTACCGTCGGAGGTCCCGTAGCACGGGAGCAACACAGGTCGCACCTACTCACGGTTCAGCTCACTTTTCAAGTCACGGTCGCGCGGCATCGTGTCGCCAGCATCTTCGCCAGCGACGATGAGTTGGCTGAATCGGGCGTGAGTCGGCCCCGGTCGACCGTGAGTTGACTCGCGTCGACCACATGAGAGCCCGGCCCCGATCATGCGTTGGGTTGGGCGCGGTGCTTTTCGTTCGCTGGGCGAGGCGGACTCGACGCATGCCGGCTGTCGGCGTCGCGGCACACGGTCAATCTGCTGGCCGGTCGGTTCGCCGAGATGTATCGGGCGTCGCACTCGCTGCAACGCGGCAAGACCACTGGTCGACTGCGGTGCTCACCGACGCGGTGCGTTGGTCGACCGGGATTCTCTTGTCGCGAGTGTTCAGGCGGGTTGGGCTCGACGCATCGTCGTGTTGGCGTTCGCGCAGTTGCGCGGTTTGTGGCCTTCATCACGGGTAGGCGACGTGTTCGCCGATGTGGATCATGTGGCGCAGGACGTCGTCGTTGCGTCGAGCTCGAGCGAGCGTGGCGGTGCCACATGGTGCTCACGTTGATCGTCAGGCATCTCGCGACTGTCCATCACCTGGACGCATGAGGCCGCCGACCGAATCTCGCGAAGTTTCTTGTCCGACTCGAGCCGCGTGAGGGGCCACAAGAAGGGCATGACGATCGCCGCTTCCGAACTCCTGACTGGAACGATTCACACAATTGCACCACAGGTGCGCGACGGGCTCACGGTGAGCGGGCGTGTGTCGTGTTGAGCATCGGCAAACTCACGATCGGTCAGCAGAAGTACTACGTCGATCAGGTCGCGCAGGGGATCGAGGACTACTACGCCGGTGCCGGTGAAGCACCGGGGCGTTGGTTGGCGTCGTCACATCAGCTGGGCCTCGACTGTGACGTCGACGCGACACAGCTGCGCGCGGTGCTGCAGGGCCATGACCCGACCGACGCCTACAAACTGGTCAACACGACGAATCGCAAGATCGCCGGGTTCGATCTCACGTTCTCCGCGCCGAAGTCCGTCAGCGTCTTGTGGGCGCTCGCGACCCGGCCGTGAACCTCGCGGTGGCCGACGCGCATCAGCGTGCGGTCGAGGCGGCGTTGGAGTACCTGGAAGGCAACGCCACGTTCACCCGTCGCGGCCACGGTGGCGCGGAGGTGATCGAGTCGAAGGGGTTGATCGCAGCGGGGTTCCGTCATCGCACGTCGCGCAACGGCGACCCGCAACTGCACACGCACG
>JBDTLT010000262.1:0-7294 GCA_039934635.1 Acidimicrobiales bacterium
CCCTTGGTCTCGATGCCGAGCGACAGCGGGGTCACGTCGAGGAGGAGGACGTCTTTGACCTCGCCCTTGAGCACACCGGCCTGCACGGCCGCGCCGATGGCCACGACCTCGTCGGGGTTGACGCCCTTGTGCGGCTCGTTGCCCGTCATGTTGAACACGAGCTCTTGCACCGCGGGCATGCGGGTCGAACCGCCCACCATCACGACGTGGTCGATCTGGCCCTTGGTGAGCCCGGCGTCTTTGATCGCCTGATCGAAAACCTTTTGGCACCGCTCGAGCAGGTGCGCGGTCAGCTCTTGGAACTTGGCGCGCGAGAGCGTGTAGTCGAGGTGCAAGGGACCGTCGCTGGTGGCGCTGATGAACGGCAGGTTGATCTGCGTCGATTGCACCTGCGAGAGCTCGATCTTGGCCTTTTCGGCCGACTCCTTGAGCCGCTGGACCGCCATCTTGTCGGCGGCGAGGTCGACCCCGAAGTCGTTCTTGAACGACGTCACGAGCCAGTCGATGACCTCTTGGTCCCAGTCGTCGCCACCGAGGAAGGTGTCGCCGTGGGTGGCCTTGACCTCGAACACGCCGTCGCCGATCTCGAGGATCGACACGTCGAAGGTGCCGCCGCCGAGGTCGAACACGAGGATCGTGTGGTCGCCGCCCTCTTTGTCGAGGCCGTAGGCCAGCGCCGCGGCAGTGGGCTCGTTGATGATGCGCAGTACCTCGAGGCCGGCGATCTGCCCGGCCTCTTTGGTGGCGGTGCGCTGCGCGTCGTCGAAGTACGCGGGCACCGTGATGACGGCCTGCGTGACCGACTCACCGAGATAGGACTCGGCGTCGCGCTTGAGCTTCATCAACGTGCGCGCCGAGATCTCTTGCGGCGAGTACTTCTTGCCGTCGATGTCGACGCCCCACTTGAGATCGCCCATGTGGCGCTTGACGGACCGGATCGTGCGATCGGGGTTGGTGATGGCCTGGCGCTTGGCGACCTCGCCCACGAGGACTTCGCCGTTTTTCGCGAACGCCACGACCGACGGCGTGGTCCGCGATCCCTCTGCGTTGGGAATGACAACCGGTTCGCCGGCCTGGAAGACGCAGACGACCGAGTTGGTGGTGCCGAGGTCGATACCGACGGCCTTTGCCATGGATTGCTCCTTGTTTCTGAGATCTCCCGGGGTTCTGAGATCTCCGGGGGAACGGAAGTAGGGACCAGGGTAGCGACCTGCGGGTCGTCATCCACACAAATCTGTTGGTTACCTACGTCACAAAGTTGAGTGCTTAGTTGTCAACTCTATCCGCCCGGTTCGCTTTGCGTTCGGCGAGGTCGCAGCGCCACGATGCGGCATGCCCATCTTGATCCTGGTCCGCCACGGCGAGAGCGAGTGGAACGAGCGCAACCTCTTCACCGGTTGGTACGACTGCGACCTGACCGACAAGGGTCGCCGCGAAGCACTCGAGGCCGGGCCGCTGCTCGCGGCGGACGGGCGGTTGCCCGACGTCGTGCACACCTCGCTGCAGCGGCGCGCCATCAACACCGCCAACCTGCTGCTCGACACCATCGATCGGCAGTGGATCCCCGTGCGGCGCAGTTGGCGGCTCAACGAGCGGCACTACGGCGACCTCACCGGTCTCGACAAGCGCCTCGCCAACGACAAGTTCGGGCCGGAGCAGGTGCAGATCTGGCGGCGCAGCTACGACGTGCCGCCCCCGCCGATCACCAAGGCCAACCAGTACAACCCGAACCAATCGGCGCAGTACCGGCGATTGCCGCCCGACCTCATCCCGCGGACCGAATGCCTGAAGGACGTCGTCGCTCGGCTGCTTCCTTACTGGTACGACGGCATCGCACCCGACCTCATCGACGGCAAGGTCGTACTCGTCGCCGCGCACGGCAACAGCTTGCGCGCCTTGGTCAAGCATCTCGACGGCATCAGCGACAACGAGATCGCCGGGCTCAACATCCCGACCGGCGTACCCCTCGTCTACGACCTCAACGCCGCTCTGCGCCCGAAGAAGAAGATGGCGCCGCTCGATCGGGGCCTCGGCGATCTCGAGGCCATCAAGGCCGCGGCCGCCGCGGTGGCCAATCAATCCAAAGCGTGAGTCGACAGGTAACGTCTCGGCTCGTATGGACACCGCGCAGCATTCCTCTGACGGGGCGCCCAAGTCGCGTCGCATCTCCGGCTACCACATCACTCTCGGCATCGGTATCGCCTTCGCGCTGCTGACCGCGGTATCGGGCATCGTGGGGGCCGCACTCGACTGGCACGACGATTCGCCCGAGAGCCGTCAAGTCTTCGGCAACATCCCCGGGTCACTCGAGCTGGCGTTCTACGTCGTGCTCACCGTGCTCATCGTCGCCGGCGCAGTGCAGTTCGCCAACCGGGTCAAGAACTGGCAACGCGGCGGTCCCGACAACCGTTCGACCACCACCAAGAACGTCGGCCGGCGCCTCGGCGACTTCCGCGCCGGTGTCTACATGCAGACGCTGCTGCGCGAACCCGCCGCCGGCATCATGCACTCGCTCATCTACTTCTCGTTCTTGATCTTGCTCGCGGTCACCACGACCCTCGAGATCGACCACCAGATGCCCGAGAGCGCCAAGTTCTTGCACGGCGGCGTCTACAAAGGCTTCTCGGCGGTCGGTGACATCGCCGGCGCGATGCTGCTCGTCGGTGTGCTGTGGGCGATCGCTCGTCGCTATGGCCCGCGCAACCTGCGCCCCTATCGCATCCGCATCAAGTCCAAGCCCGAGCACATGATCATCCTCGGCACGTTCCTCGTGATCGCGGTCAGTGGTTTTCTCACCGAAGCCGTGCGCATCGCCCTCGCCGGCCGCCCCGATCACGAGAAATGGTCGATCATCGGTTACCCACTGTCCTACGTCGTACGCAATGCCGACCACCTATCCGGTTGGCATCAGGGCCTGTGGGTCGCGCACGTCATCTCGTTCATCGCGTTCCTGATCATCTTGCCGACCACGATGTTGCGCCACATGTTCACGTCGCCGCTCAACATGTACCTGCGCGACAAGAACCGGCCCAAGGGCGCGATGAAGCCCATGCCGAACCTGATGGAGACCTCGCTCGAATCGTTCGGCGCCGCGACCATCGAAGACTTCACGTGGAAGCAATTGCTCGACACCGACGCCTGCACCATGTGTGGCCGGTGCACCTCGGTATGCCCCGCGCACGCCACCGGCAAGCCGCTCGATCCGCGCGAGATCGTCCTCAAGATCGGCGAGGTCATGGCCGCCACCGGCGACCCCGTCGTGAGCCCGCCGATCGGCATGGACAAGGACATCACGATCGGCGCCAACAGCGTGTTCGAGCGGATCACTCCCGAAGAGGTGTGGGCCTGCACCACGTGCAAAGCGTGCGACGAGATCTGCCCGGTCAACATCGAGATCCTCGACAAGATCCTCGACATGCGCCGCTACCTGTCGCTGATGGAATCCAACTTCCCCACCGAGCTCGGCAACGCGTACCGGGCGATGGAAAACCAGGGCAACCCGTGGGCCCTCGCGCAAGGTGAGCGGGCCGACTGGGCCAAAGACCTCGAAGGCATCACCATCATCGACGGCACGTCGCCGCTCGAAGCCGAGTACCTCTACTGGGTCGGCTGCGCCGGCAGCTTCGACGACAAGAACAAGAAGGTAACCCGCGCGATGGCGCGCCTCATGCAGCGCGCCGACATCAGCTTCGCCATCCTCGGCCCGTCCGAGAACTGCACGGGCGACCCGGCTCGGCGTTCGGGCAACGAGTACATCTTTCAGATGCTCGCGTCGCAGAACATCGAGACGCTCAACGGCATGGGTGTCAAGAAGATCATCACGCAGTGCCCGCATTGCTTCAACACGCTCAAGAACGAGTACCCGCAACTCGGCGGTCACTACGAGGTCGTGCACCACAGCCAGTTCCTCGAGTCGCTCGTCGAGACGGGCAAGCTCGATCTCAAAGATGCACACCTCGAAGACCGCATCGTGTACCACGACTCGTGTTACCTCGGCCGCCACAACGACGTCTACCAAGCTCCACGAAAGGTCATCGGCTCGATCGGCGGCATCCAGGTCGTCGAGGCCGCCAACAACGGCACCAAGGGCATGTGCTGTGGCGCCGGCGGAGCGCGCATGTGGATGGAAGAGTCCACCGGCAAGAAGGTCAACGACGAGCGGTCGCAGCAACTCTTGGCGACGGGCGCGTCACGCATCGCGACCGCGTGCCCGTTCTGCTACATCATGATCGACGATGGCGTGAAGGCACAGGGCGTCGAAGAGACCGAGGTCAAGGTGGCCGACATCGCCATGCACGTGCTCGACGCCATCGAAGAAGGCGAACGCCGCGCGCAGGCGCAGGCCATGACCACTTCGTTCACCTGAACTTCGCGCACGCTTCGGTTTCCCCCGCGTGCTCGACGTCCGACAATCTCGCAGTCTGCCCCGCCACCTCGTGGTGTTCGCCAGCGCGGCGACCGCGGTCTTCGCGCTGTCCTTCGACAGCACGCTGATACCGATCGCACTGCGCGACATCGGGCGCGGTGTCGGCGAGACGACGCCATCGCATCTGTCGTGGGTGTCGACGACGTACACCATCGCGCTGGCCTCGTCGGTCGTGGCGATCGGCCGCATCGGTGATCGCACCGGCCGGCGCCGCATCTTCCTCTTCGGGTTCGCACTATTCCTGGTGGGCGCGATGGTGGCGGGCACCGCGACGACGTTCAACCAGGTGCTCGCCGGCCGCGCCATCGAAGGGTTTGGTGCGGCGTGCGTCTTCCCCTCATCGCTCGGCTTGGTGCTCGCCGCGTGGCCGGCCAACCAAGCGACGCGGGCCATCGCGGCGTGGACCGCGGTCGGCGGGGTGGCCGGGGCGATCGGCCCCGCAGTGGGGTCGGCGCTCGTCGACGGCCTCGGATGGCGCAGCGCGTTCCTCGTGCATCTCGTGATCGGTATCCCCGCGCTCTTGGTGGCGCGCCGAGTGCTCGTCGAAACCGACCGTCATCACGAGAGCTCGTTGCCCGACATGGTCGGTTCGCTGCTCGTGGCGGTGGTGCTGGGGGGCATGGCACTGGTGCTCGCGCAAGCCCGCACGTGGGGGCTTTCCGACGATCGCATCGTGGCCGCGCTGATCTTGATCGCAATCACGTTGCCACTGTTGGTGTGGCGCTGCACGCGTCACCCGGCGCCGGTGGTCGAGCCGCACATGTTGCGGCTGCGCACGTACCGGCGCACCGTCGTGTTGTGCGTGTTCGTGGCCGGCGCGATCTTCGCCAACTTCGTGATGATGCCGCAGTATCTCGGCACGGTCTGGGGCTACTCCACCTTTCGGGTGGGCATGGCCATCGTGCCGTTTTCGATCGCGGCGTCGATCACCGCCGTGTGGGGTGGTCGAGTGTCGGCTCGACTCGACGAGAAATGGCTGCTCGCTCTGGGCATCACGATCATGGCCGTCGCGATGGCGTGGCTGCGGTTCGTCCCCGACGAGACACCCGACTACTGGACCGAGTTCTTCCCCGCGATCATCATGACCGGCGTCGGTGGTTGGGGCATGGCGCTCAGCATGCTCAACTGCGTCGGCGCCCGTGAGCTCGACAACAGCAACTACGGCGTCGGCATGGGCATCTTGATGACCATGCGCCAGGTCGGCTCGCTGGCCGGCGTGGCCACCGCGTTCGGCATACTCGGTGACATCGCGCTCACGTCGGCAAGTGCGATCGATCGCATACGGCAGGTGTGGCTGCTGCTCATCCCCGTCTTCGTCGTGTCGGCGGTCGCGACGGTGCGGCTGCCCGCGCGTCAGCGCCGTTTGTAACCGCGCCCCGGTTCACCCTTGACCTGAGCGCACGATGGGCGGAGGATGCACGTATGGGGCGGTTACGCGATTGGCGGTGGCAACGGCGCATACGTCGGGTCATGCGGCGCAGTCGCGGGCTCACTGCGGGACTGCGCCGGTCGCATGCGGTGCGCACTCCGGCTGACCCTGTGCTCTTGCGCCGGGCCGCCGAGATCACCGACCTTCGCGAGCGGCGTCTCGCGTACGAAGAAGCGGCGCAGAGCCGTTCGTCCGACGTCACCCGAGGATCACGACGCGTCGTGATCCTCACCGTCGCGTGCGCGGCGGCCGTCACGTTCGCACTCACGGTGCTCGCGGCAATCGCCGGCAACCCGTGGGTCGCCGCGACGGTCGCCGCGCTCGTCGCGGCAGTGCTCGCCGGCCTCGCGGTGCAACGCCCGGTCACGCGGTCGTTCGACCATGGCCCGCGTCCGCGTCGCCAGTTTCGTGCCGTGCGCGAGTCGCTCGACGACTGACGTCTGCCTCGCCCAACGCGACGGCGGCCCATGCCGCGATTGTGAGTTGCAGCGCGAGCACCTGTAGCGGGAAGTCGACGAGGCTGTGCACGTAGACCGCGGTCAGCGCGAGCGCGGCCATCGTCGGCCCGACCGCCCGGCCGCGTGATCGCAGCGCGACCACGGCGCACTTTGCCAGCGGCCACAGCACCACCACCGCGAGCGCAGCCGCGGCGAGGGGGCCCCATTCCGCGACGGTCTGCAGCGGGTCGTCGTGGACCTGCATCCAAATCGTCACCGGCTGACCGTCGCGGTAGGGCGTGACGATCGAGTGTTTGAACAACTCGGGCACCTCGGCCGCGGTGACGGGCTGCAGGTACAGCTTGTAGCCACCGGGACCGGTGCCGAAGACCGGTGACCGTCCGGCGGTGCGGGCGGCGACCTCCCACGTGAGTGCCCGGCCACTGTCGCGACCGAGCGCGTCGGGAAGTTCTTGCCAGCGATCGCGAGCGGCGAACGCCCCGACACCGACGATGCACAGCCCGACAATGACGCACGCGGCAAATCGGCGACGATCGACGCTGCCCGCGATTCGCCGGTCCCGCAGCGCGACCGCCGCGCCGGCAATCACGAGCACAAGCGCCAGCAACTGTCCCAGCTTCGAGACGTTGACCGCCGCGCCGACGAGGATCACCGCCGGCGCGCCGAGGACCGCGAGCCGAAGGGCCGCCGCCCGGGGTCGGATCGTGATCGCGAGCAAAATCGCGGCGGGGAGCCCGAGCTCGAGGAACGCCGCGGCGTTGCCGTGGTAACCGAAGCTGACGAAACGAGTTCCACCGGCAAACCGGGCATCGCCCGGGAAGGGCCACGACCAGTCGGTCAGGCGATCGACGGTTGCCACCACCGACATCATCGCGGCGCTGGCCGTGACAGCGGCGAGGACCGCGATTCGGGCGCGTCGCGTGCGGCAATGGTCGATCAGTGCGGCGCCGGCAAGTAGCACCGCAGTGAGCGGCACCATCG
>JBDTLT010000263.1:0-7221 GCA_039934635.1 Acidimicrobiales bacterium
TCGTCGGCGCCGGGCGTGTCCCATGGCGCGGGCATCTTGGAACCAAGCAGCCGGCCCTGGAACCAGCGGTCCTCGGCCCACGCCAGGTGTCTGACGATGCCGGCGATCGTCAGATCGGTGTCGGGCAGCAAGCGCGTCGAGGCCTCGTCCCACTGAATGTCGATGAGCGCTGCCGTTGCGATCGATCGGTACTGATCGAGGCGCTGCACGAGCGCGGTGCGCTCGTCCTCGGGCTGCAGATCAGGATGCTCAGCTCGCGCGACCGTCACCGTTCCATCCTGGCACGGAGGCGAAGATGGAGGTATCACAGTTTCTGCGTGCGGTCGCGGCTGCCGCCGAGTGCCGAGCCCTCACACTCGTAATGGCCGCCGCGTGGCGCTGGTATCGAGACGACCACCCCCCGGCCGGTCTACGAGCAGGGCGAGCGATCGTCGGTGCCCTACGCGACGGTCCGCCGTGGCCGACACTCGACATCGTGTGGCACCGATTCGATGATGTAGGCCGCGCGGTCTAGGGCTCTTCGAACGGATCGCCTTCGACATCCATGCGCAGCTCGAGGCGATTCAATTCCATCTTGTCTCGGGCCGTGCGGTCGCCGAGGCGGCTCGGCGCGACGATCTCGACCGCACCGTCATCGAGGCTGCGCACACTCGGCGGCAGCAAGCATTGGTTTTCGGCGTCGTGGATCAGTACCTGGGCGTCTTGCGGCATCCGCTGCAACTGCCGAATGAAGTCACGCACGGTCGCCATGCCCGCAACCTACCAACCGATCGCCGGCAAACTTGCATTAAAGTCCGGCCATGTCTGGCGATCGCCCGCTCGAGACAGGTTGGTTAGCCGATACACCCGTCGGTGACACCGTGTTGCGTCGCTTCTTGTTCAACCAAGCCGACGCCAACGACACGATCGCCGCAGCGTCGGGCGGCCGCCACGACCGCACCGATGCGGTGGCGATGGCCGACGCCAACGGACCGGTGCCGTACTTCAACCAGTCCATCCTGTTACAGCCACTCCGGGGTGCCGACGACCCCGCCCTCGACGACATCGCCGCCTTCTATCGAGGCGCGTCCGGGCGCATGCGTACCCTGCTGTCGCTGTGGCCGACGCCCGATCTCGCGCCGCGAGGATGGTCACTCGTCGGCCACCCCGCCTTCCTGGTGCGCGGCGGCTTCCCCGTCTCGTTCACACCCTCCGACCACGTCACCGTCGAGACCGCGACGACGAGCGCCGACCTGCACGAGGTCGCCCGCATCGCAATCGACGGTTACCCGCTGGACGAAGCGCGCGGGCTGCCGCCCGGTCGCCTGTTCCCCGATGCGCTGCTCGACACCGACGTCACGTTTCGCCTCGGCCGCCTCGACGGCGAGGCCGTCGCCGCCGCGGCGTGCCATGTCGGCCACGGTGTCGTCAACCTGTGCTTCGCCGCGACGCTGCCTCAGGCGCGGCGCCGTGGTGTGTGGGAGGCGTTGGTGTGGGCGCGTGTCAACTCGGGTCCCTCGCTGCCCGCTGTCGCGTACACGAGCGACTACAGCCGACCCGGGTTCGAGCGCATGGGCTTCGTGCCCACGATCCGATTCACGCTGTGGGCCGCGACCGATTGATCACCTGCACGCGACGAGCACGCTCAACTACGAAACGCGCTGCAGGCGATTGTGGTCGGTGTGCAAGAAGGGGTCGGCGAACTCTTTCATGCGCAAGGTGGTGACCTCGTCGTAGGACCACGAGCCGTCCTCGTGCGCCTCGATCGTCACCGCGTAATCGGTCGTGCTCGCCGCCGCCGACAAGTACAGGTTTTCGGTGATGCCGTAGGTCGGGGCACCCAGCTTTGCCACCAACTTGAACGACGTGGCATCGGCCGAGGCCGTGCCGCCCGCGATGACGACGATGCCACGCGGCACGACGAAGCAACGCATGACCTGATTCGCGTCGCCATCCCACAGCCAATAGCCGACTTCGGTGTGAAACGGATTTTCTTCGCTGCCGCGCCACATGGCGCTGCGGTAGTCGAGGCCGTAGAGATGTTGATCACCGTTGTCGACGGGACCAAAGGGCTTCATCGAGACCTTTTCGCGAAACGGCGTGTCGAGCACCGCATTGCGGGAGTGCGAGAACGCCGCGTCGAGGCCACCTTCGCCTTCCCACTCCCCGATCAACGCCGCCAAAGGGCCCCATGCCGCTGTCATCTATTCCTCCACTGTTAGAGGTGCACAAACTAACGCGTCGGTCGACTCGCGTCTGCAGCGCGTTGCAAGGTTTGCTGCAATGTTTGCGACGCCGCGAGGTCGGCTTCGTAGATCGACTTTGCCCATTGCAGTACCGCCGCGGGATATCGCATCACATCGTCGTCGCGGACCTCGTTGATGCTCGCGTCGATGTCGGCGAGCTCGCCGCGCAAGCGGTCGACGTGAGCCAAGAGCAGCCGGCTCAGATCGCCAGGCTCGACGAGATGACCGAGCCAGACGCGCAACGCCGTCGGATGCTTGAGCATCGGTGTCTCGGCCGGCGATTCGACGAGCCACGTCGTCACCGCCGCGCGACCGGCGGGCGTGATGCGGTACATCCGCTTGTTGCGCAGGCCGTCCGGCGCGGTCTCGTTGGCCTCGACGAAGCCGAGTTGTTCGAGTCGCTGCAACTCGCGGTAGATGTGGCTGATGGCCGGAGCCCAATAGAAATGCCGCAAACTGGCGTCGGCCCACTTCTTGATGTCGTAGCCCGACAGCTCGCGGCCGAAGCTCAACAGGCCGAGCACGGCATACGCGGTGGCCGGCAGCGACACGAGCGGTGGTTCGTCGCCACTCACATGCTCGGCAGCCGCCATCAACCGACAGTAGCCGTCTCGGCATTGCGGAAGTACGGGATCACGTGCTCACCGATGTTGCGGATCGTCTCGAGTTGCGCATCTTGGGGCACCGTGCCCATCTGGCACAGGAACAGCACCTCGTCGACCCCGGCATCGACCAGCCGGCCGACATAGCCGATGCAATCCTCGACGGTGCCGTATGCGTGGTTGGGGTTCATCAACGACATGCGCGAATCGCTGAAGTCGACGACTACCTCCTCGCTGGCAAAGCGGGTGCGGATGACGGTCTCACCGCCCGACGAGGTGAACGTGAGGTCGTCATCGGCCCATTGCGACGGGTCGGGCCGGTCGCCCCCCGAATACCAGTACGCCAGCGATTCGAGGAAGTAGCGCTGACCGCGAATGCCGATGCGGCGCGCCCGTTGGCCGTCGTCGAGCACGATCGCCGGGCAGAGCGCGGCAAGATGCTCGATGGGGCGGAAGCCGACTTGATCCTCCGGTCGGCGGTCCTTCCATGCTCGGCGGTAGAGCTCGTTCTTCTTGGCGATCTCTTCGGGGCCGCCGAACCCGAGCACCAACGCGCCCAGTCCGCGCGCGCCGGCCGTGGCGAGCGTGTCGGTATTCGTGCATGCGAGGTACATCGGCGGATGCGGATCTTGGTACGGCTTGGGGTGCACCGGCCGCCGCGGGATGTCGATGAAGCGGCCGTGATGCTCGATCTCGTCCTCGACCATGATCTTCGGTATGAGATACATCGACTCGTCGATCATCGGTCGCAAGTCGGCGAGGTCGTACCCGAACGTGCCGGCCTCTTGCTGCGTGCCCCCTTTGCCGACACCGAAGTGCAGCCGCCCTTGCGACAACAGATCCAACGTCGCGATGCGCTCCGCCACCTTGACCGGATGATTCATGTGCGGCGGCAGGCAGACGACGCCGTGCCCGACGTGAATACGGCGCGTGCGACCCGCGATGAACGCAAGAAAGGTCTCCGGCGCGCTCATGTGGGCGTAGTTGGTCAGTGCCGTGTGCTCGACCGCCCAGATCACGTCGAAGCCCATCTCTTCGGCAAGCATCGCCTGCTCGACGATGTCGTCGAACACCTTGCGATCGCCTGCCCGCGACCATTCGGTCGTCTGTGCCTCGTAGATCAGCGAGAACCGCATCTACATCCCCTCACCGTTGATGCCGTATATGACTATTAGATATATAGCTATTAGTCAGTTGTGTCAATCGGTTTTCGCGGCCCTCCGGCGCGCTCGATAGAGAGCCAGCGCCTGTCGGTGGTCGACTACGGGCTCGGGATAACCGAGGGCCAAGCGCACGAGCGGGGGCGGGTCGTGGATGTCGCTCGTCGCCACGCCGGCGAGTTCGGGTACGTAGCGGCGCACGTAGTCACCGCTCGGATCGAAGCGCTGACCCTGCAAGGTCGGGTTGAAGACCCGGAACGCGTTCGGATCGTTGCCGGTGCCGGCAACCCACTGCCAGTTCAGTTGATTGCAGGCGACGTCCGCGTCGGCGAGCAAGTGGGCGAAGTGGGCGGCACCCCGGCGCCAGTCTTGATAGAGATCCTTCGTCAAGAACGACGCCACGATCATGCGCGCCCGATTGTGCATGAACCCCTCGGCCCGCAGTTGGCGCATGCCGGCATCGACGACGGGGTAACCCGTACGACCCTCGGCCCATGCCGAGAACACTTCGGCGTCGGCGTCCCACTCGTCGCCGCGCGGACGAATGTCGCGCCACGCGCGCCGCGGATCGACATCGAGTACCTGATGGAAGAAGTCGCGCCAACACAGTTGACGAACGAACGGGCCTCCCCCTTCGCGATCGCGCAAGATCGTGGCGACTTCGAGCGCGGAGAGACAACCGAAATGCAGATACGGCGCGATGCCCGATGTCGCTCCGGCCGCGAGGTCGTTGTGCCGATCGTCGTAGCTCGACAACCCCGGCGACCACTCGCGCAGCGCAGACAACGCGGCATCTTCGCCGCCGGTCACGACATTCGGTGAAGGCTGTCCGTCGGTGAGATCGCTCAGCTGCGGGATGACACCGGCGTCGATCATCGAGGGTGACGCGATGCGATCCGGTGTGCCGCACCGAGCGCGCCACGGGGCCGCCAGCCAAGCCCTGTAGTACGGCGTGAACACCTTGTAGTCGCCACCGGTCTTCGTGCGCAGTTCCTTCGGCGCCACGACGGTGACGCCCGGATACACGTGCACCGCAAAGCGTCGCTCGGCTGCTGCACCGTGCAATGCAGCCAACCGGCGTTGCGCCGACGCGGAATAGTCGTCGCTCACGAAAACGGCATCCGCGCCGACGTCGTCGACGAGGCGCGCCACCTCGTCGCTCCACCGGCCGCGCCGCATCACGAGTTGCGAGCCTCGTTCGCGCAACGACGTGTCGAGACTCGCCAGCGAGTCGAGCAGGAACCGCCAGCGGTTCGGTCCGACATCGTGCCGAGCAACGATCGCGTCATCGACGACGAACGCGGGCACGACCAGTTCACAGTGCTCACTCGCGGCGGACAGCGCGGGATGATCGCGCAACCGCAGGTCGCGGGTGAACAACACGACTCCCACCGCATGATTCGCCAAGTTGCCTCCCGTGCGGCGAAGCCGCACCAATCAGTTGCGGCGGTGCCACACCAAGCTAAGGCGCCTGCGCAATGACATCCACGGCGACCTCGATGTCCTGGCTCGCCGGCGGCCCGATCAGTACACCCCGCAGCGGCGCGATGTCCGCGTAGTCGCGGCCCCATCCGATGGTGATGTGACGCAGTGGCGGCATCTGGTCATTGGTCGGGTCGACGTCGATCCAGCCGGCTGCCGGCACGTACACCGCACACCACGCGTGCGAGGCGTCGGCCCCCTGCAGCTTGGGCCGGTCCGGTGGCGGATCGGTCTCGAGGTAGCCGCTGACATAGCGCGCGGCCAGGCCCACCGAGCGCGCGCAACCGATGTAGAGGTGGGCGAAGTCCTGGCACACGCCCCGGCGGTGCTCGAGCACTTCGCTCACCGGTGTCGCCACATCGGAGAACTCGGTATCGAAGACGAAGTCGGTGAAGATGCGCCGCGACAGGTCGCGCAGCGAGTCGATGACCTCGCGTTGCGGGTCGAAGGACGGTGCCGCGTAGCTCGACAAGAGCGCCGACGGGCGCACATAGCGCGATGGCAGCCGCAACTCGCGCGCTTCCATTCCGGCGACCGAGCGATCGGCGATCGTGGCGGCGACGATCTCTTCCCACGGCACACCCACCTCGGGCACGGGCGCCGGAGGCTCGATCTCGACCCAACTCATCGCGACGAGGTTCAACGTGTCGTGCGGCGCGCTCACCGCCAGGTAGCTGAGATGGTTGCCGTACGCGTCGTCGAACTGGGCACGGTGGGAGGGCTCGGGCGTGCAGTACAACTGGTGATCGCGCACGTCCTGCCGGGCGAGCGACCGCGGCGAGAGACCAGCCATCAGATGGGCGCTCGACATCTCGTCGCCGTAGTGATAGGTCGTGCGGTGCGTGACCTGATACGCCGTCACGATCGCACTCCGAGCACACCGGGCACGTCGACGGGACTGAACCAGGTTGCGCCGAGCGCGTCGACGTAGCGCAACAACGGCCCCCGAGTCTCGATTACCAACTCCGCCACCGGCGCGTTGCGCGCCATGCTGTCGGCCAACGCCTCGGCGGCCTGCATGAGGTGGGCGGTCATCTCGGGGTATTGCTGCGGCAGCGTCGCGTGATGATCCCGAATGCGATCGAGCTGGAATGCCACCGACCGCGGGTTGGAGCTGTCGAACACGACAAGATCGAGAAGCGCATCGACACGTAGATCACTGCGATAGCGGCGCCGGTAGGCGATGAGGCTGTCGCAACTCGCGAGCACGATCTCGGCGACGGGCGCGATGTCGTCGATGGGAACGAGTGTCTCTTCGATCAGGCCAAGGGTCAAGAGCGCACGATCGACGCGCCGGCCGAGATCCCAGAACATCCAGCCCGGGCCGCGCACGACACTTTCCATACTCGCTCCTGCGAGCGCGGAGAGATCGAGCAACAAGTCGTCGAGCGATTCGGTGAGCACGAACATGTGCTCTTGGTCGGCGACGCCATCGAGCGCGATGCGCGCATTCTCGACCCGGGCGATGACACGCCAGGCGGTCTGCGACAAGAAAGCCCGCGCCGATCGTGCGCTGCCGACCAAGCCGGAAAGGCTGACGCCGAGGCTCGACACGCCTTCGGCGAAAACCGACCACAGATCAGGCGCTGAGTCGTCGGGATCGGGATCGCGCGAGGTGCGGGCGCTGCGCGCCACCCGGCGCAGACCGGCCAACGCCACCGGCAACCATTCGGGCGCACCATGACGGCCATCGGTCTCGACTCTGGTCGCAATGCTGTTCGTCGTCCTCGCGATCATTTCGGTGCGCTCGGC
>JBDTLT010000264.1:0-7208 GCA_039934635.1 Acidimicrobiales bacterium
TAGGTCGGCCATCGCTGAATGGCGGTGCTATCGATCGAGTTGTCCGGCCTGCCCGCGCGAGAATTCAGGCGAATTTGGTCCAACGTCGACGTTGTTGACCCTCCGTCGTCAACTCCGCGTGGCGGGTCAATCTGGGGTGGCGTTAGCGGTTACGCGGCGGTACGTCACGTATCACGCTGTCGGGCAACGTCCCATCGACGAGCTCGGCCGCCACTTGTGAGAGACGAAGGTTCTGCGAACGGGCGTACTGGCGGAGTCGTTCGAACGCGTCCGCAGTGGTGATGCCGACGCGTCCGGCGAGCAGTCCTTTGGCTTGCTCGATCGCCACCCGCGAGTCCAACGCGCCCTGGAGCTGCGTCGTCAGCATCTGCGAGTCGTGCAGCGCTTGATAGTGCAAAAAACCGATGGTGGCGACGTCAGCCAAGGCTTGCGCGAGCTCGAGGTCATCCTCATCCCACGGCGCCTGATTGGTGTTGAACAAATTGAGCGCGCCGATGACGCGGGACCGCAGTCGCATCGGCACCGCATATATCGACCGGTAGCCCGCCCGACGCACGTGGGCACTGAAACCCGGCCACCGCTGCGCCACCGCATCAATGTCATCGGCGCCCACCGCGGTCGCCGTACGGAACGCGTCGAGGCACGGCCCTTCCGATGACTGCACCTCCAACAGCTCGAGCTTGCGCATCTGCTCACTCGACGACGCCACCGGGCGCAGCTCTTCACTCGCACTGGCCAACATGAGACCGCCATCGGTGGCGCCGAGCAACTCGACGCAGCGCTCCGTCAACAACCTCATGAAGTCAACAACATCAAAGTCAACGACCAGCGTGTCGGCCAACTCCACGAACGCCTGCGAAAGACGCTGCTCTCGAGCCATCACACACCTCCGACGATCGCAGCTCATATAGCCCGGCGCTACAAAGATTTCCTCTTGGCTTCGCCCATCCGATCAACATCACTATGCGCCTAACGCGGCGTTCCGTCTATGACGCCAATGTCACGATCGCCGAATCGCTGAGTAGGGGGCCGTCACAAACCCCCGACGGACCGCTGTTCTGGCGTCGCCGCGGCGACCTAGACGACCCTGGGTCGGAGCGTTTTCCGCTACGTCACACCAGAGCCGGCGGGTATCGGCGGCCGGTATTCAAGATGTCGCCGGTCGGAATGCTCATGTTCGGATTCCGCCGGCCGATGCGCGTGGTAGTCGTTTCGCGGCACGCCTTGACCCTGCGCTCATTGGAATGCGTAGAACAGGGAACTGTGCAATGGTCCATGTACCAACCGACAAGGCGACCCACGCGACGGCTTCGGATGGCACGGTGCGTGATGAGACACTGGCGTTGGCACTGGCGTTCGCGTTGGGCGAGTTTGCTCAGACGTTGAGCTCAGATTTTCCTGTTCAGGGAATTCTTGACCACTTCGTCAAACGGATCGTGACGGTGCTGCCGATTACCTCGGCGGGTGTCACGCTGATTTCTGCCGGCGTCGCGCCGCGTTATGTTGCCGCATCCGATGACGCCGCGCTGCGCTTCGAGCAACTGCAGTCGAATATCGGAGAGGGCCCATGCGTCCGCGCCTATGAGACCGGGGAACCGGTCGTGGTGGCGGATCTCCGCCTGGAGCAACGATTTCCGAAGTTCGCGCCGGCCGCGTTGACAGCAGGGTTAGGGGCCGTGTTCACGTTCCCTTTGCACGACGGTGACTACAGGGTCGGTGCGCTCGACCTCTACCGCGATTCTCCCGGAGCTCTGGACGCGCAGGACATGAGTGCCGCACGAATACTGGCCGACGTCGCGGCGGCCTATCTGCGCAATGCTCGCGCCCGCGACGAGCTTGTTGCCGCGTTCGAATTGTTGAAGAACAACGCGTTGCGCGATCCGCTCACCGGGTTGGTGAATCGAGTTCTTCTCCAGGACCGGATCGAGCATGCCGCTCATATCGCGAGCGGCTCGGCGCTCGCGGCGATTCTTTTTGCCAATGTCGACGACTTCAATTCGATAAACGACACCCACGGCCATCAACTTGGCGATCAACTACTACGAGCCATCGCCGAACGATTGGTCGGCGTGGTGGCTTCGGCGGGCACGGTGGCCCGCTTTGGAGATGACAAGTTCGTCGTTGTATGCGAGCACATGAACAGTGAGGCCGACGTCGACGCGATGGCCAACTGCGTCGACGCGGCGCTATCGGAGCCATTCGCCCTGATTGGAGCGGATCAACCCCTTACACTCACCGCCACGATCGCGGTCGCGTTTGCGGGCTCTGCCAATGCGATGTCCTTTGACACGGTGTTGCAGGCCGACCAGGCGATCCGCACAACAAGAAAAAAGAAGCGGCACAGTGCCCACCAGCTGATCGATCTCCGCCCTGAACGTCGAACCACGTGATTCCAGCGACGTTGAGCCCACCCGGAGACGAGGACTCCTCGGCTCGCCACGATGCGGAGCACGGTCGCGCCGTCGCGGAAGAGCGTTATCAGACGCTGCTCGAGTCGTCACCGATCGGAATATTCCACGGGAGCTTCACGGGCGAGCTGGTGTTTGTGAATAGGAAGTGGTGCGAGATCGCGGGGCGGTCTCTGCAGCGCCTCACCACCCCGACGTGGCGCTCGGTGATCCATCCCGACGATGTCGAGCTTGCGGAGAGGCGGCTGCGGCGCGCATTCGAGACCGGTGCGGATTTCGAGGAAGACTTTCGTCTCCTGACTCCGCTCGGCGAGGTCCGCTGGGTCGCGGTTCGTTCCGTGCCCTTCAGCGTCACCGACGAGCGCAGCGTCGGGCGTCTCGGCACGATGGAGGATGTAAGCGAACGTCGCGCCGCCGAAGACGCGCTTCAGCGAAGCGAAGAACTTCATCGCTCGGTGATCGAAAGCATGACCGAGGGGATCTGTGTGCAAGCCGCCGACGGCCATCTCATCGAGTCCAATCCGGCGGCGCGGCGGCTGCTCGGGACCCCGTCAGGCGACCTGCGCGACGCCGCGGCCGTTGGAGCGGATGGAACAAAACTCGCCAAGGGCCAGTTTCCGGCGGCCGTCGCGCTGCGAACAGGCAGGAGCTGCAATGACCTCGTAGTCGGGGTGCAAGATCCGGTCAAGGGCCGCCGATGGCTGACGGCAAGCTCCCAACCCTTGCGCCGTGGCGAAGCGCGTCGGCCGTGGGCCGCGGTGTGCACCTTCAGTGACATAACCGACCAGCGAGAGATCGATCGGATGAAGAGCGACTTCGTCTCGGTGGTCAGCCATGAGATGCGCACACCGCTCACCTCGATCAAGGGAGCACTCGGACTCGTTACGAGCGGCGCGACCGGCGAACTCAGTGACGGGGCACAAAAGATGATGGACATCGCGGCAAACAGCACCGACCGCCTCATCCGTCTCGTGAACGACATGCTCGACCTGGCGCGAATCGAGTCGGGACAGATCGCGCTGGTCCGTGTCGATGTCAACCTCGGCGAACTCCTCAGCGAAGCCGTCTCGATCTTTTGTCCAGTCGCCGAGGGGGCCGGCATCGAGATCGTCGTCGACCAGACCAATGCCCGCGTCACCGTGAACCGCGACGGCATCATCCAAACCGTGACCAACTTGTTGTCAAACGCAGTGAAGTTCTCTCCTTCAGGCAGCGCCGTCGCTCTCGCCGTCAACGAGCATCCGACGACCGATGATGATGCGACCATCGAGATCCGCGTGATCGACCGAGGCCGAGGCGTACCGGCCGACCAGGTCGACGACATCTTCGTCCGGTTTCATCAAGTCGACTTGAGCGACTCGAGAGACAAAGGCGGCACCGGACTCGGACTCGCGATCTGTAAGAGCACCGTCGAACAACATGGCGGTCGCATCTGGATGGAAGCAACACCCGGCGGAGGGGCGACATGTGTATTCACGCTTCCGCTCAGTCAACCCGCCTCATCACACAAATCAAGTTCTGGCAGGACCACTGATCGCCACAAGCGCGCAGGACGATCATGAAACGGGTATTGGTCGTCGACGACGACGCAGGCATACGCGAGGTGGCCCGCCTCAGCCTCGAAGTGGTCGGCGGATGGACCGTGTCCCTCGCCGAAGGCGGAGCCGACGCGATCGAAGAAGCCAAGCTGCAGCCACCCGACGTGATTCTGCTGGACGTGATGATGCCGGGCATCGACGGAGTCGAGACCCTGCAAAGACTGTCCCACGATCCGAACACGACCCATATTCCGGTGATTTTCCTCACTGCGATGGCACAGACCGGCGAACGTCGACGACTCGAAGCAACCTCCGCCGTCGGACTGATCGCCAAACCATTCGACCCGCTCACACTCGGAAAGAGCATCGAGACAATCCTGTCAGGAACGCTCCCCTGACTCCGACGACGTGGGCTGACGAAACAGCGCCGCTGCGATCCCCTCCGCATCCACCGCACACGCGACCATCGACTTGAAGCCGAGTCGTGGCGTGGCGTTCGATCCAACCCATCGCCGCCTCCACGGCCGCGTCATGAGCGTCCACCACCTGCACGAGCGTGCTCTCGTCGCCCAGTCCCCATAACACGGCCGCCGCCCTCGACGCCATGTCACCCGATGAGCGTGCCTCTGCTGTCAGAGAGCACATCGTGGCTGATCTCGACGAATTGCCGGCGGAGTTCCGTCAGCGCGTTGTCGCGACCGGTGAGCGCCTGGCGCGCGAGCGCATCCCTCCATACCGCGGACAAGCGTACGGCCTCGCAGGGCTGCGTCCGGGCAATCCCCAAGGCGTGCAATAGCGGAGGCGCCCTGATCTTTGGGGTCGGCCCGTTGCGCTGCACTAGAACAAGGCGCCATGGCAACAGAAGCGAAACGCAAGACAGCCCTGGTGACAGGAGCGAGCCGTGGGATCGGCAAAGCCGCCGCCTTGGCGCTCGCGGAGCACGGCTATGACGTCGCGATCACCGGACGCACCGTGCACGAGGGCGAGGGCCGGGTCAACGGCGTCGCCGTGCCGGGCTCACTCGATTTGACCGCACAGGCCATCGAGCAACGCGGCGGGCGCGCCGTGGCGATCGCCATGGACGTGACCGATCGCGCCAGCATCACCCGCGGCTACGAAGCGGCGATGCACGACTTCGGCCATCTCGATGCGCTCGTCAACAACGCGCCGTATTCAGGGCCGGGCACCGAGGCCAAGATCCTCGACATCGACCTCGACATCGCCAACCAGATCGTCACGACCAACTATCTGAATCAACTCCTGCTCATCCAGCTGGCGCTGCCGGCGATGCTGACGCGCGGCGGAGGGACCATCGTGAACCTCGGTTCGGGATCCGCGCTCAACCCACCGCCGGCCCCGGCGGGCGAGGGCGGTTGGAGCCTTGCGTACTGCGCGTCCAAAGCGGCCTTCCACCAAGTGGCCGTCGTTGTCGACGTCGAATACCGCTCGCACGGCATCAGGGCATTCACTCTCGAACCCGGCTACATCGTCACCGAGAAGGCAGTGGCGATGAACCACGGCTCGACCTACCAAAAGTTCTTCGCCGGTGATCCACCCGCGGTGGGCGGTAACGCGATCGCCTGGCTGATCTATTCGCCCGAAGCCGATCGGTTCCTCGGCAAGATCGTGCACGCGCAGGCAGTGTGCCGCAAGCACGACCTCGTACCGGGTTGGCCGCCTCCTCCGGTCTGATCCGCGCGAACGGCTACCGAGATCGCAGCGTGGCGAGACCGTCGCCGGTCAGGCTGTCGAACGCAGACCGACGTCCCGCAAGCGCGAGGAGTAGCTCCCTGCTCGGTCCGGACACGACAGGGCCGGCGCCAGCCGACCATTGGGTGTCGTTGGCCTGCAGCGCGAGACCTTCGACCCGCTTCTTGGTGCCGAACACCGGCTGCACATCCTTGAGGTAGTCGAGACAGGCGACGTAGTCCTCGGTTGGCAAGGCGAACGGCTTGCCAACCGCGTCCGCGACGTCGGCTGAGTGGACCGCGAGTTCGTTGAAAATGCCCGGCAGTTTCAGGCCCGGCGGCATGCCGTGCGACGCGGCGGAATCACGTGTCTTTGCCGCGATCTCGGCGGTCGACATCTGCGCCGTCAGCTTGCCGACGAGCTTGCTGTTCATCCGGTCGAGGTTGAATCGAGAGCCGGCGAACGCGCGGAACACTTGGCCCTTGGACATCGTCGGGATGACGAGCATGTGCGCGGCCACATCCTTGACCGACCAACCGGCACACAGCGAAGGCTTGCTCCATTCGTCGGGCGTCAGCTGTGCGAGATAGTCGCCGAATGCTTCGCGCCCGTTCTTGATGCTTGTCCACGTGTCCACTGCATGCTCCTGTCGTCGGTCGTGTTCTGCGCGATCGCACGCGACCGCAACACGATAACGACGAACAGGCGGGCGCAATATCGACACGAATGGGTCATGCTGCGGCAGCGGTGACCCAGAATCGGCCGATGTGTGCGCCGTTCGGGCCGGCCCGCACCAATCGATAGTCGCCTTCGGCCAGCGCGGGTAGTTCGGCGCTGCGACTGAGCGGGTCGCTTGCAGCAGGTTTCAGCGCAATGGTTGCGATCGGTTTCCAGTCGCGTCCATCCCATCGTTCGAGAGCCGCGGTCTCCGCCAGGCCGGCGAGGGCGCGTTCGACCTCGGCGATCGAATTGATGCCGGGCACGAGCGGCCGGAGCATCCCCACGATCGTGCCCGTCGGTTTCACAAGGACTGGCGCGATCGAAATCGCCGGCATGTCTACCGAGACGAGCGGCGCGACCGGATCGGCTCCGGCGACGACCTGCAGGATCGTCGCGGCGACGAGCCCTTCGTTCGCCGTCTGCGAGATTCGGTACCACCCCTGATCGAGACCCTTGGTCGAGAACCGCTCGGTCGGCCCGGGCGTGTCCACGCGAGCGCTCAAGCCAATTGAGTTGACGACCATCGGTCCGAGCGCCTGCGGCGTGGCCGTGCAGAACCAGTGGTCGAGGCACATCGCGAGGAGTCGATGCGGAACCCACGATTGGCCATCCCATCGATCGATGCGGGCGGCGACACCAAACGTCGCCTCCGACCCGTCGTGGTTGACGAGTACGGCGACGAGCTCGGTCGGTTCCTTGTCGGTGACCCGACTCGCGCTCAGCCACAACGAGATCGGTGCCGGGTCGAGTGGCGGCGGACCTCCTGCCTCCTGCACCGGTGGTGGTGCGGTCGTCGATGGTGGTGGTGCGGTCGTCGATGGTGATGCAGTTGTGGGTGGTGGCGCGGCGGTCG
>JBDTLT010000265.1:0-7166 GCA_039934635.1 Acidimicrobiales bacterium
ACTCGACGTCGAGGAGTTCGGTGATGCGATCGTCTACCACGAGGCTGGCGATCACTCCACGCCGGCTGGGCGGCTGCGGGTTGGCCACCGTATCCGGACGAGGGACGACGTCGTCGATGCGACCGACGACGAGGCCGACCAACCCGATCGACGAAGCGCACACGACCGCGTGCAGGACATCGGTATCGGCCTCCCCTCCGTTGCCGAGCCGATCGGCCACACGCACGAGTGGAAGGATTCCGCCGCGATATTGGACGACTTCTCTGCGGCCGGAGCGTTGGACCGATTCGCCGGGGATCTGTTCGAGGCGGCGTACGGCCGACATGTCGAAGGCGATGCGACTGCCGTCAGTGGCCGATGCGAGGAGCAACGCCGGCGGCGTTGGTTGTTCTTCGGGCTCGTCGGGTCGATCCTCGGTGTCGTGGCGCGTGGCCGCGATGCCGGCGCCCAGTGCCAGGCCGGCGACATCGAGTATCAACGCAGGCTGACCGTCGTTGAGGAGCGTGACTGCGCCGAAGCAACGAATCGGGCGTGTCGCTCGAGTGAGTGCCTTGACGACTACGTCGTTCGTGTCGCCGACCCCATCGACGACGATGCCGAAGCTGCGATCGCCCGACTCGACGACGATGACGATGAGGTCGTCGGCGCACCTGGTGGAGTCGATACGGAAGTGCGCGGCGAGGTCGACGAGGGGAAGCAATCGATCGCGGAGGCGGTAGATCATTGCGCCGTTCAGGTCGTGCAGCGCCGTCGCCTTGTCGTCGGCGGCGACGAACACGATCTCCTTCACATCCGCCTGGGGGAGGGCGAAACGCTGCGCGCCCACCGCCGCAATGAGCACGGGCATGATGGCCAGGGTGAGAGGCACGTCGAGACGGAAGACCGATCCTTGCCCGGGTTCAGATGTCACGTCGATGTTCCCACCGACCTGTTGCAGCGAGGCGCGTACGACATCGAGGCCAACACCTCTTCCCGAGATGTTGGTGATTTCTTCCTTCGTCGACAGACCCGATCGGAACATCAGATTCAATGCCGCGTTCGGGCTGAGCGCGGCGCCTTCGTCGGCGGTGAGCATGCCGCGAGCAATCGCGTTCTCGACGAGTCGAGCAGAGTCGATGCCGCGCCCGTCGTCCGCGATCTCGAGGTGTACCCGCCCGCCCGCGTGAAATGCCCGTATCGTCAATGTCCCCTGCGCCGGCTTGCCCGCGGCGCGCCGTTCGTCCGGGAGTTCGATGCCGTGGTCGACGGCGTTGCGGACGAGGTGTAGCAGCGGGTCGCGCAGCGCCTCGTTCACGGCCTTGTCGACACCGATCTCGTCGCCGCCGATGTCGAGGTTGATCTGCTTGCCCATGAGTGCGGCGAGGTCGCGCACGACTCGGTGGAACTTCCCGGTGACGGTTCTCACGGGTTGAAGGCGGGCCTGCATCACGCCCTCCTGCAACTCGTTCGTCAACAGACTGAGTTGCCGGAAGGGGAGCGAAAGAGGGCCGTCGTCGTCGGTTGCCGCGGACTCAGCGAATTGACTGCGCGTGAGCACAAGCTCCCCGACGAGGTTCATCAGCTTGTCGAGAACGGCGACGTCGACGCGAACGCTCGTCTCGGAGGCTGCGCCGTCATTGCGCGTCGTCACCGGCGCCGGCATCGCGTGATCGACCGGAGCTAGGGGACCCGGTGCCGCGACGTGGTGCTCGAGAGCGGCGACCACTCCTGCGTGATCGTCATCACCCTCGGCGCCGGTCGATTCGATGAGGTCGAGGATCTTGCGGATGGCGTCGACCAGCGACAGCAGCGACGTCGTGACCGCGCCATCGAGACGGATCTCCGCGGTGCGCACCGCGCCGAGCAAGTTCTCGCCGGCGTGACTGAGCGCCTCCAAATGGTGGAAGCCGAGAAAGCCGCACGTGCCCTTGATCGTATGGATCGTCCGGAATACCTGGGCGAGAAGGTCAGGATCCGACGGGTTGACCTCGAGTGCGATGAGGCCGAGGTCGAGTTGGTCGAGGTTCTCTCGGCTTTCCTCGAGGAAGGCGAGGACGATCTCCTCGTCGCTGCTGTTCACCGTCGCGGCAACGAGCCGGCGAGTTCCTTGACGACACCGTGCTTGTGCAACGCCCACGGATCCGACTGGTGGGGATCGCGGGGGACCGCAGACGGAGGAGTATGTGCGCGATCGTCGGACGCCAGTTGGAACTGACCAACGAGGGCAAGCAGATCGTTCGACAGTCGCGCGAGGCCCTCGGCGGCGCGGTGCGTTTCGAAGGCACCCTGCGTCATGCTCTGCGCCGTCTCGGCGACGCTCGTGATGTTGCGAGCGATGTCGCTCGAACCGGCGGCGGCATCCGTGACACTGCGGCCGATCTCGCTCGTCGTGGCCGCCTGCTCTTCGACCGATGCGGCAATGACGGTTTGGATGTCGTTGATCTGGCGGATGATGATGGTGATCTGCCCGATGGCCTCTACCGCGTGGCGGCTGTCGACTTGGATACTGACGATCTTCCTGCTGATCTCTTCGCTCGACCGCGCGGTCTTGCGAGCGAGCTCTTTGACTTCGCTCGCAACCACTGCAAAACCCTTGCCCGCTTCGCCGGCGCGGGCTGCTTCGATCGTGGCATTGAGCGCGAGAAGATTGGTCTGCTCCGCGATCGACGTGATGACACGAACGACCTCACCGATCTCGGCGGAGCTAGCGCCGAGCTTGGTCACCGTGTCATTGGTTGCTTCGGCGACCGTGACGGCTTCGGTGGCGACGCGCGCGGCATCGCTGGTGTTCTTCGCGATCTCGCGAATGCTGGCGCCGAGCTCTTCGGTTCCCGCGGCGACCGACTGGACGTTGTGCGACACCTGCTCGGCGGCGGCGGAAACCGACGCCGCCTGGGCCGCGGTCTGTTCGGCGGCGGCGCTCAACTGCTGACTCACGGCCGAAAGCTCTTCGGACGACGACGACAGCGACGTGGACCCATCGGCGATCCCGTCCAGGGTCTGGCCGATACGGTCGAGCGAATGGTTCATCGCGGTGCCCATCTGGCCAACCTCGTCCTTGGCGGGCGACGCCACACGGGGACGTAGATCGCCGCCGGCCATAGCCGTGAGCACGTCGACGCTCTCGCGCAACGGCCGGGTCAACGAACGCGTGATGAACACCGCAAGTGCGCCGCAGAGCGCGAGCGCAACGAAACCGAAACCGAACATGAAAGATCGGGCGGTGGCGGCAGTGTCTGTTGCGGACTCTTGCGTACGGACGACGTCCGCCGACACGAGATCGGCCAACTCGTCCATATTCTTGGCCATGGCGTCGAACACCAAGATCTCGTCGTTGAGGACCATCTCGGTCGCCACGTGGGCGTCGCCTTCGCTACCGGTGCGGAAGAGGGCGATGATCATCTCGTCGTTCTTCATGAACTGCCCGAAGGAATTGTGGAAGGCCTCCTCGAGGTCGGCCTCGCGTCCGGTGAGGTTGTGCGCCTCGAACGCTTCATGCGATTTGCGGAAGACCTCCACGTCGAGAAGAAACTGCTGCCGCTCGCCCACCTCGTCGTTGCTCGCGCCCACCTCACCGCGGAATATGGCCAGTGCGTAGGCGGTCTGCGCGCCGTTGAAGTCGGCGACTTGGAACTTCATCTGGAGCAGGTCCCGCCTCACTTCGGCGGCCTTTACGATCCGGTCCTGGGCGCGGCGTTGCTTCGCCGCTCCCGAGACACCCACCCCGACCACCACCATGAGAAGAACTGCTATCAGGCCGAACGCGACGGCCAGCCTGACGCCGACGCGAGTATCCCTGATCCGAATCATCATGGTCCTGTCGTCGGCCGCGGCGGGCCGGTGTGGAGCGGAACCGGCAGTATTCGAGGGTCTTGATTCAGGGGACCTGGCGACGGTCCACGATCCGCCACCACGCGAAGCCCCTGGCGTTGCCGATCGACGCATCGACACGAAGCAGAATCAGATCGGTTCCCACGCCGCCGTCGTCGACTACGGCGGCAACGAGTGCACCGGTCAGGTCGAGGGTCGTGACCGCGATCGACGTACCTGGTGCGTCGATGACCCCGACGATCGTGGCTTTTTCAAGGTCGACAAGGTCGCCGCCGCCGTCGACCTTGTGCAGGACGAAGTCCGATGCGACTCCTTTTTGGTTGACCGTGGCTCCGGCCACCGTCACCGACGGGCCGGGCCCGACCCACACGACCAACGGGCCATTTGCGACAGTCACCGTGTCCACGAAGGCGACGTCCTCCTTCTCACAACGAAACGGCACGCCGGCCTTACCGTCGACGGCGCCGGTGAACACGCCGCCGATTGGGCAGGGTTGCGCCTTCTTGTCGGTCGGTCGAGGCGCCGGCGCATACGTACGTTCCGCGGGATCAACGACCGGCACGGTGCATCCCTTGCACTTCGCGGACGCGCCGACGAGGTGCTGCTGGAATTTCGCGGTCAACCCTTTCCACTGCATGGAGCCGGACGAACCTACCGGGCCTCCGATGCCCGTCCCGGGTCCTGAGATCAGCAACGACGTCGACGTGTAGAGAACGAACGGATACAAGCGGTCGCGCGTGAGGCTCGCTGTGAACGCGGCCGTGGCCGTCCCTCGCGTGCCTGTGCCCTTCAGCACCCAGTTGTCCGCACCGGAAGGAGTCGCCACCACTCGATAACTGCCCGCGCCCAGCATGCCGCTCTGCGAGAACGCCGCGACTTCGTCGCGATCGATCCGTGCATAACCCGCGACCAATGCACCGTCCGCGGCTTCGACTGCCGCGATGCGATCGCGTTGACGGGTCGTGCGATGGCTCATCGTGATGACTCGGTCGACCGCGATCCCCGTCAGCATCGAGAAAATCATGAGCACCAACATCGCCATCACCACACTGCCGCGCTCGCCCTTGACGTCAGCGACACGCCGACGCCTCAGCACGATGTGGCCTCGCCGGTGCCAATGGCCGGCACCACGATCGCGATCCGGCGTTCGATCTCTCGGCGCCCCAACGTCGGATCGACACGAACGTCGACGCTCACCCGCGCGGTGCACAGCGCTAACTCGGCCGGCGTCGCGACACCGGGCGCCAGCACAATGCCGGTGGCCGTGAAGTATTCGAATGTGGGGTCGGTCGGCAACACATTCTGTAGCAGCGTCTGGGTCACGCTGACCGCGCCGATCAGATCGAGTTCCTCGCGGGCGAGCGTGGCCGTGACGCGCCAGCGAACGCGGTGTTGGCGGCCGTCGGGCTCGGTGACGTCGAGCGTGATGATCTGACGCGGATCCTGGCCAGTCAGCGGCGCAACGAGCGAACGAGCGTGGCGCACGTCCGCCGAGAACCGCTCGACTGCGATGGCCATCGTGGCATCGACCTCGCTCGACGAATCCTCGGCGCGCTCGCGTGTCAACGCGCCTTGGAGCAGGTCGAACACTGCTGCGATGACGACGACCATGACCATGGTCGCGACGAGCACCTCGATCAGCGAGGTTCCGCGATCGTCGCGTCGATCGAGCTTCAGGAGGGACCTACCAATCGTCACGGCGGACCGGGCAGCAACGTGTAGCGCGCACCATCGACCCGCACGCGGTGCGGGCCAAGCGAGTCGGACCAGCTGATCTCTACCGTGAGGTGCTTGAAGGCCTGAGGCTCTTTCGGCGTGGCCATCGGCTCCCAGGTCACGTTTCGTTCGACAGTGAATGTGACGTCGCGACCGGGGACGTCGGGACCGTTCGGTCGAAGGGGCGACGTAGTAACCATCACGGTCGTACGCCCTTCGAACACCGGCTTCAGACCGTTGGCGCCGGCCAGGAAACCGAGTTCCTCCGACGGGACCGCCTTCATCGTCGCGAGCTCCGAGACGGCGAGGTCGGTCGCGGTGAGCTGGCGATACGACGTCGAGCGGGTCTGCCCGATCCGACTCAGCATCTCGATCGTCGCGAGCATGCCCACCGAGATCAGCGCAAGGGCAACGACGACTTCGACAATGCCGAAACCGCGCTCGCGCCCGCTCGGCTTGTGGCGGTATGGCAGTGCGGGCCTCGACATACTGCTTCCTCGTCGGCCGGCTGCGCCCGTTCGTGAGAGTCCCGGTCAGACCGATCCGATATCCGTCGGCACTTGAAATCGCGCCGCTTCCGCCGATCAGGGAGGGGATGGCACGAATAGTGATTGGGCTCGACCTGGGTCCGGGAGAGCTTCGCGCGGCCGAGGTCTCCGCCGGTCGTAGAGTCCGGCGCGTCGCCGTTCTGGCCACCGAAGCGATCGATGATCGCGGCGAGCTGGTCGATGGCGATCTGCTGGCGAAGGACCTCCGCCGACTCTGGAAGGCCGGTCGCTTGCGTTTGCGATCGGTCGTCGTGGGCCTGGCTTCGCCATCGATATCGACGCGGCCGGTCGAGTTCCCGAAGGTGCCCGTCGAGCACGCGCGTTCGGCCGCCCGCTTCGAAGTCGAGGAGCTTCTCCCGTTCTCACTCGATGACGCGCTTGTCGGCGTCGATATCTGGCCCGACTCGCCCGACGAGCACACGACCCGCGCCCTCGTGATCGCCGCACCAGGCTCTCTGATCAACTCGATCATGGGCGCGATGGCAGCTGCTCACCTGCAAGTCGTCGATGTACGACTTTCGGCGGCTTCGTTTGCCCAAGTGCTGTCAAGGGACACACCGGGCGGGGCGGTCGTTGCGAATGTCGGCGCGGCGCGCAGCTCGGTCGCGATCTGCGAGAACGGGCGCGCCCGCCTGATCCGTCAACTGTTGGCGGGCTCCGAGCCCGGGACTTCACTTAGTGACGAACTCGAGTTCGAGCTGTCTCGTATCCAAGGCTTCCGCCGCGGTGGCGCGGCCGGTGGACGAGAGCAGCCGTCGGACGAGGACATGCGGCTCGGGCCGGTGGTCGAGGCTGTGCGCAGCTCGATCGAATTTCACCTGGGCCAGCGAGACGCGGTGCAGATCGATCAAATTGTGCTCACCGGTACCGACCGGCACGCACCGGGCCTCGGCGAGCGCCTGGCGGAGATGCTTGGAATCGCGGTTTTTGTCGCACCTGAGTTGGCGAAAGACCCTCGAGCCGACGCCGCGGCCGCACTCGGCCTCGACGTGCGCACGCCCGACTTGTCGCTGCTCCCGACCACGATCGGTGAAGCACGCCGTTTCCGACGCGCCATGATCGGTTCGGTTGCCGCAGCGGCATTCATCGGCG
>JBDTLT010000266.1:0-7144 GCA_039934635.1 Acidimicrobiales bacterium
CTGAGCAGGGACTCTATCGAACGTGTTGTCCGGCCGGTGGTGCCAAATACGTGGGGCCCTAACACGTTCGTTAGCAAAGCGTTAGCAACGACCACCGCGGCGCCTGGGTCTGCATGTATCTGAGCACATATGTGCTAAACTGCATACGTGGACGTTCGGTACCATCCGCTCTTCGACCGATGGTTCGCTGAGTTGGCGCAGGGCGACGAGGAGGTGTTCGGCGACGTGATGGCGCTGCTGAGCGCGCTCGAGGACCACGGGCGGGCGCTCGATGACGAACGTCGCGAGGAATCGCATCCGGTCGTGACGTCGCGATACGACCTTCACGCGCTCCGACGGACTCCGCCGACCCAATCGACTCCGTATGCGACACAGCCGCCGGTACTACGCGTCTTGTATGGATACTGCCGCGCCGCCGACCGATCCGACGTTGCCGTTGCGTTGCTCGGCGGCGACAAGTCAACGCTCGGGAACCTTTGGTACTCGGCGAACATCAACGAGGCTAAGGCTCGACTCGAGCAGTACTGCCGACGGTACAGCGGCCTGACGCCGATAGTGAAGAGAGGCAATCGATGACAAAGCGAATCGTTCCGGTCGACAACGTCACGGCCAAGACTTCCCGCATCAGCGATGAGGACTGGAAGCGGGCCGAAGGCGCGCAGCAGCGTTACAAGGATCTGCTGGAAACCAAGCCGCGGGCCAAGGCGCGCTACGACGCGGTGTTGGCCGAGATCAACGCTCGGCAGGCGACGCTTCGTCGACTCCGTGAAGCACGGGAGCTGACGCAGTCAACGGTGGCGGACCTACTCGAGATGGATCAGTCCGAGGTCTCACGTTTGGAGCGTCGGTCGGACATGTTGTTGTCGACGCTCAAGCGGTTCGTGGAAGCGTCCGGTGGCGAGCTGCATCTCATCGTGCAGTTCCCCGAGAGCGGGCCTGTCGAGCTGCTTGTGGGAGAAGACTGATCCCTTGGCGGGAGCCACGTCGAAGGAGGACAGGCACACCTGCTCAACGGTGAGGGATCGTCGCCCATGCTGGTAGACGGATGTGGATCACACACAAATTCGGTGCGCTCGGAGGGACTTGAACCCCCAACCTTCTGATCCGTAGCAAGTTGGGGTTGAGCGCTGTGCTATCCAGCGGACACGCAGGTCGCGTCCGAGCGAAACGCGCCGAATCAGACGCTGTGAGATTTCGGGACCGCGTCCAGGGGTCCAAATGAATTGGATCGCCGACGACGTGTGCTTGCGCCCGCGGCGCGTATACGTCCCCGGAGTATCGACGGCTCTTGCTGCTGATGCAACAAAGGGCCATCGATGACATCTGATCAGTGGCCGGTCCCAGCGCCAACTGTTGGGACGGTCACGCCGAAGTCGCTGAGGTTGGGCAGCCCGTTATAGAAGCCCGGGATCACGATGGTGGGCGAAGGTCCCGATGTCATGCCGAGGTCGTTGAGGTTGGGCAGCCCGTTGTAGGGGCCAGGCACGACGACGGCCGGCGGGTGGTGTTGGGTTTCGTCGCGGAGCACGTTGGTGGCGAGCGCGGCGGTACCGGCGAATGCGACGGTCAGGCCCGCCGCGACCGCGATTCGGCGCAACCGGTGGGTGTGCGCGGCCGGGCGGACGGTAGCGGCGGTGGTTGTGTTGGTAGCGGTGGTGGTCATTGGAAGCTCCTTCGTCGGGCCCGGTGCACAATCGCTCTGGGCTGCCTCCGAGCGTGAGGCCGAGGGGTTTCACGACGGTCCGAAATCGGTCACAATCAGCTGTAACCGGCCTGTAACCGCGCCCGCATACGTTCGATCGGCTACACGTGACCGAGTGGGGGGATGCGGTGATGGACATTCGGGTGCTCGGCTCGCTCGAGATCATCGACGACGGAGTCGCGGTGGAACTCAGCTCGCGGCGATTGCGGCGGCTCCTCGCCGTGTTGGTCGTCCACGCCAATGAAGTGGTGTCGGCGGATCGGCTGGTTGATCTGGTGTGGGGCGACGCGGAGCCACTCGGTGGCGCGCGGACGCTCAAGACGAACGTGTCGCGACTGCGCAGCGTGCTCGAACCCGGCCGCCTTCACGGCGAGAGCAACCGGGTGGTGACCCGTCCTCCCGGCTATCAACTGACACTCGCGGTGGACGAACTCGACGCCAGCCGCTTCGACAGTTTGGTGGCCGAGGCCGCCCGATTGGTCGCCGAAGGTGACGCAGTCGGTGCAGTGGCCCGATTCGACGAGGCGTTGGGACTATGGCGCGGCCACGCTCTCGCAGAGTTTGTCGACGAAGACTGGGCGAGGCCCGCGGCGGTCCGATTGGAGGAGCGTCGAGCGGCGGCGTTGGAGGAGCGTATCGACGCGCGTCTCGCATGCGGGTTACACACCGACGCGGTCGGCGAGTTGGAAGATTTGATCGAGCGCTATCCGCTGCGCGACCGCCTCCGCGCGCAGCTGATGGTCGCGTTGTATCGGTCGGGTCGTCAGGCAGAGGCACTGCGGGCATATCAGACGTACCGTGCGCATCTGGGGCAAGAGCTCGGTTTGGATTCGTCACCCGAGCTCGCCCGCCTCGAGGCCCGGATTGTCGCGCACGACCCGACGCTCGACATGACCGCGACGCCGGGCCGTCCGTTGCGCGGCTATCGCCTTGTCGAACGAATCGGCGATGGAACGAGCGGTGTCGTCTACCGCGCCGTCCAACCGACGGTGGGCCGCGAAATCGCGCTCAAGGTCATCCGCCCCGAACTCGCCAACGACGCGGCATTCGTGCGCCACTTCGAGTTCGACGCGCAGGCTGTCTCCCGGCTCGAGCACCCACACGTCGTGCCGTTGTATGACTATTGGCGCGACGGCCAAGGCGCCTACCTCGTAATGCGCTGGCTGCGGGGCGGCAACGCCGAGTCCGTGTTGGCGCACGGCCCGATGCCGTTGGCCGCGGCGCGCCGCGTAGTGGAGGAGATCGGCGGCGCGCTGGACCACGCGCACCGCCGCGGCGTGATCCACGGCAACGTCAAGCCCGCCAACGTCCTGTTCGACGACGAGGGACACGCGTATCTCGCGGACTTTGGCGCAGTCTTGAGCTCCGCGGTCGATGGCGACCGCCCGTACGAGGCACCGGCACAACGCGCCGGTCATGCACCCGACGCCGCGGGCGACCAGTACAGCCTCGCCTTGGTCGTGCGCGCGCTCTTGACGGGAACGCATGTGCTGGTAGGAACCACTTTGCGCCGCGGATCACTGCCCGCCGCGATCGAGGCGGTGCTCGAACGTGCGACTGCCGATGACGCGTCGGCGCGTTTCCCCGATAGCGCAACGTTCGTTGCGGCCTTCACCGCTGCCGTTCCCGCGCTCGCAGCATCTGCTCCTGGTCAAGCGCAGTCGGCTCGACCCGACACGCCTGCGCTTCGGCCGCGCAATCCGTACAAGGGTCTACGACCGTTCAGCGAGTCCGACGCGGCGGACTTCTTCGGGCGTGACCGCCTCGTGGAGGACTTCGTCGCGCGACTCGATCGAACGGGGACCGAAGGCCGCCTCGTCGTGGTCGTGGGATCATCTGGTTCGGGCAAGTCGAGCCTGGTACGTGCGGGTCTCGTCCCGCGGTTGCGCGCGGGCGCCGTCACCGGCTCGGCTGATTGGTTCGTCGCCACGATGCTTCCGGGCGCTGATCCGTTCGGTGAGTTCGAAGCCGCGCTGTTGCGAATCGCCGTCCATCCACCCGCGAGCCTCGCCGACCAACTCCGCAGTCATCCGACAGGAATCGCGCGTGCTGTTGCGCGCATTCTGCCCGACGACTCCTCCGAGCTCGTTCTGGTGGTGGACCAACTCGAGGAACTGTTCACACAAGTCGTCGATCCTGCAGTGTGCAGCAATTTCCTCGACCAATTGGTGACTGCCGTACGCGCCCCGCACTCCCGACTGCGCGTCATCGCCACGCTGCGCGCCGACTTCTACGATCGGCCGCTGCGTCATCCCGGCTTCGGCGAACTGCTTCCTCTCCACCAGGTCACGGTCACGCCAATGACCGCTGGCGAACTCGAAGCGACCATCACCAAACCTGCGTGCCGTGAAGGCGTGACCATCGAGCCCGGTCTCGTCGCCACGATCGTCGCCGACGTCGCCGACCATCCCGCGCCGCTTCCGCTGTTGCAGTACGCGCTCGCAGAGTTGTTCGAGACGCGACACGACGACACGCTCACGCTCGCTGGCTATCAGGCAATCGGTGGAGTCACGGGCGCGCTCGCTCGACGCGCCGACCAAATCCACGACCAACTCGCGCCGGCCGCGCGCGACGCAGTGCGACAGGTCTTCACTCGCATCGTCACGCTCGGCGAAGGCGCGGCCGACACGCGCCGTCGCACGCGACTCGGCGAGCTGTCCTCACTCGGCGCGGACCGCGGCAGCATCGACGAAGTCATCGAACACTATGGAGCGGCGCGCCTGCTCACATTCGACCGCGACCCCGAAACGCGCGAGCCCACCGTCGAGATCGCGCACGAGGCCCTCATCGCTCGCTGGCCCCGTTTGGCCGGCTGGGTCGACGACGATCGCGAGGGCCTACGGTTGGTTCGCCACCTCACTACCGCAGCACACGCGTGGGAAGCCTCCGACCGCGATCCCGGCGAGCTTTACCGTGGCGGCCGCCTCGAGACCGCGGAGGTGTGGGCCGACGAACACCGCGGCGATCTCACCGACCTCGAAGCCGAGTTCCTCGACACGAGTCGCGCCCAGCGTGATTCCGACGTCCGAGTCGAGAGCGAACGCGTCGAGATGCAGGCTCGCCAAAACCGCCGCCTCCGCCGCCTCCTCGCGGGCGTCGGCCTCGCACTCGTCGTTGCACTTGTGGCGGGCTTTGTCGCCGTGAACCAACGGGAGAGCGCACGCCGCTCCGCGACAAACGCGGTCAGTGCACGCTTGGCGGGCGACATCGACCGCATGGTTGCGCAGTCGCAGGTTCCCAGCACAGATCGCGACCTCGCGACTCTGCTCGCGATCACGGCCCACCGCCGTGCTCCTTCACCCAAGACATATCACGCCGTGCAGTCGGCGCTCCTCGCATACCCTGACTTCCTCGGCCAGATCACTGCCGCGTCCGATACGAGCGGCTACACGAGTGCCCAGTATTCCGCCGACGGTTCGCGTCTCGTGGCTCGGCGCGGCACCGCGGTGCAGGTGTGGGACGCCGAACGACGAGTGTTGCTCACGACCATCGACTCTGCGCTCGACAAGGCTCAGACCGCAGCCATCAGCCCCGACGGCAGAATCGTCGCGGTGCCCGGTGACTCCGGGGGGACCCGCCTCGTCGATGTGGCGAGTGGCAGCACCACGGGCGTGCTGGGCCACGACGTGGCGTCCACAGCCGCGGCATTCAGTCCTGACGGAACCCGGCTCGCGGTGGGTCACGCGAACGGCACGGCCGAGATCTGGGACATTGCGTCCCGGCGGGTGGTCGCCCAGCTCAGCGGGCACGACGACGATTTCCTATGGCGGATTGTGTTCAGCCCCTCCGGGCGTCTCGTGGCAACGGGATCGAGAGACAACACGGCACGCGTCTGGGATGCCGCGGGCCGGCCGTTGCTCGTGCTGGCTGCCCGCGAGCTTCCGACTCTTCCCGATCAACCCTCGCCGATCAACTGGGTAACCGGCGTCTCGTTCAATCGTGCCGAGACCACGCTCGGGGTAGTGAGCGCCGATGGCTTCGTGCAAATGTTCGACCTCGGCGACGGACACCAGATCGGGTCCGATCTGGTGGCAGGCGACATCCTCTACAACGGCGCCTTCATCGACGACAGCACGTTCGCCGTCACCGGAGCGAAGGTTTATCGCTGGCGCGTGCCATCGGGCGAACCATTGCCGTCGTTGAACACACAGACAACTGCCGGCGGCTTCGCCGTCAGCCCCGATGGCATCACGCTCGTCGTCGGAGGAGTCGACGCGCTGTCGTTCTGGGGCGTCGACGGCCGTCAACTGCTCGCTGAGAGCCTGCGTTTGCCAAGCGATCTCAGTGACGTGATTGCGGCGGGTAATGCGCCATATGCGTCGATGAACCACGATGGCAGTCGACTGGTGGCCGCTGCCGCCGGTCACGCCTGGTGGTGGGATCTGACAAAAGCGCATCCCACCGCCCGTCCCCTCGATCTTGGCGTTGGTGCGCCGGCGTTTGCCGCCTATACCGCCGATGGTTCGCTCCTGGTGACCTCGCACAGCGATGGCACGGTGCGGACGTGGGACCCCGACACCTTCGCGCCACGGGGAGCGCCGATACCGATCGGGTTCGTGTATGTCGAGGGGCAAGTGCAGAACCAACTCGCGGTAAGCCACGACCATCGATGGATCGCGATCAAGGCGACGCCGAGTGGCCAAAGCGGTCTGGTCCGGGTCTGGGAGGTCGACTCCGGGCGGCTCGTCGCGGAGCTCGATGACCTCGAACAGCTGTCGTCATCGCAAGCCGTGGGCGCCGTGGGGAGGGTGACATCCTTGAGTTTCAGCCCCGATGGCGCGTCGCTCGCGGGCTCGGACTTCCCGGGAGCCGCGGTGGTGTGGAACACGCGAACGTGGCAGCGCGATCGCGATCCGGTGGCGCTCTCGGGTGTATTCACTATCGCGTTCAGCCCGGACGGGCGCTACCTCGTCACCGGCAACAGGTTCGACAACCGCCTGACGATCCGCGATGCCCACACCCATCAGCCGGTTGGTGTCGCGCTCACGGGTCACTCCGGTCTGCCGATCACCTTGCAGTTCACGCCCGACGGCGGTCGCCTTCTCAGCATGGGTATCGACGGCCTGCGACTGTGGGACATCGATGCGCGAGCCGAGCTTGCTGCCTTCCCCTTTGATTCGCCTTCCGTAACTGTGGCCGGCGTGTACGCGGCGTACTTCATCCTCAGCCAGATGACTCCCGACGGCAAACGATTTACACGCATCGAAGGTGATCACATTCAGATCTGGAACCTTCAGCCGGAAACTTGGCCGGACATCGCGTGTCGCGCCGCGGGACGCAACCTCACCACTGACGAGTGGGCACAGTTCGGGCCGCACGACGCGTATAGCGAGACGTGCCCCGCGTAGTTGTGCAACGGTACTTGCGGGCAGAGGTTCGGTTCCTGTTGCCCAAATTCAGTGCGCTCGGAGGGACTTGAACCCCCAACCTTCTGATCCGTAG
>JBDTLT010000267.1:0-7089 GCA_039934635.1 Acidimicrobiales bacterium
GTCAATTGCCGGGTTTCGCCAGCTCGAAGGTCGTCGACGTTATCTCCCTGACATCGAGCAGACCTCCGACGGCTTTGTCGGGTTCACAGTGGTAACACGCCAGCACTGGCAGGACTTTTGCGTACTCATCGAACAGCCCGATTGGGCGGACGACGAATCCCTCGCAACTCTGGCCAATCGAATGCAGCGCAGTTATGAACTAGGCGGAGTCATTCATGAATGGATGCGCACGCGCTCGACCGAGGAGGTCGTCGCGGCCGCCAGCCTCTTGCGCATTCCCGTAGCCGCTGTCGAAAGCGGCGCGACGATCGCGCGGCTGCCGCACCTGGTCGAAGCAGGCAAGTTTCGTCGCGACGCGGAGAATGGTGTGGTCACTCCGACGCAGTACTTCGTCGTCACACCGGGAGACGCTGACTCGGCCCTACCGCCGCGCCCGGCGCAACCCGCCCCTACTCTCGGCCCGCCGGTCGCCGCGTTGCCAGCCACCGCGCGCAAGCCTCCAGTCGGATTGCGCCGCAAGCTCCCATTCGAGGGACTTCGCATCGCTGAATTTGCGGCATATTTCGCTGGCCCGCTCGTCGGCCACTTCTTCGCACTCCTCGGCGCCGAGGTGATTCATGTCGAGTCCACGACGCGGCCCGACGGGTGGCGTGGGATGACGTGGAAGAAGGCCTCCGAACCGCAGTGGTGGGAGTGGTCGCCCGTCTTTCACGCGGTCAACACGAACAAGCTCGGTGTCACGATCGATCTCGATCGCCCACGCGGACATGAGTTGGCCTTGGACCTCGTCAAGCACTGTGACGTTGTCTTGGAGAACTACAGCCCTCGGGTGATGGAACGCTTCGGCCTCACCTACGAAGCGCTCCGCCATGTACGGCCCGACTTGCTGATGGTGCGGATGCCGGCCTTCGGACTCAGCGGCCCATGGCGTGACCGCACGGCTTACGCAATGACTGTCGAGCAAGCATCGGGTATGTCGTGGCTCAGCGGCTTTTCGGACTCGCAGCCGGAGAATCCCAACGGGCCGTGCGACCCAATCGCTGGATTACACGCCGCCTATGCACTCATGCTCGGCCTCGAACATCGACGGCGGACGGGCGAGGGCGTCCATCTCGAAGTACCGATGATCGGCAGCGCACTCAACGTCACCTCAGAGCAGGTCATCGAGTACTCCGCACATGGACACGTGCTCACGCGTGACGGCAACCATGGTGCCGCGGCAGCACCGCAGAATCTGTATCTCGCAGCGGATGTTGATGACGCGGGTACCTCGGACCGGTGGGTCGCGCTGGCGGTTGAGACCAACCAGCAGTGGCACGCGCTGCGAAAAGGACTCGGAGATCCGGCGTGGGCCGCGAATCCGAACTTTGACAGCTTCGACGGTCGCCGCGCAGCGCAGACTGAGCTGGATACGCATCTTGCCGACTGGTGTCGATCACATTTGAGCGATGAGATCGTCAACAGATTGTGGCCGCTCGGAGTGCCCGTAGCGAAGGTGATCAACTGCTTCGAGTTGACGGACATACCTCAATTGCAAGCCCGGGGCTTCTTCGAGACGGTGATCCACCCCGTGACCGGTTCGAGCACCCATATCGGTTTTCCCATCCAGTTTTCATCCGGTCCGGACCAGTGGAATCGGTCGCCGTCACCGACACTTGGGCAACACAACCGGTACGTTTTTGAGGACATTGTCGGCCTTACTTGCGAAGACGTCGACAAGCTGGAGCGTGACTCAGTGATCGGCTATGCCCCCTAGGAGGGCGACGTAAGTGACACGTCGAACTGGAGCAGAGCCCGGTGAACAGTCCGCCTTTATCGCTGGAATAGGCCAGTCCCAAATCGGCCGCAGCCTCGGGCGGAATGGTCTTGATCTCACCGTCGAGGCATGTTTGCTCGCGATTGCGGATGCCGGGTTGACTCGAGACGACATCGACGGATTGGCCACGTTTCCCGGCGGGACCTTTGATCCGCGACTCAGCCCCTCGACCGGTCCGGGAACACCGGATGTGCAAGACACGCTGCGCCTGAAGCTGAACTGGCACAGCGGTGGACACGAGGGCCCCGCCCAATTGCAGGCGATAGCGAATGCGTGCATGGCCGTTGCGTGCGGATTCGCTCGGCATGTCCTCGTGTACCGAACGACAACCGAAGGAACAGCGCGAGCCTTAGCGCGCGCTGCCACATCAAGGGCGACGGCCGACGGTTCCGATCCGGATCATCTGCAGAGGGTCGGGGGCGTGTTGCAGTGGACTTCGCCGTTCGGCAGCACTTCGATCGTGAATTGGATTGCGATGCACGCGCAACGACACATGCATTGCTATGGCGTCACACGTACACAACTCGCGCAGATTGCAATCAACGCTCGCAAGAACGCGATGCGCAATCCTGTGGCGATCTATCGCACCGCGTTGACTCTCGACGACTATTTGTCCAGCAGAATGATCAGTTCTCCGCTGTGTTTGTTTGATTGCGATGCCCCTGTGGATGGGTCAACCGCATTTGTCGTCTCTCACCGCGACCACGCGTCCGAAGGACGGGCGACCCCGGTATTTGTGGCCGCGTTGGGCACCGCATTGCGGGGCCGACCTTCCTGGGATCAATTCGAGGATATGACCACCATGGCGGCGCGTGACGCGGCGGCTTCGATGTGGGCGCGGACCGAACTGCGACCCGAGGACGTCGATGTTGCGCAGCTCTATGACGGATTCAGCTGGCTCACGCTCTGTTGGCTTGAAGAGCTCGGCTTTTGTGGCAAAGGAGAAAGCGGAGCGTTCGTCGAGGACGGGCAAAGGATCAGTTTATCGGGCGAGCTCCCACTCAATACCGGAGGAGGCCAACTGTCCGGGGCGCGGCTACACGGGTTTGGCCTTCTCCACGAAGCCGTCGTTCAGCTGCGGCACGAGGCCGGCGACCGGCAAGTTTCCGATGCTGAGGTGGCAGTCGTCGCAAACGGGGCCGGCCCGGTTGCTGGATGCGCGCTTCTCACTCGCAACCCCGTCTAGGCGCGCGCACAGGTCTTCAGTCGATACTCGGTCGGAAGATTGGTAACCACACGTCTTCACGCTGCACGAAGCCGACTTGCACTGACAATCCGATCTCTATTTCGTCGAGTTCGCAATCGATGAGATTGGTGGTCAAACGGAGCCCCTCCTGCTCGACCAACTCAACCAAACCGATCACGTAGGGCGCCGAGTCTGGAGCCCACGGCTGATGGTTGACCGTGAACGAATGAAGCACGCCGTTTCCGGAAACGACGGCAGGTTGCACCGATCGATTCAAGCAGCTGGGACACACGGGAGCCGGGGGATGGAGATACGCATCGCACAGATCGCACCGAAGAAAGCGCAGCCTTCCGTCGGCGCCTGATCTCCAGAAGAAGGCATTTGATTCGTCAACCTCCGGAAGCGGCGCCGGAGGCAGATCTGACTCGCGCAATAGGCCCACGTCTAGCGCTTCCGTCGAAGCTGCCGGGATCGCATGTTCGGAGAAACGAGGTCGTAGTAGATGGTTGGCGGGATAGTCGATTCGATCGCGTGTACGGCGGCTTGAATCGGCTCGGGCAACCGTTTCGCCTCGCCGGCACGCGCCTCGGCTTCCGAGGAGAAGTACACACACTCGATGAATTCGTCAGTGCCGAGCCAAGCCCGAAAACCGCCGAGCATGTCCCGTCGCTCTGCGATGATGAATGGCGCGAGCACGTCGTCGACGGCGAGCAACTGCTCCGCGGTAGCCCTTCCGTGCAAGATCTGGGCGAAGCCACTCACGCCATGCGGTCCGCAACCGAATCGGCAAGTGGTATTGCTCGAATGGATCACGCACGGCTCACAGAAGAGCGCAGGATGTCGTGCGGCCCATTCGACCGGGTCGCGTTCACTGATTCCGTTGGCGTCGGTCCCGGATAAGTAGGTTGACAACGCAACGAAGTCGCCGTTCGGGGTCACGCCCACAGTTGATCCTGTCCAGCCCGAGGATTCGTCCGGATCCGTGTGCAAGAGGTCATCCAGTTGGCGTCCGAATCCGGTGCCGTCGGTCGTCCGTCCAATCGAGATGAGGACGTGCATGGCGCCTCCTTGTGGTCGAAGCCTTCCGAAGAGAAACTTAGTCTCAAATCCGACTATCGGCGATGCGACTAATCCCGGTAGTCTCACCAGAGATGTCTGGATTCATTGCAACCTGATATGCGGCTAGGAAGACACTTAGGTCCTCGCCGAACCCGTACATTTGACGGGATGACGCAAGGATCGCGGTCGGCACGAGCTTCGACACTGAAGACCGACCCATTGCCGCGCGTCGCCGAAGTCTGGACCGAGTACGAGCTTCCGGGGTCGGTCGAGCAGGTTGCGCTCCTCACCTCGCTCGAGCGCGCCAATCGCATCGTCGGTGCCGCGCTCGACGCGGCGATACGGCCCCTTGGCCTTTCGCGGGCGCGTTTCGAGGTGCTGCTGCGGCTCTATGACGAACCTTCTGGCTTGCTGCGCCTGGGCAAGATCGGCGAAGCGCTGCTCGTGCACCCGACGAGTGTGACGAGTCTCGTTGATCGGCTGGAGAAGGCGGGGTATGTCCGTCGACAGTTGACTGCGGAGGACCGGCGAGCGGTCCTGGTCGAAATCACCGACACCGGGCGACGCGCCCTCCTCGCGGCGGCTGAAGCGTTTGCGGCGATTGACTACGGCGTTGGTGCGCTTACGGCCGCCGAATCGACGCAGTTGCGGCGTGGTCTGGTGAAGCTCATGGCTGGAGACGGCGCCGAGGGAGTTGAGGAGTAACTCAGAACACCGGACAGCTTGGCGAGTAATCAGTTGGCGAAGTCCAACATCGGCTCCATGTACGCTTGCCAACGCAGCTCCATGTGCGACCATACGCCATCTCGAAGTTGTCGTCGAGCCTCTGGATCACCGAGGTGCGGTGCAACCAACTTGACCGCGGCTGACGTGTGGTTTTCGTCGATCGGGATATGCACCGACCAGAATCGCAGCCCTGATTCGGGGATCCCGTAGTGCTTCGGCATCGCCTCCATCATCAGCCGACAAAGCGCGGGGAACTGTGCCTCGCCCGCCAACGAACTCACGCCTCGGTACAGCCAAAAGGGCCGGCAGCGGCCGAGGAACTCGCTGTACTCGGTGTAGAGCTGCCAGCGGCGTCCCAAGCGACGTGAGCGCTCGACGGTCTCGGCTTTGGACTGACCTAACGCTTGGAGGAACTCGACCACCAGTTCCCCATGGCTCGCCGTCCCTGATTCGTTGCCAGTCTCCTCTTCCACGAGAGAGTCGAGCATGAGCACACGCTCGGCCTGGTTCTCACATTGCGAATAGCCGGCGGCCGTCCACCGCTGCGCGTCGATCACTAGGCGGTACATCCCCGTGCCAAACGCGGCGATCTGCACGAGCGGTACCTCGCCTGTTGCGATGCCCTGGATGAATGGATGCTTGGTCATAGCGCGGCGATCGGCGGTTGCCTCCTGCACGAGGCCAGCGCAGAACTCGACAGCAGATGTCAGCGTCGCCATCGTGTCGCTCCTTGGGTTTACTTCGCAGGCTCAATGGGCGGGCGCATACACCGATACCCGATAATAGGATATGCTACAACTTTCAGCCCAGAGGCTCGACGCGGCATCGCACTGCGGTGGTGAAAGATGATGACCAGGTCAACTGACGACCTCGTCCGACTTGGCGACACTTTGGCCCGAGACGGTGTGGTGTTCATCCCTTCGGCGCTGGGTTCTGACCAGCTCGGCTTGATCGAAGGCGCCGTCGAACAAAGCCTCGCTGTGCCCACCCAATCGACGCGTAGGTGGTACCTCGATTCCGGCACGACTTTCCACGACGACATCGGCGACGACTCCACTCGCGAGCGCTACCTCGAGATTGCTCGCCTCGCCCGGATCGCTGACATCGTCGCCAGTCTTTGGTGCACAAAAGAACTCTGGTACATGGGCGAGCAGATTTTCCTGAAGGAAGGCGGGTTCTGTCGGCGTACACCTTGGCACCAAGACACGTCCTACCTTCCGATACAGGGCGAACACCTCGTGTCGGTATGGATCTCTCTCGATCCGGTGCCCCGACAACATGCGTTGGAGTTTGTGCGAGGATCACATCAAGGAACCGTTTACAACGGTTCGGCGTTTGATTCGCGCGACGACACCGCCCCTGTTTACGCGACGAACCTGGCGCCGCGGTTGCCCGATATCGAAGCGCATCGTGACTCTTGGGACATCGTCTCCTGGGAGGTCAGCCCGGGAGACGTGATCGTCTTCCATCTCGGCGTGTTGCACGGAGGTGCGGGCACAGAGCCGGGGATGCGAAGGCGAACAGCGTCCCTTCGCTTCATCGGCCCAGACGCGATCTACGACGGCCGCCGGCTCGAACCGTTAGGAATGAAGACCGGCAACGACGACGCCCTCGAGTCACTCTACGACCGTCTGGCGCCAGGAGACCTTTTCCGTAGCCCTGCGTTTCCAAAGGTTTGGCCGAAATGAGCGACAATCGCGAACACGAGCGACCGTTTGACCGCGCAGAAGTCGAGAACGCTTTCGGGGCCTACCTCCGGCTGGGCGTCCAGAGCATGGATTGGGACGCGTGGACCGATCTGTTCACCGAAGATGCGATCTACGTGGACCAGCACCTCGGAGCGTCGCACGGCCGAACCGAAATCAAGTCGTTCGTCGTCAACACGATGGGGGAGTTCCCCGCTCTGACTGCATGGATCGAGTGGGCGATGATCGACGGGAACTACATTGCGATCTACGCGTGGAACAACCTTCCCGACCCCAGAGGTGAAGACGCACGGTACGGCTTCCCCAACACAACATTTCTCGAATATGCCGGAAGCGGGATGTTCAAGTGGGAAGCCGACTACTACAACGTCTACGACAGTGGGCGCGTGATCGGCTCCTGGGTCAAGGCCGGTGGCAGTCGAACAACTGAGCAAGATCGGCTCTTGAAAGGCATCGAAGGGTGGTCACGAGCGCTGCCGACGACAGAGTGCAGTCGCCACGAGTTGCTGCGAGAATTCACCGAACACTGTCGCTGTGCTGCGCTCGGGATGACTACTGGACACTGGGCGCGTTGGATTGATCAGTTCACAGTGGAC
>JBDTLT010000268.1:0-7072 GCA_039934635.1 Acidimicrobiales bacterium
TCACCGGCGGCCGAGGGTGGCCGTGACCGACTGCGTCTTGCCGCCGCGCACGATTTGAAGCGTCACGGTCGTATCGGGTTGCAGTGCGGAGATCGCCGCGCCGACATCCGCGGACGATGTGACGTCCTTGCCGTTGATCTTGGTGATCACGTCACCCACCTGCAGGCCGGCGTTGGCCGCGCCCGACCCGGTTGATATCCCAGTGATCGCCGCGCCGCTCACCGTGTCCTGCATGGTGATGCCCAGCACCGCAGTCGAGCCTGTCGGGGCCGGCGCGTTGCCGGACTTCAGTTGCTCGATCAGAGGCTTGATCGTATTGATGGCGATGGCGAACCCGACACTCTGCGCGTCGGGGATCGCCGCAGAGTTGATGCCGATCACCTCGCCCGCCGCATTCAGCAGCGCGCCGCCGGAGTTGCCGTGATTGATCGCCGCGTCGGTCTGGATGAGACCTTTGAGCGTCGTGTTGGCGTCGACGTCGAGCGTTCGGTTCTTCGCAGACACGATGCCCTTGGTGACCGTTGGCGTATCGCCGAGATCGAGCGCGTTGCCGATCGCGACGACGTCGTCACCAACCTCGATCGAGTCCGAATCGCCCAACGTCGCGGGCGTGAGTCCTGTCGGATCTTGTACGCGAATGAGCGCGATGTCGTTCGCGGGCGACGAACCGAGCACTGTTGCCGGTCGAAGCTTGCCGTCACTCGACTTCACCTCGACGACCGCGTTGCGGATCGTGCGACCGAACTGGTCGGTGAGATCTACGACGTGTGCGTTCGTGAGTACCAGACCATCCGACGAGATGACGACACCCGATCCGGCGGCGATCTGGCGTACACCGTTGGTCGTCTGCTGCCCGATCTCGATATCGAGTACCGATGGTGAGACGCGCGCGATCAGCTCGTGAATATCGAGGCCCGTCGGCGCCAACGTCAACGCGCTCGTTCGCCCCGTGCCAGAGGCGGCGGCGGCTTGTGTTGTCGATGGACTGGCCGTCGACGGTGTTGGGTCATCGATTGCCTTCGACACGCCGAAGCCGATGCCGCCCGCGGCAAGCGCAACTACGACAGCCGCGGCGGCGACCACGCGGCCGCGCGACCGACGCGGTGCCTGCTCTGCCGGCGGTCCCGATGGGCCCGGCGCCGGCGGGACCAACGGATATACGAATGTGGGTGGTTGCTCCGGCGGTTGCGGCGGCGACCATGACGCGGGTTGCGTCGCACTGATCCTCAAATCCCTATCTGCTTGCGTCATGTCCATCGCCGCTCCTCCCGATTTCGACGATCCTCGCGCTGCAGGGCGAAGACCTGCATAAAGGCGGGGCTCGGTTCCCGGGAACCGATCGCGACAGGACTCGGACGCGACGCGAATGGACGACTTCCTCACCGAGGCGGCGATTCGATCGGCTCATCCGCCGGCGCCGGATCAGGCTCCGCCGGAGGCGCGTAGATCTCGCGGTTGACCGGCTCGAGCAGCCGGGCCAGTCGCGAATCGCGAATCCGGCCCGACCAGTCGAGTTCGATGAACGGTGGCTCGGGCAGATTGGTTCGGCAATCCTCGCGAACCTGCCGGCGTGATTCCTCGACACCGGTGGGGGTGCCGGTGAGCAGCGCCCGCCATCGGTCACCGTCCTTGTCGGCAACGATGCGGTCTACGTCCCAGTCGGCCTTGCGCGCAATGTCGTTGACTTCGGTATAGAAGCGGGCGGCGGCAATGAGGTCGCCCCGAAGGTCGCCCTCGGTGAAGCTCGCCGCTTCGGTGTAGAAACCCTGCATTGCGAATGAGATCTCGGACTCCTCCTCGGGCAGGGACTCGACCAGTCGTTGCGCGAGACCGCACAGCCGATTTTCGACGGGAATGGTCGTGGGTACCGTGGCGACTACCAGTGATGACGGAGGTGGGTCCATCGATGCGGCGGGTTTGACGGGGCCCTCGTCGAAGGTCACCGTGAGGGCCACGATCAGGACGAACGTGGCAATCGCAATCACGGTGCCCCGAACGCGCATGGCATCTAGGTCGGACACTGCGTCAGGGCTACCCGAGCAGTCGAGCCAGCCAAACGTTTGCGGTCAGCGCCGTCGGGGCATGCGTCACGTTGTATTCCGCGTGTGGCGGACTCCAAGCGCATCGGTTGGCCGAACGGAGATGTCGTCATGACGCTGCTGACACCATCGTCGGCCGACGGGCCGCCCGAGGTCGCGCCGCCGGACTCGACGCCCAAATCTGCGACACCCGAGCAAGAACTGAAGTTCCGCGTGAGCGACACGTTCGCGCTGCCCAACCTCGGTGGCGGCGAACTCCGCCACGTCGTCGGCGGGACACGGTCGCTCGACACGACGTACTGGGATACCGCCGACATGCGATTGGCTCGGCGGGGCCACACCTTGCGCTATCGCACGAGCGACGATGGATCGAAGAGCCGATGGACGCTCAAACTCGGGCGCCGCGGCGAGTCGTCGCTGCTGCAGCGGCGAGAGGTCGATTGCGACGGCGATGCGGACACGCCGCCGCAGACGCTCGTCGACGCGCTATTGGGTCTCACCGACGGCCGGGATCTGACCATCGCGGCACGGATGCGCAGCGAGCAGCATCAGGCATCGGTGGTAGATGCGGACGGGCGACGCCTGCTGGCAATCGAGGACGACCGCGTCGTCGTGGTCGAGCAGAACCGGGTTGCCGGTTCGTTCCGGGAAGTCGAAGTCGAACTGACCGACGCGACCCACGGAAAGCGTGCGCTGCGCCGGGCTACCCGCGTACTACGCGACCACGGGGCCGGGGAGCCCGACCCCACACCCAAGCTGACGCGTGCGCGCGGGCCGATCGCGCAACGCGAGACCACTGCGTTGGACAGCGACGCAACTGTCGAAGACCTCGTCCGGTTCAGTGTGCGCGACGGCTTGAACCAACTCTTGTTGCATGACCCCGGCGTTCGGCTGGATCTCGGCACCGAGGACGTCCACCAAGCACGAATCGCCACGCGCCGACTGCGCGCCAACCTTCGCACACTCCGTCCACTGCTCGACCGGCGAACAGTCGACGACCTACGAGCCGAGATCCGCTGGGCCGGTCAGGTGCTGGGCACGGTCCGCGACCTCGACGTCTTGCGCGCCTCGTTTGCTCGTTCGCTCGAATGCACACCCGCTTCGAGAGGCGTCGAACTCATCGCCGCAGTGGAGACCGAACGCGCCGCCGCGCATGACGTCCTACTCGACGCGATGCGATCGCCACGCTGGCAGTCCATGTTGCGCAACCTCGACGCCGCCGCCATCTTGCCTCCGCTGACGGCAACCACGGCACCGACCGACGATGCCACTGACGTGGTCGCGCACTTGTTGCGCAAGTCGTTTCGCCGACTCGAGCGCCGTGTCACAGATGCACCCGCCGCACCCGCCGGATGGCACGAGGTGCGCAAGGCTGCGAAGTCCACCCGCTACGCGGCCGAATTGCTCGAGCCGTTACTCGGCGGGGGCACTCATCGACTGGCGCGCGACGCCGAACGGATTCAAACCGAGCTGGGTCGTCGACAAGATGATGTCGTCGCCCGTGGGTGGCTGCACGACCACGGCCACACCGGCGCTCTGTGCTCGACCACGGAGCTACTGACTGATAGTCACGAGGGCCGGCCGGGAAACCGGCCGCCGCATTGGAAGAAGCTATGGCAACGAGCGCGTCGCTCGGCGCGCAAGGTGGTGTGAGCCCGCCAAAGTCAGCTCGAGCGGACCAACGGAATGACCTCCGTTGCGAAACGCTCGTGCTCGCGGCCACCCAACGCGGTGACGAACGCGTGCACGCCGAGGTCGACGAGTTCGTGCAACCGCTCGGCGATGAACGAGGGTGGACCACCGATGCCAAACCAATCGCCGAACTCTTCGTCGATCTGACGGGTATTGGGGTTGTCCATCGGGACGTCGGCCCGGTGAAAGCGATAGTCGTAGCCGTCACGTAGTCGAGTGGTGACCCGCCGCATGATCTCGGGCTGCGCGGCGAGATCGTTGCCGGCGAAGCTCGACATGTGCGCCCATCCGGCGACGCGGTACTTGATCTCGGCCCGACCCGCATCGCGTGTGTCGGTCACTGCCACCGGCACGTATGCGCCGATGCGAACATCGGCCCGCGATCGCCCTGCGGCATCGAGCGCGGCGTCGATGATTGCGAGGGCCCATTTCACACGCGCTGGATTCGCGCCGACACTGAGCCCGATGCGGTCCGCGCGCGTGGCTGCAAGCGCAATGGACCGCGGGCCGCTACACACCATCTCGATCGGCGTCGCGGTATACGGATGTTCGCCCAGCCACTCGAGCCGGCTCTCGCGGTCACCGAAATGGACGGTCTCGCGCGACAGGTAGTGCCGCACGAGATCGAGGTCGCGGGCGAGCTCGGTATGGCGCTGTGGTTTCCGGCCGGCGAGCGCAACCGCCGAATCGCCACGCGCAATGCCACAGATCGCCCGGCCGCCACTGAGGATCTGGATCGGCGCGATCGCCGACGCGATGACGCCGGGATCTCTCGTCACGAAGTTGACCGGGCCGGCCAGCAGCTTGATGCGCGACGTGGCCCGCGCAGCATCGCGCAACTCGCCGAAGATGTCGGCGGCCATGTTGTGGTTCTCGCCGAAGAGCTGGACGTCGTAGCCCAGCTCTTCGTTCGCCCGCGCGACCTGCGCCCCGTGGAAGACAGGGCAGAAGTTGGTCGTACCGAACTCCACGTTCATTTACGAAGAGACGCCTCGAGGGTGATCTCGGGCACGCTGGCCAACGCCCGGCTCACCGGGCAACCCGCCTTGGCGGCTTTGGCATGCTCGATGAACGCGGCCTCGTCGATGCCGGGCACACGTCCGACGGTCACGAGCTCGATCTTGGTGATCGTCGGCTTGTCGTCGACCCGCCGCAGCGTCACCGTCGCGTCGGTGTGCACCGAGTCGGGCGGGTGACCGGCCTGGGCGAGCGTGTTGGAGAGCGACATCGTGAAACAAGCGGCGTGCGCCGCCGCGATCAGCTGCTCTGGATTGGAGCCGGGTCCGTCTTCGAACCGGGACTTGAAGGTGTATCCACCCTTGATCGTGTCACCCGCAGTGAATGTGCCACTGCCGGTCGGCAGGTCACCCTTCCACTCCGCGCTTCCCTTTGCTGGCATGACGTGCTCCTCGCAGTCGCGTTCGACGACGGCGCACGATAGCCGCCGACAATTGACTCCATACAGCGAGAACCGCGTCGGCTCTGTATTCGTATGTGTCGGTGTGATCAACATCAACACCACCGCACCCCCAGAGAAGACCGCCCTGACCCGAGTCGTTTTCGGAGTAGAAGTGCCCGCAACCGGTGTCTGGGATATTCCGCCCGCTACGGCATCGATCCACTTCACGCTGCGCCGACCCGGCGCTCGTGCGCTTCGAGGGCACGTCTGCCTGGCCGATGGCGTCATCCTGATCGCGGCAGATCCCCGAGAATCGGTCGCGGCGATCTCGCTGGATGCGAGCAGTCTGCAGGCCTCCGGTCGACGGCGCACGCGTCTGCACGCAAAATGGCTTGCCGCGCACCGACATCCGACGATCGATCTCTTGATCGACGCGGTCGAACAGCAGACGCGCTGGGAGTGGACGGCATTGGGCCGGCTGCGACTGCGCGATTCGACGACACCCGTCGCGTTGTGTTTCACCTACGACGGTATCGACGACGCTGGTGGGGCAATGTTTCGTGCTCGAACCTCCCTGACGGTCGCGGACCTCGGCCTCTTCCGTCGATGGTCGCGCTGGTTCACACGGTCGCTCAATGTCGACGTCCGCGTCGAGATGCGCGCACGGCGCGTCGCCGACTTGGCCACCTTCGCCCGCGATCTACGACATCCATCATCGTTCGTGGGGTAAGAATCATCCGATGACCGACGTCGGATTCCGAGCCCAGCACCCCAATCCATTGCACCGTGTCGCGATCGTCGGCGCGTACAACACACCCCAGGCAAAGCGTCTCGACGGGCACACATCCGCGTCGGTGACGATGATGGCCATCCAAGGCGCGCTCGACGACGCGGGCATGAGCTACTCCGACGTCGACGGATTGTCGGTCACGCCGACCGATCCGTCGCGCATACAGAAAGATGAGTCGCTCGATTGGGCCTATCGCGCGCGACTCGGCAACGTGTGGGCGGGCAGCGCCATGCTCGCCATCCCCGCGCTGCTCGAGGCTGCCCTCGCCATCGCGTCCGGTCAGTGCTCGGTGGTCGTCGTGGCCAGTGGTCAGGCGGGGCTCTACACCGACCGATCGTCGACGGCCCCGTGGACGCGACCCGCCAACGAGTTCGTCCAATGTTGGGGTCTCTACACCGCGGCCGAGTACGCGCTCGTCGCCCGCCGGCACATGCACCAGTTCGGCACCACCGCCAGACAGCTTGCCCTCGCCGCGGCGACCGTTCGCTCATACGGCGCGATCAACCCTGCGGCAGTTCACTTCGGACGCGCGGTCAACGTGGAGACGGTGCTTTCGTCGCCACTCATCGCCGAGCCGTTCCACCTGCTCGACTGCTCGATGACGAGCGAAGGCGGCGCCGGCATCGTGTTGACGACAGCCGAACGCGCCCGCGATCTCGACACGCCCGCGGCGTTCGTGCTCGGCGGAGCAGCCGAAGGATGCGCGCCCGGCTATACGTATCCCCCCACGTACGAACTGGTCGGCGGCGTTGGGCGCAGCGGTGCCGCACGCGCGTTCGCCATGGCCGGCATCAGACCCACCGATGTCGATGTGTGCGAACTGTATGACCCCTTCTCGTTCGAGTTGATCCGGCAATTCGAGGCATTCGGGTTCTGCGCAGAAGGCGAGGGTGGACCCTTCGTCGAATCCGGTGTCATGGCGCCCGGTGGCCAGTTCCCGACGTGCACCGATGGCGGCACGATGTCGCACAGCCACACCGGTGTGTCGCAGATGCTGCAGAAAGTCGTGCAAGCGGTACGGCAAGTGCGCGGCGATGCACCCAACCAGGTGCAAGGCGCGGAGGTCGCCATGTGCAGCTCCGCCGGTTCGGGGTCGATGTTCAATCCCGTACTACTCGTCGGCAACAGTCCCGCGAGCTGAGAGCGCCGGCA
>JBDTLT010000269.1:0-7056 GCA_039934635.1 Acidimicrobiales bacterium
CTCGAGCAAGGCTCGTGCAAGGGCTGCCACATCAAGCTCTCGTCGGTCGAGTTCGACCGGGTCAGACACGAGCCGATCGATGCTGTCGTGCACTGTGAGCACTGCGGCCGCATCTTGATCCGCTGACGCCTCGACAACGATGTTCATCTGGTTCGCGGCCGCTTCGTTCTTGATCGTCGCGATGGTCTTCGACAGTCCCGCGGTCGACTATCGCATCGTGATGTTGGGCGGTGTCGCACCGGTACTCGAGGGCGCAATCGGTGGGCCGTGGCTGTTGCACACCCTGGCCGGTTGCGTTGCGGTGTTCGTCGTGGTCGTCGTCGCCACGCGGGGCCGGCGCCTGGCCGCTCGCCGGGCCATCGGGCTGCCGATCGGTTTGTTCCTACATCTCGTGCTCGATGGCACGTGGACGAATAGTTCTTTGTTCTGGTGGCCCTTCGGCGGCGGGCATCCGCTCGGTGAGGGCCGCATCCCCGAGTTCGATCATCTCGGCGCTTCCGTCGTGCTCGAGGTACTCGGTGTCGCGATTGCGGCTTTCCTGGTTCGCCGCTACGAACTCGCTCGGCCCGATCGCCGCCGCGAGTTCGTCCGCACCGGCCGCCTCGGTCGTGACGTGATGCGGCTCAGGTGAGCGGCTGAGTGGGACTCAGCGGGTGGCGGTGACGAAGCGAGCGGCGACAGTGCCGTCCTCGCTCGTCTGGATCTCGAGGCGCTTGTCCCGGAGAACTGCCGCGCGGGCCGCGGAGCGCTGCACCAGCGGGATGAGGAGGTCCACTGTGCGATCGATCGCGACTGCGGACTTGAGGTCTATCTCGGTGATCGTTGCGTTGGTCATGAAACATGTATCGGGGACCCTGTGGAAAACGTTGAGCGAGTGCCTCCTTGCGACCTACCACGATGATCCGGACGGCCCGCGTCGTGCGGCGTCACCCGCCGTGGGCGCGGCGATGGGGTAGGTCGCCCGACCCAGACGCATGGCCCGAGCGGCCCCCGGAGCCGAGAAGTGGGCCGCTTGGCGCGCGATCATGGGCGGCGAGGCGCGCACGACGTCTTGCAGGGGGCACCCGTCATGATCGATACCCATCTCGCCGCGATCGTCGGTCACGTGGACGACGCCACCGTTCCCTGGATGGACGGGGGCAACCATCGCTACAAGATGCTGCGAGTCGAACGGGGCACCGGGTTGCGGGTGCTGCGGGTGCAACTGCCGGCCGGGTTCCGGGCACCCCGTCACCGCCATACCGCGGACACGATCGGATTCACGTTGTCGGGGGCGTGGGGCTACGAGGAATACGGCAGCCGCTACGAAGCGCAGTCGCTCATCTACGAGCCGACGGGATCGATCCACACGCTCATCGTGTTCCCCGACAACAAAGAGGTCACCGATGTCGTGTTCATCGGGCGCGGTGGCAACATGACGCTCGACGAGAACGACAACGTCGTGGCGGTCAGCGATAGCGAGACGCTGCTGGAGGAGTACTACCAGCGCTGTGACGCGGCGGGTTTGCCGCGACCCACACACATCGAAGCCTGACCGAAGAGCGTGACCGAAGGGATGACACACGCGCATGCAAGCTGATCTGGTCATCAAAGGCGGAACGATCGTCGACGGCACCGGTGCCCAACCGTTCATCGGCGACGTTGCCGTCAACGGTGGTCGCATCGTGGCGGTCGGCCAAGGTCTCGACGGTCGGGAGTCGATCGATGCGAGTGGTCGGGTCGTCGCGCCGGGCTTCATCGATATTCACACGCACTACGACGCGCAGGTCTTCTGGGACCCGGGCCTGACATCGTCGTGCTGGCACGGCGTCACGTCCGTCGTCGCCGGCAACTGCGGATTTTCGATCGCGCCTACACGTCCAGAGCATCGCGGAGCGATCGTGCGCACGCTCCAGGCGGTCGAAGACATGTCCGAGAAGATGCTCGACGCCGGCATACCGTGGAACTTCGAAACCTTCGCCGAATACCTCTCTGCGGTCGAGCGCAGCGGCATGATCCTCAACTTCGGTTGCTATGTGGGCCACAGCCCGGTGCGCCTGTATGTGATGGGCGATGAGGGTTATGAGCGCGAAGCGAGTGCCGAGGAAATCGCGCGCATGCGTGTCGTTGTCGCGGATGCCATGCGCGCGGGGGCGCTCGGCTTTGCGTCCAGTTACTCCGCGAATCATCGCGGCGATCGTGGATTGCCGGTGCCTTCGCGCAATGGCACGGCGGAAGAGTTCGTGTCCATTGCGTCGGTCCTCGGCGAACTGGGCATGGGTGTCGCCTGCTACGCGCCGGGTGTGCCGGTGTCGTATCGCGACAGCTACGAGATCCAACCGTTGATCGGGCGGCCGTTGATGTGGACGCCGATGCTCACCAGCTTCCCCGAGACCGACTATCGCGTGATGATGCAACAGCACGCCGATGGTCGGGCGCGCGGCGCCGATGTCTACGCGCAGGTCACGTGTCTGCCCCTAAAAGTGCAGATCCACATGTCGAATCCGTACTACTTCCGTAGCGCACCTGCCTTTCGCGACCTGCTCGGCTTGTCCGACGCCGAATGCCTGGCCGCGTACGCGGATCCGCAGTGGCGGTCGCAGGCATGGGCGGAGTTGCCCGCCGTCAAGCCCCCGGTGTTGTGGGAGCACTTCGAGCTGGCCGAGACCCCATCGCATCCGCAGTGGATCGGTCGCAGCCTCGCGTCGATTGCGCGTGAGCAAGGCGTCACCGAACTGGACGTGTTGTGCGACATCGCACTCGCCGACAAGCTCAACACGCGTTACAAGGTGATGCTCGGCAACTTCGAACAAGGCCCTGTCGCGGCGTTGATGCAACAGCCCGGCGCGGTCTTCGGCCAGTCCGATGCCGGCGCGCACGTCGCCCAACTCTGCGACGCGAACATGGCCACCGATCTCTTGGCGGATTGGGTGCGCGATCGCGGCGTGTTCACGCTCGAGGCCGCAATCCACAAACTCACGTGGGAGCCCGCGAAACTGTTCGGTCTCACCGACCGCGGTCGTGTCGTCGAGGGCTCGGCCGCCGATCTCGTGGTGTTCGATCTCGACACGTTGTCGCCCGGACCGCTACGACGCGTTCGCGATCTCCCCGGCGACGAAGAGCGCCTCATCGCCGACGAGCCGGCCGGCATCGATCACATCTTCGTGAACGGTGTGGCGATCGCGAGCAACGGCGAGTCACGTGTGGGGACCATGACCGAACGACCGGGCGCATTGCTGCGGGCGCAGCAGGGTTGAGCGCGCAGCGTTACATTGTGCCGAGGGAGGGCAAGTGGCTCCGCAAATCGACTCGTTGTCGAATCATCGCATCGGCGTCGGCGATTCGATGCGCAGCATTTTCGTCCGTGGTTCCGGTTTTCAGGGTGCCACCGGTGTGCAGGTCGGTGATCAGTGGGCCGAGTTCATCGTCGACGGTGACGAGATCATCACGGTGACGTTGCCCCACCTCCTCGCCGGCACCACCCAATGGGTCATCGTCCACACGCCCGAAGGCCCGTCGCCGTGCGTGGGCGACGCGCAGCTCATCACGGTCGATGACCTCACCGACGTGCCTCCGGCGGCGCTGCGTATCGACGAGATGGTGCCGCCGACGATCGACCTCGGTCGAGCCGATACCTATTGGTTGCTGGGCACCGGCCTCTCACAGGTCACCATGGCGGGGATCGGCGCCACGCCGTGTCCGGTCGAGAGCTACGACGACACGCGCCTGATGCTGCACATTCCCCAAGGCGTCGAAGGGGCAGCCGATGGCGCGACGGTCGAGTTGCAGGTGTTTTCGCCCGCTGGCAGCGCCACCCTCAACATCACCTGTACCGCGCCGCTCAAGGATCACGAAGAAGGATGGCCGGTGCTCACCAGTATCGAGCCCAATCGACTCGGTGTCGAAGGCGGACGCATCGTTGTGCAGGGCGTACGGCTCGACTGGGTCAGCACGGTCGTGGTCGGCGACATCTCGTGCACGATCGAGTCGACGAGCGAGGGCACGATCTACGCGATGGTGCCGTCGCTCGAAGGCCATCGCGGCGAGACCTTGGCGGTGACCGTCATCGATCCGCAGTACGCATCACCGGCGGGCAGCGTGGCGATCACCGTCGAGTGATGGTCAATTGGCCTTGATGGCAAAGATCTCGAGGGGCACGGCCTTGACGTCGACGCAGAACGTGAGTGAGCACTTGCTACAGCCGAGGCTGACGCTGTCGCCCCGCGAAACCTGTGAGCTCGCCGCGGGAATTTGATTCGACACCTTGTCGATGGTGGTGCAGGCGACGTTGGCCGCGCCGACGAGACCAACTTCGGAGAGCTTCTGCTTTGCTGCCTGAATGGTGAGGCCCGCCAGGTTGGGAACGGCCACCGGCGGCCCACCGGACACGACGACATCGATTGCGCTACCGAGATTGGCCTGCGTACCCACCGCGGGCTTGACCTCTATGACCGTGCCGATGGCAGCTCCGGTCGTCGTGGGCTTCTTGGTCACCGAACCGAGCGTGAGACCAGCATCTTTGAGCTTGGCCAACGCCGCGGTCTGATCGAGCTTGACCACATCGGGCACCTTGCCGGTGGCGTCCATCACGAACACCGCGAGTTGAACGGTAATGCCTTCTTTCTCCTTCGGTTGGCACGCCGCGTTGGTGTCGGTCACCGTGCAACCGGCGACCGTGCCCTTCTTGGAGTCGTCGGTTGTCTTGGTGTTCTTCGGGGGCGATTGCACGGCGAATCCGGCCGCGACCAATTGCTTGCTGACTTCGGTGTACTCACCGGTCAGCGGGGGCAGGGGCTTGGGTGGCGGACCATCCGAGAGCACGAGCTCGACGTTCGAGCCGACATCGACCTGCGTCGCCGCGGGAGGGTTGGTGCGCACGACCAGTCCGGCGGCGATGTCGCGGTTCTGCACCTTTTGCGCGCTTGTCGTGACCTTGAGGTTGAGCGCCTCGAGCGTCTTCTTGCTGTCGTCGGGCGAGAACGCTTGCACGTCCGCGACCGCGGTGCGACCGGGGCCGGCACTCATGGTGAGCTTGACCACCGATTGCTTGCGGGCCTGGGTGTTGGCCGCTGGTTCTTGCGCGAAGACCTTGTCTTTTTCGCCTTCGCTCACGGCCTCGGGTGCCCTCTCCGCCACGAATCCCTTGGTCAGCAACTGCGTCGCGGCCTGATCGAAGGTGAGCCCCGTCACCTGGGGGACGGGCACGATCGCGCTGGCCGCGGATTCTTTGTCCTTCTTGTTGAGTTCGCGGATCGTGAGCGGTACGCCGAGCGCGAGCAGCACGACGAACACCGCGATCGCCGTCTTTGGCACCCAATGCGGGAAGAGTGCGAGCTGGTTGTTGCTGGCGTTGAGCTGTGTCGGCACGCCGTTGGGCGGCGTCACGCTGACCGAGAACTGGTGGCGCTTTGGTGTGGCGAACCACAGTCGTCGCCGGGGTGCCGCGACGACGCGCACGAATGCCTGTTGCGCGGGCTGCAAACCTGCATACGGCGGATCGAAACTGATCTTCAACTTCTCGGCGGGATCACTGCCGGTGAAATTGACATTGGCCGGCACGTTGCCGTCGTTGCTGACGATGAGTTGGTGCTCGCCCGCACGCTTGGACTCCGTCTCGAACGGTGACAGTGTCGAGTTGAGCAGCGTGAAACCGTCGATGTCGATCGATGCCTGGAGTGCGGCGATCACCGAATGGTCGACCGATGACGTGATCGAGATGGAGATCGGCGTGCGCCCGGCCGGCGTCGTCGAGACGCGCGGTGGGCGGATCGTGATCTGGCACCGTTGTTCGGAATCGACGTCGAGGTTCACCTGTGGAGGGTCGACCGACACCCACGATGCCGGGATGCCGCTGACGGTGATGACGAATTGTTCGACGACGGTGCCCCCGTTGCGCACGAGCATGCTGAGATCGCACTTGCCTCCCGGCTCGACCTGTGCGTGATCGACCTCGAGCCGGGCGAGAACGCGTTGTGTCGGCGTGCCCGGACTGACCGGGCGGGGTCGCGCCGCGGGTGCGCTCGGGACCTGCGCCGTCGGGGCCTGCGGCGGGCGGTACGCGGGCGGCTGCGGGGGGACGGCGCCGTGCGAAGGGGGCGGCGGCGCGGCGGCGGCGCGGGCACTCTGCCATCCCAAGAAGGCGCCGCACGCTCGGTTGACGCAGAACTCGGCGTCAGCGGGATTCTCCTGGCCGCAGGTCTGGCATCTGGGAGCTTCCACGAATCGTCTCCTTGATCGCGTGGCGCCGAAGCGTTCGGATGGCCGGACCCAAGCGTAGGTCGTTCGTTGAGCGCTTGCGGAGCGTTCGTTGAGTGGCTTCGTTCATCATGCGAGGGTCGCGAGACATCATCAGTTAGGGAATGGGTGCTCGATGGGTCCACGGTTGGCCGTTTTCGTACGGGGAGATGATCCGATCTCGGAAGCGGGCGTGGCCACGCAGCTGCGAGGACGGCCCGAGGTGGCCATCGTCGACGACGAGCACCTGGCCGACGTGGCGATCGTCGTCGTCGACAGCGTGTCCGACGATGTGGCTCAGACCGTGCGCCGGCTCAAGCAAGAAGGTGGACCCGCGGTCGTGCTCGTAGTGTCGGCCGTCGATGATCGCTGCCTCATGCACGCGCTCGAGCTCGGCGCCGCGGGCCTGCTGCGGCGGCGGGAGGCGACGCCGGAAGCGCTCGTCTGTGCGGTCGACCACGCGGCGCGTGGTGAGGGCACGCTCGCACCGGATCTACTCGGCTCGCTGATGCGACAGGTCGGGCGACTGCAGCGAGAGATACTCGCGCCTCGCGGCATGGGCCCGGCCGGCTTCAGCGAACGCGAAGTGATGGTGTTGCGGCTGCTGGCTGAAGGCCTCGACACCGAAGAGATCGCGACGCGCTTGTGCTATTCGCAGCGCACGATAAAGAACGTGATCCATCAAGTGATCACGCGCATGTGTCTCAAGAACCGATCACACGCGGTCGCCTACGCCATGAAACTCGGCATCATCTAGAGGTCACCGGTCCCGGAACATCTGCTGTCGCGTCGAGCGTGCGTCGGTGACTTCGCTCACGACACCGTCCGACGATCGACAAAGCC
>JBDTLT010000270.1:0-7042 GCA_039934635.1 Acidimicrobiales bacterium
CGGCGGCAACTTCGACCGCTACGCCATCTTGCGATAGCGGGCCCGAGCCGCCGACAAGCGGGGACGCAGGGCCGAGCCGACGAAGCCCGCCTAGGCCGTTGTGATTGTTTGGGAGGTTCTTGGTGGCGCCTCAGCACTCTGAGTGGTTCAATGCGTTTCCGGCGTCCCTTGACACCGAATGGCAGGAAGATCGTGGGAACGCCGTTGCGCCCTCATCGTCGTCACTTCATGAGAACGACGGTCTTGGCTGTCGGCAGTCTGGTCGTCTTGGTTGCCGCTGTGGCGACGCTCGCGATCACGTTCCCCTGGAGCACGGCGGGGGACAACGCGCCGGTCGTTCTCGCGGTCATCGTGTCGATCGGGGTGTTGGCCCTCCTCGCGAGCTATGTCGCCCTCGTCGGGATCGGGGGGATCATCGTCCTGCATCGAGACTCGCGCGAGGAGCGAGGGCTGCCGTACTTGCCGGCCCGGCCAAGAGAGCGGATCAACGGCCCGGTGCGGACCGCGATCCGGCGGGCCGTCAGCCGAGGAGCACCGTTTCGGCCCGGCGAGATCGCGGAGGTCCGGACCCTGCCAGAGATCCTCGCCACGCTCGACGAGCGCGGGTGCCTCGACGGGATGCCGTTCATGCCGGAGATGGCCGCGTACTGCGAGCACCGCTTCCCGGTCCATCGGCGGGTCGACAAGGTGTGGGAGTACGCGCACGGCACCGGTGTACGCAGGGTCCGCGGTGCGGTGCTCCTCGCGACCCTGCGCTGTGACGGACAACGCCACGGCGGTTGTCAGGCGGCCTGCCAGCTGATCTGGAAGGAGGCCTGGCTGCGAGTGCCGGGAGCCCGCGTGGCACCGGCTCCCGCCGTGGCTGGTCGACTCGACCTGGACGCGTGCACTCAAGTCTCCGTCGGTGGCGGGCGACGCTACGTCTGCCAGATGACGGAGATCATTCGGGCCTCGACCCAGATCTCCTGGCGCGACCCACGGCACTACTGGCGCGATCTGGTCGGCGGCAACGTCAGGTTTGCTCCACTCGTGGCCGCACTCGGCGTCAGGGCCTTCCACGGAGTCAACTGGCGGCTCTGGGGCTCGTCGTGGCCCGTCCTGACGCCACTGGAGAGCGACGCCACACCGCACCGGGAGCTCGGCCTCCAGCCCGGTCAGATGGTGCGCGTGAAGTCCAAGAAGGCGATCGAGTCGACGCTCAACCGCAAGCTGCGCAACCGCGGGCTGGAGTTCGGGACGGACATGCTGTCCTGTGCCGGTGGCAGTCATCGAGTGGTCGCACGCGTCGACCGCATCGTGGACGAGCGCAGCGGTGAGCTCCTGGAGTTCAAGACACCAAGCATCCTCCTCGAGGGTGCACACGCGAACGGAGGGACTGTCCTGACTCCCCAGAACGAGTACTTCTTCTGGCGTGAGATCTGGCTGGAGCCGCAGTCCCCAACCAGCGAGCAGCCGCCCTAGGACGTGATCGTGCTCCATGACCGCGGCGGTGTCGAGGACGCGGTGCCGGTGCTCGAACCTGGCACGCTGGAACGCTCGCCGCGAGTCTGATCCCCGACGCTTCGACCGCTACGCCATCTTGCGATACCGGGCCCGAGCGGCCCTCTGAGCGGGGATTCGGCTAGACAACCCCCGTGCGTATCGTCGCCGGGTCCGCGCGGGGCCGTCGCCTGGCCGTGCCCGAGGGCACGGATGTGCGGCCCACGTCGGATCGTGTACGCGAGGCGGTCTTCAACGCCCTTTACAGCCTCGACGACGCGGTGGACGGCGCGGTCGTGCTCGATCTCTTCGCCGGTACCGGTGCGTTGGGTCTCGAAGCGCTCTCGCGGGGGGCGGCGAGCGTGACGTTCGTCGAGAACAACCGACAGGCCGCGGCGGCGCTGACCGCGAACATCGCCGCCCTCGACTTCGGCGACCGCAGCACCGTCATCCGTGCGGACGGGCGGCGCTGGTTGTCCCCCACGGCGCACTTCGATGTCGCTTTCTTGGACCCGCCGTACGACTTCGCGGACTGGGACTCGGTGCTCTCGACGCTCTCCGCGGGCCTCGCCGTCGTCGAATCGAATCGCTCGATCGAGCCTCCGGGCCGGTGGGGGTTGGTCAGAGAGCGGCGATACGGGGCTACGGTGGTGCAAATCCTCCGTTCCCTCGCTTTGTTGGAGTGACCTCCGTTGACCGTCGTCCTCTATCCAGGATCTTTCGATCCGGTCCACAACGGGCATGTCGAGATCATCGAGATCGCGGCCAAGCTCTTCGACGAAGTGATCGTCGCCGCCATGCGCAACACGCAAAAGGGCGAGCCGCTCTTCACGTTCGAAGAACGCCACGCCATGATCGAAGAGAGCACCGCGCATCTCCCCAATGTGCGCGTGACGATGTTCGCCAGCCTCGTGGTCGATCTGGCGAGCAAGGTCGGCGCCGATTTCATCGTCAAGGGCCTGCGCGCGGTCTCCGACTTCGAGAGCGAACTGCAAATGGCGCAGATGAATCACGCCATCTCGGGCGTCCACACGGTCTTCTTGCCCACGGCCTCGGGGTCCTCGTTCATCGCCTCACGGCTCATCCGAGAAATCGTGCGTTTCGGGGGTGACGTGTCGACGATGGTCCCCGAGTCGGTGCTCAAACGACTGCGTGACAAGTACCCCGACGTAGAGTGAACTCGATGTCCGAGCAAGGCGAGCCGCGTCGCGAAAAGCCATCGCCGTACCAGGCGCCCAAAGCCGAGGTATTGCTGCGGCGGGCGATCGAAGCCGTCGAAGGCGCCCGCCCGGTGCCGCTGTCGTCGGACTCCCGCATCAACAAGGACGAGCTCCTGGAGATGCTCAACGAGGTGCTCGGGCGGCTTCCCGACGAGCTCCGCGCGGCCCGGTGGCTGTTGAAAGAGCGTGAGGAGTTCTTGGCCAAGACCCGTCGCGAAGGCGACGAGATCCTGGAACTCGCCCGCGTGCGGGCGGCCCGCATGGTCGAGCGCACCGAGGTCGTCCGCGAATCCGAATCCCGCGCCCGTCAGCTGATCGACGACGCCGAGGCCGAGGCGAGGCGCATGCGCTACGAGGTCGAGGACTACTGCGACCGCAAGCTCGGCAGCTTCGAGATCGTCCTGCAGCGCACCCTCAAATCGGTAGCCGCCGGTCGGGCCAAACTGCAAGGCGTGGGGCGCCCGGGCCTCGCCGAGGGGCGGGCACAGCGCGAAGAGCCCGACGGTGGCGAAGGCGCGGTGTTCGACCAGGACATCTCGTGAAGGGCCGCATCTCGTGAGAGATCCGCTGCGCATCGACCTCGTAGAACTGCGGCGCAAGCTCGCCACCCGCCGTTCGTTCCAACGCGAGGCCGCGATGGAAGGCCTCGTCGTAGGCTCGACGTTCGTCCCCGAAGACGAGCCGGTCAGCGTCGAGCTCGATCTCGAATCGGTGAGCAACGGGGTGATGGTCCACGGCATGATCCGGGCCCGCTGGGTTGGGGAGTGCCGGCGCTGTCTCGAGCCGGTGCGCGGCGAGGTCGAAGTCGAGGTGCAGGAGCTGTACTCCGACAGCGGCGATGCGGACGAGATCTACCTCATCGAGGGGGACGACATCGACCTGCGCCCGTTGGTGCGTGATGCGATCGTCCTCAACCTGCCGCTGGCCCCGCTTTGTCGCCCGGAGTGTCTCGGGCCCGACCCGGAACGCTTCCCGGCGCTGGTCGAGGGGGACGGGCCGGCCGACCGGCGATGGGCCGGGTTGTCCGAACTGCGGTTCGACGACTGATTGCCGCTAGCATTCTGCGCTTGCGTCAGCGGTCCTCGTGATCGCACGCGTCTGAACTGCGAACTAGGTAGACACTCATGCCGGTCCCGAAGAAAAAGATGTCGAAGTCGAAGACCCGGATGCGGCGAGCATCCGCTTGGCGCGTGTTCGCGCCGTCGCGCAGCATCTGCCCTCGTTGTGGTGCGACCAAGCGTCCCCACATCGTCTGCGGCAACTGTGGCTGGTATCACGGCCGCCAAGCCATCGACGTCGACTAGGTGAACCTCGCCGAGTCGCCTGAGGTCGCGAGCCCGTGGAGCTCGTAGCACCGATCGCGGTAGACGCAATGGGAGGCGACTTCGCCCCTGGTGAAATTGTCGCGGGTGCCCGTAAGGCGTTCGAAGACGGCATCCCCGTGATGCTCGTGGGCCGGCCCGAAGAACTCGGTGACGTGGGCGATATCCCGGTGCTCGCGGCGTCCGAAGTGATCGCCATGGACGCCGAGCCGGGGTCGAGCGTGCGCAAGTTGCAGGACAGCTCGCTCGTCGTCGCCGCCCGCGCGGTCAAAGACGGGCGGGCCTCGGCGATGGTTTCGGCGGGCAACACCGGCGCGGCGATGGCCAGCGCGCTGTTGAAGATGGGACGCCTGCGCGGCGTCGGTCGCCCCGCGATCGCCACACCGATCCCGCGGGTGGGCATGCAGCCGACGATCCTGCTCGATGCCGGCGCCAATGCGGACTGCCGCCCCGAATGGGTCGTCCAGTTCGGCCAGATGGGCGCGGTCTACGCCCGCTATCGCTTTGGCGTCGCCAACCCCCGCGTGGCGCTGCTGTCGATCGGCGAAGAAGCAGGCAAGGGCAACGAATTCGTCAAAGAGGTCTTCGAGCTGATGAAGGCCGTCGACTGGGCCGGCACCTGCGGCTCGACGTTCATGGGCAATGCCGAAGGCCGCGACATCATGGTCGACGTGGCCGACGTGGTGGTCACCGACGGGTTCACCGGCAACATCGTCCTCAAGACCCTCGAGGGCGGCGTCAAGGCGATCATCAATGCTCTGTTGGCGGCCTTCGACACCGACGACGTCAGCCGCGCGGCCGCCAACGACCTGATGCCGGCGTTGCTCCCCCTCTACGAGACTTTCAGCCCCGACACCTACGGCGGCGCCATGCTGCTCGGCGTCAACGGCGTCTGCGTCATCAGCCACGGATCCACCCGGGCCACGGCCATGCGCAACGCCATCGGCGTCGCCGCCGAAATGGTGCAGGCCGACGTGGTCGGTCATCTTGGCGCCGCAGTCGCTCCGGCTGGGTAAGATCGGCCGGGTCCGGCTCGGGCAGACCGCACGAGCCCACGACACGAGTGAGCGGAGGCGTTGTGCCGGCAGAGACCCACGTCGGGCAGGGACCTCTCGATCGCGCCGCGATCCTCGATCTCGTCCGTGACCGTCTGGCCGACATCCTCGAGATCGAGCCAGGGGCGATCAACGAGGGTGATTCCTTCCGCGACGACCTCCAAGCCGACTCGCTGGCGCTGATCGAGCTGGTCGAGGCCATCGAAGAAGAGCTCTCCGAGCGTACGGTCGGCTTCCGCATCGACGACGAAGACCTCGAAGACCTCAAGACCGTGCGCGACGCAGTGGATTACGTCGTGAACCGGCTCGGATGACGGCCACCGCGCCCGAACAACTCGCCCATCTCTCCGCGCGTCTCCTCCACGACTTTGCCGATCCATCACTGCTTACTCTGGCGCTGACGCACCGGTCGTATATCGCCGAACACGACAACGTCGAGTCCAACGAACGCCTCGAATTGCTGGGCGACTCGGTGGTCGGCCTGGCCGTCACCGAGCACCTCTACCGAACGCTGCCCGACCGCGACGAGGGTGTGCTGGCCAAGATCCGCAGTTCGGTCGTGAGCGAGCCGGCGCTGGCCGAAGCGGCCGACGACGTCGGATTGGGCGACGCACTGTTGCTCGGCCGCGGTGAGTTGCTTTCCGGGGGCCGAGGCAAACCGTCGATACTCGCCGATGCCTTCGAGGCCGTCATCGGTGCCCTCTATATCGATGCGGGATACGCCGTGGCTGCGCGCGTCGTGCTGCAATTGCTCGGTTCGCAGATCGAAACGGCCACGGTCGGGCCGGGGGGCCAGGACTACAAGACCCGTTTGCAAGAACTGACCGCACAGCGCTTCGAGCGCGCGCCGATGTACGTGCTGAGCGAATCCGGTCCCGAGCACGGTAAGCGGTTCCACGCGACCGTCACGATCGATCACAAAGCGTTGGGCACGGGGGTCGGCACGTCGAAAAAACGGGCCGAGCAGGCAGCAGCGCAGGCGGCGTGGGATGCGCTGACGGGGGGAGAAAACGGTGCTGGAGTTACCCGAAGTTGAGGTTCTTCGGCGCGACCTCGAACGCGAAGTCGTGGGGAAGAAGGTCAAGTCGGTCGAGATCAAGAGCATGGCCGCTCTCGCGCGCTACAAGAATCGCAAGGCATTCAGCTCGCTGCTCGAGGGCGTCAAGCTGGGCGCCGTCAGCCGCAAGGGCGTGCGGCTGCTGATCGCGCTCGACAACGAGCAGACGCTGGTCATCGCCGTCGGCAACGGTTCGTTGCGCAAGATCAGCGGTAAGGAGAAGAACCTGCCGCCCGCCGAGATCACGTTCACGTTCGCGCAGGGCGGCTTGTTGATCTACGTCATGCACGGGCCCGGCGGCGACTTCTTCGTCGGGCCGACCGAGAGCATCGAGCGCGCGATCCCCGAGTTCGAGCACCTCGGCTTCGATCCCGTCGAGATCCCGATTTCGTGGGGATTGTTCGGCGAGTTGCTGCTGCGGCGCCCGTCGAATCTCAAGCATTTCCTCACCGACCAGTCGATCATGGCCGGCATCGGCGAGCTCTACGCCGACGAGATCTTGTTCAACGCCGGAGTACGCCACGATCGCCGCTCCGAGACGCTGTCTTCGCAGGAGGTGCGGCGGCTCTACCGGGCCGTCGTCGAGACGCTGCACGACGCCATCAAATATCGGGGCACGTCATTGCCCGAGAACGGCTACGTCGACCTTTTCGGCAAGCCGGGTGAGTACCACCCCCAGGTCTACGGCCGCGACGGGCAGCGGTCGCCCCGCAGCCGCAATTTCATCCAAAAAGTCAAGTTCGAAGGCCGCTGGACATACTTCTGCGATACGCAGGTCTGAGGTGTGTTCCCGCTAACGTCCTGGGGTGTTTCTCAAGACGCTGAGCATCAAGGGCTTCAAGTCCTTCGCCGACTCGGCGACGATGACCCTCGAGCCGGGTGTCACCGTCGTGGTCGGACCCAACGGAA
>JBDTLT010000271.1:0-7037 GCA_039934635.1 Acidimicrobiales bacterium
CCGTGGATCGGTGGGACGGCCGGACATACCGGCGGGCGATACCCGTCGGTGACGCAATCGCCGACTTGGCCGTCGTGCAGGGCGGGTCGCCCGACGCACCGCGACTCGGAGTTTCCGTGACGACGGACAGGTCCGTGTCTCGTCGTCGCCTTTGCGCCGAGACGACGACGATGCTGCGACGCATGCTCGGGCTCGACATCGATCTTGGGAACTTCTACCGCTGCGCGGAGCTCGACCCAGATCTACACAGGTTGGCGATACGCTTCCGAGGCCTGAAGCCACCCCGCTTCCCGAGCGTGTTCGAGTGTCTCGCCAACGCCATCGCGTGCCAAAAGCTCACGCTTACCGTTGGCATCGAGCTGCTCAACCGTCTCGCCGCGTCCTACGGTCGACCCGCTTCCGGCAAACCGCCAAGCCCTAACGCCTTCCCCGAGACTCGCGACCTCGTTGGCCTCGAGCCCGAGGCGCTGCGCCCCCTCGGCTTCAGCCGTCAGAAATCAGCGGCACTCGTCGAGCTTGCGGCCCGGGTCGAGCAGGGAGAAGTGGGCCTCGAGGACGTCGCCGACGACGACGAGGAAGCGACCGCCGCACTGCAGGAGCTTCGCGGCATCGGTCGCTGGTCGGCCGAGTACGCGCTCCTTCGGGGTCTGGGTCGGCTGAATGTCTTCCCCGGAGACGACGTCGGAGCACGCAACAATCTTCAACGTTGGCTCGGTCGCCGCGCGCCCCTCGACTACGACGAAGTGCGCCGAGTCACGTCGCGCTGGGCCCCGTACAGCGGCCTCGTCTATTTCCACCTCCTGCTCGACCGCATCGACGAGGCCGGTTGGCTCACCGGATGATGCCGTAGACGACGTGGCCGTCGATTCGGCGAGCTTCCGCGGTCGGAGTGTGTTCGACGACGCGTCCGTCGTGGAAGAGATGCTCGACATGCACGTTCGAGACAAGAACGAGGTGGTCCGCGATCAGTCGCCGGTGGCAACGCCACCACAGCGATTCCGCGCACATGATCGCTACCGCGCGAGCCTCCGCCAGGACGGACAGATCGTCGACGCCCACGGCGAATTCGGCGGAGGCCATGTAGTCGGCGTAGGCGCGGAACTGTTCGTTGCGCAGCCCGACGTTCTGCGAGTCTGGTGCCGGCCTCCTTCGCCCACCAAGTGAGGCCAACCACTGGTAGCCGATGCCGCGCTCGGAGAGCCATCTTGCCATGGCGTCGCTCTCGAATTGCGGGTTCCGTCGGCTACCCGGAAATCTCCGGACGTCGACAACAACCGCGACCTCGGCGATGCGGACCAAGTTGACGAACTCTTCCGCGGAGAGTGTGCCGTGCCCGAGCGTTCGGATCGTGTGCATGAAGTCACCTTGGCGCGGGACGGCGCTCACGTCGACGTCTCGGTGTGGCACGCGAGCGGCCTTCGGGGATCGCAACGCCGACGGGCAACAGGTCGCCAGCGTCATCGACCGCCTCCGACAGGAGGACCGCAGGCAGATGGCTCGCGCAGTAGGAGCTTGCGTACTTGGTTGTATAGACAAGGATCAGCGCGGTGGCCGACAGCTGGATGACGCCGAGTGCGATGAAGACCGTGGCGCGGATCGCCACCGCGTGGATGGTGACGAGGAATGACGAGGCGAGCCATACCGCAAAGGCGACCCGGCTCAGTCCAGCGGAACAGCGCTCCTTGATCAAGTGCCAGATCTGCGGGACGTAGGCCGCGCCCGCCATGCCTGCACCGACGAACCCGGCAAGCTCCGTCGCTCTCAGCATGACTGCCTCACCTCTGTTGCCGCTTGGCGCTGATCGCCGAGAGCGAGCACGGCTTGGACGAGCGCGGCGTGTGTGAGTGCTTGGGGGTAGTTTCCGAGGTGCTCGAAGCTGGCCGGGTCCATCTCCTCGCCGAACAGGCCCAGTGGTCCGCCGAGCGACAGGAGCCCGTCGAGCAGGGCTTCGGCTTCGTCGTGTCGGCCGGTGCGGGCGAGCGCTTCGACGAGCCAGAACGAACACGGTAGGAACGCTCCTTCGCCGCCGATGAGGCCGTCGGTACCAGGCGGGTAGCGGTACAGCAGCGGCCCGCCGGCACCGAGCTGCCGGCGGATCGCTTCGACGGTGTCCGCGATGCGTGGGCTCGACGGGGGTTCGATCGCGATCCGGGGCAGGACGAGCAGCGCGGCGTCGAGTTCGGGCGAGCCGTAGATGGCGGTGTAGACACCCTGGTTCGGGTCGAACCCGCGCTCGAAAATCTCCTCGGCGAGTGCGTCGCGCGCGGAACTCCAGCGGTGCTGGCGGCGCCGGTGCCGATCGTCGCGGGATACGGCGATACGCAGTGCGCGGTCGAGCGCCAGCCACGCCATCACTTTGGAGTGCACGTGGTGGGCAAATGGCGCGCGCTTCTCCCAAATGCCGGCGTCGGGTTCGTTCCACGTCACGGCGACGCGATCGGCCAGGCCGGCGACGACCCGCCACGTTTCGTCGTAGAGGCGGTGGCCGGCATCGGTGAGGAGCCAAGCGGCGTCGATCACCCAGCCATACCCGTCGAGCTGATGCTGGCTCGCGGCGCCGTTGCCGATTCGCACCGGTCGGCTGGCGCCGTAGCCCGGCCACCCGCCGAGCTCGACTTCGGCCGGGCCGGGCCGCCCGTCGAGGGTGAAGAGGACGGGTAGGCGAGGTCGGGTGAGGCGGCTGGCGTGCAGGAGCCAGGCGAGGAAGGCCGTCGCTTCTCGGGGCTTACCGACAGCGAGGAAGGTAGCGATACCTATCGAGGCATCGCGAGGCCAGGCGTAGCGATAGTCCCAGTTGCGGTCGCCGCCGATGCGCTCCGGTAGCGAAGTGGTCGGCGCGGCGACCGGCGCGCCGGACGGCGAGTAGGTGAGCAGCCGCAGCGTGAGGAGACTCCGTACCACTGCCTGCCGGTGGTTGGTGGCGCCGATACCTGCAGCCCAGGCGCGCCAGCCGGCCTCGTCGCGAGCCACCTCGGCGGCGGCGACTGCCGGGGGCACGATGATGAGCGCGCTGCGGCGGACGGCCGTCAGGGCGATCGTCACCGGCTCGCCTGGGCGCACCTCGAAGTCGACCGGGCGGTCGGCCGCGACGATGGGGCCGTCGGAGGTGATCGCGATAGCAAGGTCGCCGCCTTCGCATATCAATGCACCTGATCGGCGGCTGGTGCGCCGCGGCGGTCGACGGGCATACCCAAAGCGGGGCGCGAGGTGGAGCCGGGCGCGAACGGTGCGCCCGCGTGCCGTCAGCTGGCGAACCAGCACCGTGCCCGGCAGAAAGCGGCCCTCGACCTCGGCGACCAGGCTGTCAGCGAGCTCGAGTTCGCCTCCGGCGACGCGCCACGTCGTGGTCAAGGTCGCGGTGTCGGGCCGGTAGGCGCGGCGACGCACCTCGGCATCTTCGATGGGTCCGATCGAGAACCAACCCGCGTCGTCGCCGCCGATGAGCCGGCCGAACAGGGGTGGGTCGTCAAAGCGCGTGACACACCACCAGTCGATCGAACCGTCGGGTGCCACCAGCGCGGCGGAGCGGGTGTCACCGATCAGCCCGTAGTCGCCGATCGGCACGTGACGATCCGTTGTCATCGAGGGGCGTACGACGGACACGATCATCCGCTTCCGAGGAATAGTCCGAGTGCGGCTCCGTAGATGACGTGCGCGCCGAGCGCCACGATGGGGGTGGCGGCGCCATAGTTGAGAGCCAACAAGCCGGGAGGTTCGAGCGCAGCGGTCGACTCGGGACCGGCACGTTCGCTGGCCATGTGGGGGTGAAGCCCCGACAGCATCGGGACCAGCACGGTGAGCGCGATGGCGCCATGAGCGAGACCGAACAGCGCGCCGAGCCACCAGTAGGAACGGTTGAGCGCGGCAAAACCGGCGGCGTAGAACAGCGCGAACACCTGCCCGATGGCGAGATGGATGACGAAGCCGGCGACGCGAGCGCGGTCAGGATCTTCGGTCGTGATGGTCCCGAGCATGAGCGGCAGGTCCATGCGCGTCTTGCCGGCGAGCTGCGCGAAGATCATCGCCGCGGTCAAGCCGGTGGTGGCCACGAGCCCGAAGACGGCCCAGCCCACCCAATCCACTACCGGTCCTTCACAGTCTTCTTGGTGTCGAGGCGAACGCAGCAGTTGCCGTCGGCCGGCGCGAGCCGCGCGGCCAGTACGTCGCCGCCCACGGCGTCGGCCATCCCACGCAGCAGGTCGCGATTCATGCCGCACACGAGGTCCCGCTGTTCATCGACGAGCGCGTGAAAAGGACAGTTGGCGAGCACGATCTCCTTGCCCATCTCGCGGGGCTCATAGCCCTGCGCCTCGAGCACCCCCAGCGCGGCGTCGAGGAGCGCGCGGCGCGACGGCCGCGCGCCTGCTTCTCGCCGCGCGCGCTCCCCGAGATCGCGGCCTCGCTCGGCGGCAATCCGGGTCAGTGCCTTGCCCACGGGCGTGTCCGACTGCATTGCTTCGTTGACGGCAGCGGCGAGAAGCCAGGCGGCGAGGTCGTATTGACGAGCCGGGAGGCTCACCGACATCTCGCCCTCGGCGCGCCGGTACAGCTTCGCCGGTCGGCCCGCACCGGGTCCCTGGCGGCCGCTGAGCCGGCGGAACTCGGTAGTGAGCAATCCGTCGGCAACGAGCCGGTCGAGGTGGAACGCGGCCACCGAGCGGGCCACGTCCATCGATGCCGCGGCCTCGTCCTTGCTGACGGCGCCGCCGTGGTTGACGACGAATCGATACAGGGCACGTCGCTGCGGTTCAGCGAGCGACGCGACGCCGGCAATGCGCTCCTCGAAATCGTCGCCCACCATGGTTGTCCGCCTCCTTCACTCAGGCGTGGACAAGCCGCGCGGCGGCGAGCCGCTCGGCGACGTCGGTCCAGTTGACCACCCGCCACACGGCGTCGAAGTAGTCACCCTTGGCGTTGAGGTATTGAAGGTAATAGGCGTGCTCCCACGCGTCGATGGCGAGCAGCGGAATCGTGCCTTGCCCGTGGTTGCCTTGATGGTCGTACACCTGCTGTACGACGATCCGGCCGGCCACCGGCTCCCACGCCGCGAGCGCCCATCCCGATCCCTGGATCGTGGACGCGGCTTGGGACATTTGCTTGCGAAACACGTCGACGCTGCCGAAGGTGCCGTCGAGCTCGTCGGCGAGATCGCCATCGGGGTCATCGCCGCCATCGGGGGTCAGGTTTGTCCAGAAAAGCGAATGAAGGATGTGCCCGGAGATGTGGAATGCCAGGTCCTTCTGAAGCATGCTGAGAGCGGCAAAGTCCTCGCCGGCGCGAGCAGCGGCGAGACGCTCGAGGGCTTGATTGGCACCCTTCACGTAGCCGGCGTGGTGGCGGCCGTGATGCAGCTCCATGATCTTGCCGCTGATGTGCGGCTCGAGCGCGCTGTAGTCGTAGGCCAAGTCGGGTAGATGGTAGGGCTCGTTCACTGGATCTCCTTATTGTCGAGCTGTTGGTGTGGTCAAGCTTTTGGGGTTGCGGTTGCGGTTGCGAGATCGACTAGGCGAGCCAGGGTCACGGGTCTCTAAATCAGGTCAAGCTTGACGTTAGTGCAAAAGGGTCAGTAGCGTCAACAGCAGTTGCCGATAGAAGAGACTGTCGAATTAAGACGACCAACGTCTCCCCGAGAGGAACTCAACATGAGAAGGTTCTCATTCCGCCCGGCGCTCACGCTGCGAGGCCGCACCTTCAAAGGGCCACGGGGCTGGGCCGGCAAGCCGCTACACCCACCGCTCACTGACATTCCCGTCGGCGCCTACATGCTCGCCGCGGCCTTCGACGTCATCTCCTTCGCCGGTGGTGACGACGAGGCGTGGGCGCGCGATTTCTACCGTGCCGCTTCCTTCGTACTCATCGGAGGCGCCGCAGGCTCGGTGTTCGCCGCACTGACCGGGTTCTGGGACTGGCTGCGATCCACCGAGAAAGGCACCCAGGCGCGCCGCACCGCGAACGCCCACGCGTGGACGATGATCACCGTGACCGTCCTGGTCGCCGTCGGGATCGCCGTGCGCGCCATCGCGTTCTGGGACGAGTCGGCGACTCCGGTGCTGGCGCTCGTGCTCACACTCGCCGCGGCCGCGCTCACTTTCCTCGGAGGCACACTCGGCGGCTCGCTCGCCTTTGACTACGGCTTCAACGTCGAGACGGCGGGCGATCACCCGGTCTGGCACAAGTCGGAAACCGACATCTTCCCCGGGGACAAGCACTGATGGAACCAGCTGGCTCGCCGGACCGAGTGCAGTCCCGATCTCACCTCACGTCAGGCGCCGGGTATCGCAGTTGGAGCCAGCGGCTCAACCAAGCCGGCTTGAGAGGAATCGACGCTCCGTCTCCGTCGGCAATCGCGTCGTTGGTACATCGGTCGGGACCGTCAAGGTGAACCCTGTGTTGTCGAGGACTTCGGAGAGCACCACGCCGGGGTGGAGCGAGCGCAGTTGCATCGTTCGGTCTGGTGTCGCGAAGTCGAGTGTCGCGAGGTTCGTTACGACGACGTGGAGACGATGAAAGCGGCCACCAACGCCGAGCGAGGCGATGCGGTCGTACCCGGGGCCGGAGACGACGTCGACCTTCGGTACGAATACTCGACGCGTGTGTTCTGGGATCCAGTAGCTGACCGCGTGGTTGATCACGTTGCCCGGTGCGCCGCGTAGGCCCAACAGCTGTACTTGTGGAGCCCGCCAATCGCCGATCGCCGCGATGTTCTGGTTGCCGTGACGGTCTATCTGCGCGGCGCCCATGATCACGTGACGACGACCGGACCACACCACATCGAAGATCGATCGAAACGGCATGTACGCTTCGACGACCCTTGCGCCATCCGAATCGGTTCGGATGAGTACGGCACGGCTGCCATCGCTCAGCATGAGATCCGGAGAATGCGTCGCTTGGGCGAGACGTGCCGCTGCGCTTGGGATCTCGCCGATAGGCGTGACGAGGATCTCGCCCTGATCGCGCAGCCCGTCTGCGAGCGCGGTGATGTAGATCGACTCTCGAGTCATACGTCGGTTACTCGCGCGTCAACGTGGCCGCAGGGG
>JBDTLT010000272.1:0-6980 GCA_039934635.1 Acidimicrobiales bacterium
CGAGCGTGTCGGCATCGAGCGTGCCGAATCCTTCGTCGAGGAACAGCGCGTCGAGTGTCACGGTCTTGCCCGTCGCGAACGTGGCGAGTTGGTCGGCGAGTGACAGCGCCAACGAGAGCGACGCCAGAAACGTCTCGCCCCCCGACAACGTCTTCGCCTGCCGTTGCTGATCGGCATTCTTGTGGTCGATCACCATGAAGTCGCCATCGTCATAGGCGAGCGAGAACTGGTCGCCCGACAATTCCAAGAGCCTGATCGTCGCGCCTTCGACGAGTTGCGTCATCACGTCGTCGAGAAGCCACTTCTCGAAGTTGTCGGCCCGCAACAATCGAGCCAGTTCATCGGCGACTGCGGCCTCGCCGGCGAGCGCAGTGACCGACGCGCGGAGCTCGGATACTTTGGCCAGTTCTTCGTCGACACGCGCCACGTCGTCGGCCGCGCGGCCGGCCGCGGTGGACACTGCCTCCGCGGCTGGTTGGTTGCGCTTGGGATGCACGTCGGCTTGCTCACACAGCGCGAGCAGTGCGCGCTGGCGTCGATCGCGCTCCTGGTCGGCCTCTTCTATGCGTGCCGCGGTCACCGACGCGAGTTCGGCTTGTACCGGGGCTTCGGCCTGCGCCCAATCGAGGAGGGCGAGCCAGTCGGCCTGGACATCGCGCCCGTCGGGCAGCGGCGCGCCCAATCCGGCCAAGTCGATGTGGAGTCGTGACAGCGCTTGGCGCGCCGCGGCCTCGCTGTCGGCCAAGGCGGTCCGTTCGTCGCGCAGAATCTGGACGCGTCGACCCGACTCGATCAACTGCGATCGGACGTCATCGAGCGCGCTCGTCGCCCGTGCCGCCGCGGCCAGTTGTTCGTCGATGGCGGTGCGCGACGAGTCGCCGGTCGGATGGTGCGACGCGAAGACCCGCAACGTCTCCCGCAGCCGTTCGATCCGCATGAGGGCGTCGTCGAGTCGTTTGAGCTCCGCCTCGGCTGATCGCGCCGCACCGTAGATGGCCTCCGACGGGTCTTGGTCCGCCGCCGCCACGACGCCGCGCTCGGCCGCGCGTGTTCGGCCCGACGCACGGCGCCGCTCGACGTCGACTTCGACGCGCTCGGCGTGCGCAACGCGTGCGGCCGCCTCCGTGGCGTGCACCTCGGATTCGCTCGCCGCCCACGCGACCAGGGCCACCCAGTCGGCCCGGATGTCCTCGGTCATGGCCGGCGCGCCGAGTGTCGCAACCTCGGCAACCGCGTTCAACAGGGCCGTGCGGGCCTTGGCTTCACGGGCGCGCAGCGCTTTCTCGTCGGCGCGCAGTTTCGTCGTCTGGGACTCGAACGACGACCGCGCCGTCTTGGCGACCGCCAGCGACTCGGTGGCATCGGTGACCGCCGCCAGTTGCGCGTCGATCGACTCGATGGATTGCGCGCGGTCGCGGCCGGCGTCGATGTCGGTGATCTGTTCGGTGAGCAGGGCGAGCTTGATCGCGATGCCCTGCAGATTCGCGGAGGCGGTCGCGGACGCTCCCTCGGCCTTTTTCAGTTGCTTCGCTGCCGAGGTCTCGGCCGACTGTGCCTTGGCGATTGCCGACGCGACCTTGCCCTTGGGCAGTGTGGCGATCACGTGCTCGCAGACCGGGCAGGCCTCGCCGACCACGAGATGGGGGCGCAGCGCATGCGCTTGGTGCGCGACGGTGGCATCGTCGAGCGCGCCGCGGGCGATCTCGTGCGCGGCACGCGCCGACTCCTCCGCGCCATGAGCGGCGTCGAGTGCGGTTTGCGCGGCCACCTGCTGCGTGGCCAGCTCGTGCTGCTGTGCGTGCAGTGCGACCAGCCGGTCGAGGGTGCGCCGCGCCGAGGCCAGCGAGGCAACGTCGCCGAGCGCGTCGAGGGCGGATTGCCGTTCGGCGACCAGTGCATCGGCGGCATGGGTCGCGGCTTCGGTATCGGCGAGCTGCGCGGTGACGGTGGCCAACTGATCGGACACGTCGACGACGTCGGCCGGCACTGCGAGTTGGGAGAGCTTGCTCGATGTCGCGAGCGCGGCGATTGCATCCCTGCGAGCGGCCGCGGCGTCGGTCTCGAGGGCCGCTGTCGTTGTTTCATTGGCGCGCAGTTCGCCGTGGAGCGATTCGAGCGCGCCGACCAACGCGACAACGTCGGCTCGACGATCGGGTGTGGCGTGGGCCAACTCGTCCAATTGCTCGTGCGCTTGACGGGCGAGTCGCAACTCGCCGAGATCGCCCAACTCGGCGAGTTGCTGCTCGCGTGCGGCGAACAACGCCGCGCCCTCGGTCATCTCGAGTTCGACCGCGTGAAGTGACTCACGGTTGCGAGCAACCGAAGATGCCAACTCGCCGACCTCTGGTGGAAGAGCGACGGCCCGCAACCGCGCGGCCCCCGCGTCGAGCGCGGTCGCATGGTTGCGCAAGGACGCCGCCTCGCTCACCTGCGCACGCAACGCGTCTTCCTCATCGCGCACGGTGTGATACAGCGCGTCGAGCATTGCGGCCCGCTCGGCCAGCGCGGTTCGACGTTCGGGCGTGGCCGAGGCCAGCTCGGCCAGTCGTTCGTTGGCGGCGACCGTGCGCGCCTTCGCGTTCTTGGCGCGGTCGCGGGCGGCGGAGGCGACTCGCTCGTACACCGTGATGTCGAGCAGGTTCTTGAGCAACTCTTGACGATCTTTGGGCCGATCGTGGAGAAACTTGGCGAATTGACCCTGCGGCAACACGACGCAGCGGGTGAAATGTTCGAAGCTCAAGCCCAGCAGTTCCACGATGCGATCGGTGAGCTCGGGGCCGCCGCTGGCGATCACCTCGCCGTTGCGCTCGAGGCGCGCCTCTTTGGTGTTCGCGCCGCCGGATTGCGTGCGCCGGATCACGCGCACCGCCGTATAGGGCACGCCCTCGACGAGGAAGTCGAGATAGACCGTCGCGTCGTTGAGGCCCTGGCTGATGGCCGGGGCGATCAGAGCCTTGTTGTCGTAGCGCGGTATCGACCCGTAGAGCGCCATGCAGATGGCATCGACGACGGTGCTCTTGCCGGCACCGGTGGGCCCGGTCAATGCGAACAGGTCGACGCCGTCGAAGTCGACTTCGGTGCGATCGCGATACGCGCCAAAACCTTCCATCACGAGCTTGACCGGCCTCATGGCGACGTCTCGATGACCTCGGACAACAGCTCGGCGAACATCGGCGCGAGCTGTTCGCGTTCGATCGAGCGATCGGCGAGGAATTCGCCAAAGAGCTCTTGGGGCGATCGGCCGCTGCGTTGGCGCCGTTCGGGACGCGGCGCGTCGGCCGACGACGCGATGACGACATCGACTGCGTTGGGCAAATGGGCGCGCACCTCGTCGGCGATGCCCGGTCGACTCTTCTCGTCGACGATGACCTTGAGCCAGTCGTCGCCGGTGTCGAGGGTCGCAGCGGACAGGGCCAGCATCGGCGCCTCGATGACGCGCAAGCGACGACCGGCCTCGAGCGCGATGGGTTGCACCTGCGCCGGCTTGCCCGCGTGCACCTCGACGAGCAGCACACCCTTTACGTCCTTCGTCTCGCCGAAGTCGAGTTGCAGCGGTGAGCCGGGGTAGTAGGAGGGGACCGGGCCGGGCACCGCCTGTTGGCGATGCAAGTGGCCGAGCGCCACGTATTGCAACTGCGGCGGGAAGGCGTGCGCGGTGATCGCGTATTCGAACACCGTCTGGCCCATGCGCTCGCTGCCGGTGGTCGTCGCGCCGAGCACCATGGCGTGCGCCGCGAGCAGATGGATGGTGTCGGTGTCGGTGAACCCGGCGGTGAGGGCGCGTACGAGCAGGCGCATGCGTTCGCTGTATTGCAGTTGGTGCGTGGCGGCGTCGTGGTCCAAGAGGTCGTGCGCTTTGACGACCCAGCGTTGCGACAAGAACGGCACGCACGCCAACAGAGCCCGCTCGCGACCGTCGCGCGAAAGCAGCTCGACGACGCCGCCCGCGTCGGGTGCGGCAAAGAGCGGCCGTGTGACGACGTGGCCCAACTCGAGCAGCGGTGCGACCGCTTGCAAACGGCGGTCGCTGTCGTGGTTGCCGGCGAGCACGACGACAGTCGCGCCAGTCTGCGCGAGCGCGAGCAATGCGGCGTAGACGATGTTCTCCGACTCGGCCGTAGGGGTCGCGGTGTCGAACAGGTCGCCGACGACGAGGACGGCGTCGACGCGCTCGCGGGCGGCGATCTCGGCGATCTCGCGCAGCACGGCACGGTGTTCGTCGGCGCGCGATCGACCACGGATGTTGCGCCCGACATGCCAATCGGCAGTGTGGAGGATCTTCACTGCGGCAACCCCTCGAAGGGATCGTCGGGCAACCCGAGCGCGGCAGGGTTGGGGCCGGCCTCGGCACTGCGGGTGGCCCACGCGGGGAACGGGAACTCGAGCACGAGCGGGATCGGCAACTCGGGTTGGCTGACGATCATCGTGCCCGGCTTGATGAGCGTGGCCCGTTGCCGTTGCACGGTGGGCAAGAAGCCGTACTCGCCCCGGGAGGCTTCGGCCGAGTCGAGGCGACCGACGACGCGTATGGCCGAGTTGGCGATGACGCGCCGTTCGACTTCGCTGGCCGTCTGTTGCGCGCCGATGAGGATGATGCCGAGGGATCGGCCGCGCTCGGCAATGTCCAGCAAGATCTCTTTGATGGGGCTCGAGCCGTCGCGTGGCGCATATTTGTTGAGCTCGTCGAGCACGACGAACTGCAGCGGCCGTGAGGTGCCCGAGCGTTCTTTGTCGTCGAATGCTTTGCGCAGGATCACGCCGACGACGAAGCGCTTGGCGCGGTCGTTGAGGTTGTGGATGTCGACGACGGTCACTTGATGATCGAATTGCACGCGGTGCTTTTCGGGGTTCGCGACGTTGGACCGCACGAGTGGCGTGAGATGACGGATCGCTCCGTGCAATCGACGGACGAACGCATTGACCGTGCCGACGCCGATGGCACGGCCGGCCCACGGCCCGGTGCCGTCGTCGTCGATCACGCGCGACTCGATGAAATCGACGAGGTCTTCGAACGAGGCGATGAGCTTGCCATCGATGGTCACGGTGCCCGAGCGGGGGTCGGCACCGATGCGGGCGGCGCGGCGCAACTCGGCGGTGACGTTGGCGACGACCATCGTGTATTGCTGGCGGTCGTCTTCGGCATCCGCGAACAAGAAGGGCAGCAGCTCTTGTTCGCAGAAGTCGGCGATGGTCCAAAAGAAGCTCGTGACCCCCATCGTGCGGCTCGTCACGTCGGGTGCCGCCGACTCGGAGTCGCGGCGCGGTGGCGCGAACACGCCGACGCTGTCGAACGGGCCGACCGGCAACCCGAGCTTCGCATAGCGATCGGCCTGCGCGGGTGCGAGCGCAGTGTTGGTGTGATCGAGGAACAACAGGTCTTCGCCCTTGACGTTGAAGATGAGCGCTTTGGTGTTGACGGTTTCTGGACCGAGCACGGCGGAGTGGAATAGCGCGTACAACAAGAAGGTCGCGTAGCTCGTCTTGGTGGCGACGCCGGAGACGCCCGAGATGTTGACGTGCGCGCCTTTGGTGCCGTCGAGGAAGTCGAGGTTGAGCCACGCGGGTTCGTCGTCGCGCGAAAGGCCGCACGCGAGCTTGCGGGTCATCGTGTCGAAGAACAGCGCTTCGTTGCGTTGGAGACCCCTGGCCTTGCGCACCTGTTGGCCGGGTTGCGGCGGGACGAATATCTCGGGTTCGAAACGGGTCGCTTGGATCTGTGCCGATTCGCTGATCTCGGCGGGCAGCACGCCGTCGGCGACGAGGAACACGTCGCTGTCGAAGCGCACACCGTCGTGGCGGGTGCGCACCTGCGAGACGATGCCGTACATGCGCACGGTCTGGCCCCCCGGCAGCTCACGGTCGAGCGCGACGACGTCGTCGAGTTGGAGGAACGCGTCGGGCTGCACGCCCACCCAGAACTCGAGCGGCGTGGCGTCTTCGGTGCCGAGGACACGGGCGACGACGGGGGATTCATCCATACTCGTCAAGAGTACGGGAGAGCTGTGACGGTCATGGTGAGGACAGCACCGTTCGCTCCGCGCAGACCCAAAGTCCTGACCTGGACGGGGCGCGGCGCCGACCGCCGGCGCGTGCATCACCGAATCGTGCGCGCGCCGTGGGGCAAATGGCCCATATCGTTCGCAATTGCTGACGAATACGTTGAGTGTTGAACGTTCGAGTCGGGAGTCCGTGACGATGACGATGCCGTCGGCGCATCAGCCGCCGTCATCGCCATTCGCAAAATCGCGGCGTGGCGCGCCCGAGGGTCTGCGGCCGGTCTCGGGCCTTGTCGCCGGAGTCGTAGGCGGCGCGATCGGTGCCGTGATCGCGATCATGTTGGCCAAGAACGACACGGTCCTCGATGCCAAGGTCGACGTGCAGTACTGCGCGATCTTCGGCTCGTACGGAGCGGCGCTCGGGGCGGTGTTGCTGGCGGCCAATGCAACGAGGCGTGAACACAGCAGCGTCATCGGTTCGTTCCTCGGCGGAGCGATACTCGGGGGTGCTGCCGGCGGTCTCGGTTCGATGGCATCGATCCGCGCCATTGTCGAACCGGTGCTGCGGCGCAGCGATGATCCCAAGCCGGCGTTCAGGATCGCGATCGCGCTGATCCTCGGCGCGTTGGGGCTGTGTCTGGGGCTGGCCGTCGGCCTGACGCGCGGTAGGAATGCGATCGTGACCGCGCTGGCGGGCGCGGTGATCGGCGCGGCCGGCGGCGCGGCATACGTGCAGTACGTGCTCTTCTCGCAACGCATCGATAGCCAGTCGGATTTCGACAACGCGGCGATGTTGACCCTGGCCGCGACAGGAGCCGCGATCGGGATCGTGATCGGTGCGGTGGGGCGAGCACCCAAGCAGACACCTGTGTACGGCAACGCGCATTCAGGGATAGGGAAACCCGTCGGCGCACCGCCCGCTGCCCCTCTCCCGGTGACGCGGCGCACCCATCCCAGAGCCGATGCGCCGCCGAAGCCTCGCGC
>JBDTLT010000273.1:0-6931 GCA_039934635.1 Acidimicrobiales bacterium
CCGTATCTGTCCGACGCGCAATGGGCCGAGCCCGACTACGCGTACGCGGCGAAGTGCATGCGCCAGATCGTCGAGCAGCCGACCCGGGCGCACGAACGCGCGCAGCAGGCGCAACGCCGCCTCACCGACGGCTTCGGCGTGGCGCAATCCGCCGCATCCGTCGCACAACTTCTGGCCACGATCACGCAATCCGAAGGGCCTGACGCATCTCGCCGCTCGCTGTTGCGGCGGGCGTTACATCGTCCCTCGTAGCCGGGCATCGGTGAGTGACGTCAGTGCCGTCGACTTTCGATCACGCGGCTGAGGAAGGCCTCGTACCTCGTGAGCACGTGGCCCCACGCGTAGTTCTCGATGGTGTAGCGGCGTCCCGACTCACCCAACCGGTCGCGCAACGCGGCATCGTCGAGCAAACGTGTGAGCGCGGCATCGAATTCCGCAAACGATGAGTAGGTCAGACCCCCGCGGCTGCGCCGTACCTGGCCGGCGAGCACATCGCAGCGTTCTTGCACGAGCGCGGGACGGCGGTGCAAGAACGACTCGCACAGCACGATCGAAAAGCTCTCGAAGTACGACGGATTGACGAACACCGTGGCGGCCGCAAAGGCGTCGTACTTCGTTTGTTCGTCGACGAATCCGGTGACAACGACACCAGGCTGTGGCTCGATCGGATCGATCGGTTGACCCACGACGGCGAGCGTGACTCGTCGGTCGCGGCGGCGGAACTCACGAAAGTACGAGATGAGCTCATCGGAGCCCTTGTTGCGATCGACGCGTCCGACGAAGAGCAACAGGGGGCCGTCCTCGATGCCGAAGTGGCGGCGAAAGCGGGCACCGTCACCCTTGGCATTCGCTTCGACGCCGACACCCACAACCTCGCGAACAGCCGACGGGCGGAAACGGTCCACGACCAAGGCTTGTTCCTCGGGTGTGTAGAACGCGAGACCGTCGACGCGACCGAAGAGCTCCTCGTACACATCGAATGCGAGCATGGGCTCTTGATGCGCGGCGGGGTGCAACACCACCGGGGCCCGGCAAGCAGCAACTGTCACCGCCAGGGCGCTCGTTGGATATAGGTAGGTGTGGAGTATGACGGCGTCGTAGCGATCCGCATCGGCGCGAAGAAACTCCTGCATGTCCGGCAGGTCCGGGCCCTGCACCCGCAGCCAGTCGCGTTGCACGGCCAATGAGGTCGGCGCGCCGAGCACCCTCGCCGAGAGTGGTCCGAACTGCGCCTCACTGCGAGGTTTGCGAACACCAAAGCGGTGCACGGTCACCCCGTTCGCAGTGCTCGCACCGGTCGGATAGTGATCAGCCCACGTGACGTAGTCACGGGCTGCCGATGTCGCGACTTCGATCGTGTGACCACGACGAGCCAAGCCCTCCGCGAATCCACGGCACGCGCTCTCGGCGCCGCCCGCAACGTCATCGCCGTACCTCTGCACACAGAGGAGCAGCTTCATCGGATCGCAGCTCGAGTGTCCGCCACGAACCAGTTCGGCCGACGCGCCGCGTCGAAGCGGCTGCGCACCTCGACCAGAAGAGCCTCGTAGCGTTCGATCACTGCCGGCCAACCGAAGTTGTCCAGCACATAGTTGCGACCTCGCTGCCCCATCACATCTCGCAACGGTGCATCATCGAGGAGGCGTCGCAGTGCGACATCGAATTCAGCGAACGATCGGTAGGCGAGGCCGCCGCCACTGCGGCCGACGTGACCGGCGAGCACGTCGCTCGCACCCTGAACGAGGGCGGGCCGGCCCTGTATCCATGCCTCGCACAACACGATCGAAAAGCTCTCGAAGTACGAGGGGTTCGCGAAGACGCTGGCGCCCGCGAGCGCGTCGTACTTCGTCTGGTCATCCACGAAGCCCGTGATCACCACACCGTTTGCCGGCGGGAGACCCATCACATTCTCGCCCGCGACGACGAGCGCCACGTCGAGGTTGTCCCGTGCCATCGCTGCCCGCGCAAACCGATAGAGCTCGTCCGCGCCTTTGCCCGGATCGAGACGACCGAGGTAGAGCAAATAGGGCCGCTCGCCGAGCCCGAATTGTCGCCGGAACCGCGCACCGTCACCGGGTGGGGTGTCATCGATGCCGGTGCCGATGAGCCTCAGCAGTTGCGGTGCTCGCAATCGCCGCTCGATGAGTTGCATCTCTTCCATCGAGTAACACGCAATCGCATCGGCGTGACGCAGCTCCGGATCGAAGACGTCGAGCTCGAGCGCTGGCTCGTCGTGCGCGGCCGGATGCACGATCGTCGCCGTCCGCGCTGCCGCGATCGGCAGGCCGGTCGCCGTCGGCGCGAACAGATATGAGCTGAATGCGACGACGTCGTAGCGACCGGCGCGTTCTTCGAGAAACGCGGGCAGGTCGGGCAGTTCGGGCCCGTGCACCCGCAGCCAATCTCGTTGAACCGCCAGGCTGACCTGCCTGCGTGACAGCGCCCGGTGGTGCAGCGGCGCAAACAGGCGTGGCTCGCGGGCGGCGCGCACGGGCAACCGGTGCACCTGCACGCCATTGAGTTCGCTCGACCCCCGGGCGAATACGTCGGCCCAGTCTTCGTAGCTGGTCGCGCAAGAAGTAACGACATCCACATCGTGGCCGCGCGCGGCCAGGCGCTCCGCGAGCGCGCGACACGCGGCCTCGGCCCCGCCGGCGATCGACTCGCCGTAGCGCTGCGCCACGAACAAGAGCCTCATCAGTGAACCGGCGAGTGATCTGGTGTTGACGCGTGGGCAACGACTCGCGCCAGTGCCACGAGCGTGGCGGTGAGTGTTCGTTCGGGTCTCACCGCTGCCGCCACTTGATGCCCGCGACGGCGAAGCTCGACGCGCAACGGCACGTCGCGCAGCACTCTCGCGATCGCCTCGCACATCTCAGGCGCGCCTGCGTCTCGGCCGAGCACGATGGCCGCACCCTGGGCGACTTCTCGGATCGCGCCGAAGTCACGCGCGACAACGGGCACACCGAAGTGAAACGCCGCCATGATGTGCGACCCGGAAGCCTCGTACTCGCTCGGTACGACCAACACGTCGGCTGATCGATAGAACGTGGCGAGCTGCGCATCGTTCACTGCGCCCGTCATCGATACCGACGGCAGGTTGAGGCTGTGCACGTGGCGAGTCAAGGCACTGGCGAATTGGCTGTTCCGTGGCGTGCCGGCGAGCACGAGTCGCGCATCAGGCACGTAATTGACATTGAGCATGTGGTGCGCGGCGATCGCGAGATCGGGTCGTGCGTGCGGCAAGAGTTCGTCCACGCACAGCACGAGCGGACCGGTCGACTCGGCAAGTTGCGCCACCAGCGTCTCGTCCGCGCCGGCATCGAGTAGTCGATGGCGGTCGAGCCCGGGCGGCACGACTTCGACATTCGACAGACCCAACTCTCGCAGTTCGTTCGCGGCGAACGAGGAATACGCCAACGCTCCGATTGCCCGGTAACCGAGCCGGCGCAGGCTGGACCGATCGAACCGCAATCTGGCTGCGGAGTCGGCGTCGAATTCGTCGTAGTAGCGAGCGGGTGCGATGCCGTGGTACGCCACTAGCAATTGTTCTGTGGATCGCAGCAGGAAGTCGACAACCCGGTGATCGCCGACATCCGCGTGGTAGATCAAGAGGTCGTTGCCGTCACCGGTCACGTACTCGTCGAGACGGCGCACCGGTTGCGTCAAGCCGCTGTCACGGCGCGCGGCATAGACATCGGACGAGACGCCTGCACCGCGCAGCGCGCGGGCCATTGTCAGCGCGGACTCGGTAACCTCGTCACCGGGCGCTGCGCTGACAACAATCTGGTTGATGCGCATCAGCGATACGCGGTCACGCGATAGCTCTGGGCGGCGAAGAGCAACTCGTTGACGCGTCGCGCGTTGTCGTTGACCACTTTGGCGAGGGCCGAATCGTCATCGATCTCGTCGAGCCGCTCTGATTGTGGCGGCGGCCCGACCCACTCGAAGTCGACGGTTGTGAAACCAGCCGCCCGCACCACGAAGTCGAGGTACACGGGGTGCAACGGTCGCGTGTACGTCGGGTCGAGCGAGAGTGTTCCCGCCCGTGCCGCGAACGATTGCGGATTGATGGTCTCCACCACCAGTTGCCCCGATTCGCACAGTGCGCGATGGGCCGACTGCACGACGTCGAGCACCTCGTTGGGCGTCAGATGTTCGGCGACGTGGAGCAGTACGACGCCACCCACCGAAGCCAGCGGCACCGACCGGAGCGCGTCGACCGCGTCGCCGAGTCGGACATCGAGTCCCGCGCGCTGGCCGGCGGCGACGAGATCGGCGTCGCGGTCGACACCCCAGGCCGTCGCGCCTCTTTCGCCGAGCAGGCGCACGAGGTCGCCGCGCCCCGCGCCGAGATCGATCACCGGGCCGGGGCACTCGGCTAGTCGGTCGGCCACGGTTGTGTAGTCGGTCGCGTCTTCCGGGGACGACGCCCGCGCCGCTTCTTCGAACTTTGCGTACTCGAAGAACGGGTCGAAACCCCGCCGCCGTTCACGCTCCTCGAGCGCGGCCAGCCGCGGACTCACACCATCGAAGAAGTTGAGGTGATCGAGAAGTCTTGCCATCGTGCCGGCTCCATCGGCGAACGCCGCGCCGAGACGGTCGATGCTGCGCTGAAGCGCCGCTACTCGATCGGTCAACACGTCGATGTCGTGCACGACGTCATCGTGCACGTGCACGGGTGCGTCGCTCACCGCCCGGATGAGTTCGTCGAACATGGGTACGACCGAATCAGCGAACACTCGAACCTGTTGGTAGAGGCCGTTGATCTGACGCCCAACCGCTTTGGACAATGCACGATGCACGGCCTCACCGCCGGGGATGCCCGACTCGAGCGCCACCCGCTCGGGCCCTAACTGACGGGCAACGTCGACACTGTGCAGCGCTCGATACAAAGCGTCGAAACGCAGGGCCGGGTCGGGCCGGGCGAGTTGGCGGGCGAAGTCGCTCTGCAGTTCGGCTTCGAGTTCGTCCGAGTAGACGCCGCTCTCGCGGCCCCGTCTGACGCTTTCACGGATCTCGGCGACGACGGCGTCGATGTCGAATTCGGGTTCGGCCACGACATCGAATCCTATCGGCGGTGTCGCGGCCGCTCGCTGCGCTCGGTCCGGGCAATCGAGGAGGCCACGGCGCGGAGACGGGTGAAGTGCGCCGCCGAAGTCACAGGACTGGGTAGTATTCGCCCCCTGTGAGTGCACCGGCCACCTATGCGAGTCGTTTCCTCGCCGACGCCATCCAAATTGCGGGGAAGATCGACCCCGCAACCGTGGAGGAGGTCGTGCGGATCATTCGGCAAACCAAAGAAGCCAACGGCCGGCTCTTCTTCTGCGGTTCTGGCGGCGGTGCCGGGCACGCGTCGCACGCCGCCTGCGACTTCCGCAAGCTCGGCGGAATCGAGTCGTACAGCGTCACCGACAACGTGTCCGAATTGACGGCGAGGACCAACGACGACAGTTTCGAAACTGCCTACTCCGAGTGGCTCAAGGTGTCGCGCTTCGGTCCCAAAGATTGCCTCTTCGTCTTCTCGGTCGGCGGGGGCGACGAGGAGCGCGGCGTCAGCCGCAACCTTGTGTCTGCCATGAAACTCGCCCTTTCGGTCAACGCGAGCATCGTGGGCATCGCCGGCCGAGATGGTGGCATGCTCGCGAAGGTCGCCGATGCCGCCGTCATCATCCCGACTCTTTCCGCGGCCGACGTCACCGCGCAGACCGAAGGTTTTCAGGCCGTCGTCTGGCACTTGATCGTGACTCATCCCGATGTGTGCGCGACCACGCCGCATTGGGAGAGCATCACCTCGTCGTAATTGCATGGTCGCTCGCACTCTCGTCACTGGTGGCGCAGGCTTTATCGGCTCGCATGTTGTCGACAAGCTTCTGGCGCTCGGCCACGACGTCGTCGTCGTCGACAATTTCTCCACGGGCTCCCGTAGATTCCTCGAGCACAACGTGTCCAATCCGGCGCTCTCGGTCGTCGAGCTCGAGTTGCTGTCCGACGTCGACCGGCTCATCGAAGTCGCGGCGGGATGCCATGCGATCGTTCACCTTGCGGCCAACGCGGATGTTCGTTTCGGCTGGGACCACACCCGTCGCGATCTAGAACAGAACGTCATCGTCACGCACAACGTGTGCGAAGCCGCGCGCCTCGCCAACGTTCACCGATTGCTCTTTTCGTCGACTGGCTCTGTCTACGGCGACACGCCCGTCGTCCCCACTCCCGAAGACTGTCCGTTCCCCGTCCAGACTTCGCTGTACGGCGCATCCAAGTCAGCGGCTGAGGCCTTCATCGCCGCCTACGCGGAGGCCGATCGCTTCTGTGCAACCGTCTTCCGCTTCGTCTCGGTCATCGGCCCGCGCTACACCCACGGCCATGTCGTCGACTTCCTCAAGAAGCTCCGCGCCGACCCGAACCGGCTCGAAATACTCGGTGACGGGAATCAACGCAAGAGCTACATGGCGGTCTCCGACTGTGTCGACGCCATCGTCAGCCGCATCGATGCCGCTACGAAGTTCGAGGTCCTGAACCTCGGCGTCGACGCGTACTGCACTGTTCGAGAATCCGCCAGTTGGATCTGCGCGCGTCTCGGGCTCGATCCGGAATTCGTGTTCACCGGTGGTCGTCAGGGATGGATCGGCGACAACCCGTATATTTGGCTCGACATTTCGCGGGCGCAGGCGCTCGGCTGGTCGCCCAAGTTCGCAATCCGCGAGGGCATCGAGCAAACCGTCGACTACTTGCGCGACAACGAGTGGGTCCTCGACCGTCCCGATGGCGCATCGACGTGATCCCGGTCGCTATTGTCGGATGTGGTCTCATCGGGGGAAAACGAGCCGCTGCGCTACCTCCTGACTACGAGGTCGTGTCATTGTTCGACCCCGCAACGGAACGCGCGCAATCGCTACACCGTCAGCTTGGGGGCAACGCGACGGTGTGT
>JBDTLT010000274.1:0-6909 GCA_039934635.1 Acidimicrobiales bacterium
CGACGTCGATGAGTACCTCGTCGCGGCGTTGGCGGTTCCAGACTTGGCGGCCGGTATAGCGGGGGTTGCGAAGGATGGCTCGGATGGCGTGCTTCGACCACGCGCCGCCGCTGCCGATGCGGTGGCGATTGCGGGCTGGGTCATGCGCGGACGGTGACGGAACGCCGCCGGCGGTGAGTTTCTCGGCGATGGAGTGGAGACCTCTGCCAGCAATGAACTCTTCATAGATTCGCTGTACGACGGGCGCCGCGATGGGATCGAGCTCGAGCGCATGTAGCCGTTGGCCCACGGCGGCTTTACCCGGCTTGGGATGGGGACCGGCGTCGGCGATGGCGTAGCCGTAGGGCGGGCGGCCGCCGAGGAAGCGTCCTTCGATGGCGGCCTGTGCGGCCATGGCGGCACGCACGCGAGTCTTTATCCGATTGCGTTCGCCTTTGCTCATTCCGCCGTAGAGACTCATGACGAGATCGTGGGCATCGGAGCCGGGATCAACTCTGCCGCCGACCTCGGGCACCCACAACTCGACGTCGTAGTGAACGAACACGGGGAACGTGAGACCGAACTGGTTGCCGTAGAACGCGCGTTGTGGCTCGCCGATGACCACGCCGTCGAAGCCCCGGTCCTCGTCGCGGAAAGCGTCGAGGAGCCGCGACGCTTCGGGTCGTCGTTTCCACGGCAATGATCGCGACTGTCCGATATCGAAGAACTCTTCGACGATCTCGCCGCCGACAGCTTCGATGACCTGTCGAGAACGCGCCAGTTGCCAATTGCGCGATGACGTCGGGTCTTGTTGGTCTTCGGTGCTCACGCGTCCGTAGAAGGCGAATCGCTTCATGATGCTCGAGAGGCTAGAGGTTCCGATGGATCGTTGTCGTCGATGTTGAGTTGCTGTCGTCGCGCGGCCTCGCGCAGAATGCGCAACAGCACCGTCGCCATGCCCGGCGTGATCTCCAAGTCGCAGGCGCGCTCGAACACGATCTCCGAGCTTGATTGCGGAGTACGGGCTGCGCCTCGTGCATCGGTGTCGTTGTCTCGCATGCCGACGAAAAGCGCGCTCGTTGAGGCACAACGCGACGCAGCAGCCGAATGGTGTTGTCCGTTGAAGAAATCGTTGAGTGCGGAGTCACGAGCAAGCTGTTCCCTTGCTGCAGCGTTGACGCGTACGCGTCAACAAGGAGAGGCGAGCGTTGACGCATACGCCGTCGTCACGCCCCGGACGTGACTGGGCATCAACCTCAACGGCGAGCTGCACCACGATGGAAACCGCTCAACGGCATCCTCAACGAAGCACGGGGTAGGCGAGTCACGCTCATTGTCGCCGCGCCGACACGCTGCGCCTCACCGCCGACATACGCGCTGGTCTTGCGACTACGTGTCGTCAACGTAGAGATAGACGACGTCGCCGTGAGCGAGGGATTGATGCGGCTCGATGCCGACGTGGCCCGTGCTACATGGCGCTGAGAAGCCTCCTGAGGCGTTGGGAGCGGCGAGCTGATGGATTGAGTCGCTCTGATCGAAGCTGGTCGCTGTCGAACACACAGACACGGCGCCGACGGCATTGGCTGACTGCGTAATCAAGCCGGCGCGTTCGTTTCGCGCTCCGATCGTCCTTGCGCTGTTCGCGCGCTCGCGCGTTACGACACGCAGTTCATCATCCCGCACGCATTGTGCCGCATCCATCCATCCGACCGATTCAGCCTCATTCGCGAACCCAATCCGCTCCGCCAATCGCTCCTTTGAACGCTCTGTCAAGTTCGGCACAGACTTGCCGGTTCCGCTAAGCGGAACCCGCCGAGGCAAGAAATTGCATCCCGCCGGCGCGGACAACGCGCCTGTCCATTCGAGTGGACAACCTTCGGGGGAATGCCATCGCGGCGCGGCGCAGTGCCGCTCGCCATCTTCAGTCGCAGCGGGCGCATCGTATCGAGTATTGGCCCGCGTCGGCGCATTTATCTCAAGGATGGCCGGCATCGTCGCCTCAAATCGAGCACTGCTCCTTGATCACAGTCCGCTCCTTGAGGTCGTCGCAGACGACGATGGCCCTCAACGCGATCCTCAACGGGCCCAAGGATGGACGATCGACGAACTGCGCGCCTTTACAGTCGCCGCCACACGACTCGTGATGTGACGCCGACGCGGCGTCGAGGATCCTCGGTGATGGCGCGGGTCACGTCTTCGTCATCGTGAACACGTTGTGGATAGCCGCTGAGCCCGCGCCAGCGTTTGACGAATGTCCCGTCGCCGAGACGGTCCACGTCTTACATACGTGTAGTTATCGAGGGGTGGTCGCGAGAGTGCGTCAGCCGCCGTGGCGACGGCGATCGCCACGGCGGGCTCTTCTTGGATTCGGGGGCGGTACCGGACGCACAGACCTAATGCAGCGGCCGGTCGATGGCGGCGCGTGACGGGTGTCGGTAGCGTTGTGGTGGTGCAGAGCGCTCCGTCGGGCACCGTGACGTTTCTGTTGACCGATATTGAGGGTTCGACGCGTCGTCGGCAGGACGAGCCTGAGGTGATGCGGGCGTTGTTGGTGGAGCATGACTCGATCTTGCGCGATGTGATCGACAAGCACAACGGATTGCTGTTCAGGCACACCGACGATGGGGTGGCGGCGGTGTTTGCGTCGGCGGGCGATGCGGCGGCCGCCGCGGTCGACGCGCAACAGCGGCTGCAAGATGTGTTGTCGGTCCGCATGGGGTTGCATACCGGCGAGGCCGAGCTTCGTGATGGGGACTACTTGGGTTCGACGGTGAATAGGTGTGCGCGTTTGACGTCGATCGGGCATGGCGGCCAAGTGGTGTGCAGCGAATCGACGGCGTCGCTGGTTCGTGAGCGTGATGATTTGCGGGATTTGGGTGAGCATCTGCAGCGGGATCTATCTCGGGTGGAGCGGGTGTGGCAGGTCGGTGGTGGTGAGTTCGCGGCGTTGCGGTCGTTGGCGAACTATCCGACGAATTTGCCGTTGCAGTCGTCGTCCTTCGTGGGCCGCGCCGACGAAGTGGAAGCGATCGAAGCGCTGCTGGGCGAGCATCGGTTGGTGACGCTGACCGGCGTCGGCGGTGTCGGTAAGACGCGGTTGGCGTTGGAGGTCGGCGCGGAGGTGTTGCCTGGTTTCGTTGATGGGGTGTGGCTGGTGGACTTGGCGCCCCTCGCCCATGACGCGATGGTGCTGGCGACGATTGCCGATGTGCTCGGGGTCGCGGCGCAGACTGGCGAGCCGTTGGCGACGACGTTGGTGAGTCGGTTGAGGGCGAAGCAGTTGTTGGTGATCATCGATAACTGCGAGCACGTTCTCGGTCCGGTCGCCCGCTTCGTCGATCGGTTGGCGGCGAGTGCACCCGGGGTGCGGGTGTTGGCCACCAGCCGCGAGCGGCTGGGGATCGCGGTCGAGCGGGTGCAGGCGGTACCCCCGTTGGCGGAGGGGACCGCGGTCGAGTTGTTCATCGGGCGTGCCACGCAGGCTGGCGCGGTGCTCGATAAGAGCCAGCGTCGGTCGATCGGTGAGATCTGTGTGCGATTGGATGGGTTGCCGTTGGCGATCGAGCTCGCCGCGGCGCGGGCGCGGATGATGACGCCATCGCAGATCGCGGAGCGGCTCGATCAACGCTTCCGGTTGTTGACCGGCGGGGGCCGTACCGCGGTGGCGCGTCACCGGACGTTGCAGGCCACGGTTTCGTGGTCCTATGAATTGTTGGACAGCACTGAACGCGCGCTGTTCCAGCGTTTGTCGACGTTGGCCGGGAGTTTCGATCTCGACGCGGCGGAGGCGATCGGCGCGGACGGGATCGTCGAAGGTTTCGAAGTGCTCAACGCGCTCGGTCATCTGGTCGACAAGTCGATGGTGCTCGCCGTCCCCGCTCCGGCCGGGGTGCGGTATCGGTTGTTGGAGACGTTGCGCCAGTTCGCCGCGGATCGTCTGGCCGAGCAGCCCGACGCGACCCTGGTGCAGGACCGTCACGCCGCCTATTGGCGTGACCGGGCCGTGACGCTGGGCGAGGCGCTTCGCGCCAGCAATCAGGCTGCAGTCTTGTTCGACGCGATCGAGGTTGATATCGACAACTACCGCAGCGCGTTCGCGTACTTGTTGACGGCCGGCCGGGTCAACGACGCCGCTGCCGGGGTGCTGGCCCTCGACATGTTTTGGGGGCTGCGCCGCACCGGCGAATGGCGCCGCTGGTATCGCGAACTCTTCGAACACCCGGACCTCGACGGCGATCTGCGACTTCAGGCGCTCGCCGCCGCGGCGCGCTTCGAAGCCATCAATGGGGACTTGCATGCCGGTGAGCGCTACGGCACCGAGGCCGTCCGGCTGGCTCAAGCCGCGGGCGTCGACCCGCCCTGGCAGGCGCCGCTGGCGTTGATGGCGGTGGCCTCGCACCGCAATGATCCTGCGGCGTTCCGGCAGTGGTGGCTGCAGGCCCGCCGTATCGCCATGGCGAGCGGAACGCGTTACGGCCAGCTGTTCATCGAAAGCCAGCGGGGACAGCTACCCGACGCCTGGGACAGCGCGGAGCTGATCGAACACTACGAACGACTTATACCCGAGGGCCACCGACTCGGGATCCCTACTCTCGGCGAGATGCAATTCGCCAGCGTCCTCTACTACGCGGGTCAACGCGAACGGGCGCGAGAACTGGCGCACTCGGTGATTGAACCCGCGCAGGGGATCGGGGGGTCGGTGCGGACCGGGGCCCTCTTCGCGTCCGCGGCGTACGACACTCTGGGCGGCGACACGGTCCGCGCCCGCGCCAACGCCGCCCAGGGTCTGCGCATCGCCCACGACGAAGGGCGCACCCGCCACCTTCTGTACTTCGTGTACGTCGCCGCCGCCCTCGCCGCCCAGTGCAACGACATCGAAACCACGGCGGTGCTCCTCACCGCCGCGGCTCGCTACGCCAACCCCTTTGGCCTCGGAGTAACCGGTATTGAATTCACTTGTCGGCTCGAGGCTCAGGCTGCGGTCGACGCCCATCCCGGCGATTTCAGTGTCGCCCAACAGCGTGGCGAGTCCATGACGATCGAGGACCTCACCACCTACACCCTGGACTCACTCACCGCGGCCAGCGCAGGCGCGGTTCCGCATGTTGACCGAGCCGCCGCAGAACTTGTGGTCTGCGGCCCCACGCCGCGTCGACGCGACACTGGTCTGCCGTTGCTCACCCCGCGCGAGGAGGCTGTGGCCCGCCTCGTCGCCGAGGGTCTGACCAACCGCGAGATCGCCGAGCGGCTCTTCGTGAGCGTCAAGACGGTCGAATACCACTTGGCGAACGCGTTCATGAAACTGGGCGTACGACGTCGGGCCCATCTCGCGGCCCATGTCGCCTCGATGACCCTAGGGGACCAGAACTAGGGATCTGCCGGGGACAAACGAGGCCACCGCGACCCTACCGTCGCATCGATGCGCCTGTTGATCGATGTCGAGCCTGATCTTGCCGGTCGTCCATCGGAACGGTGCGACCGGCGTGACCGTGTGCCCGGATGACGACGTCACGGTGGCGTCCTTCGCTGACTGGCTCGATCTCCTTCGCGTTCTCGAGACCTTCATCGAGACGGCCCGTCGAACTTCGGACACCGGACTGGGGGACTGATGAGACCAAGACGTTCGTTGTGTATGGCCGCTGGTGTCGCCGTCCTTCGACCCACCGAAGATCAGGAGCAGCGCGTGCGCCGCGATCTCGGCGCGATCACGCCGCGAGACCTCTCCCTCACTCTGTGGTCGCGGAAACCATCCTCCCACACCACTCGAGGAGAACGATCCGACGAACGTCCGCACCGTCCCGCACAACGCGAGCCGTGCGGCGGTGCCCGACTCGGCGACGGAGAGCCCATCCACTCGCGGCGCTCGAATCCGATCCCGGGCGATGAGAGCTGTCTGCACTTGTTCGAAGCCTGACTCCGTCGAGCAAGTGACGGGGCATTCGAACAGGCCGGTCTGGAAGCAGATCGGATCGTCGAAACCGTAGTCCCGCAGGCGCCCACAATTAACAACCAACAACCAAAGGAGAAAGTCATGACCGAGCTGCAGTCACCGCACCGCAAGAGTCACAAAGCGAAGGCAATCTTCGGATTGCTCCTGGCCGTCGTCATGGTCGGAGCGTTCGCCAACGCAGCCTCTGCCTCGAACACCAATACGCCACGGAGGGGAGAACTCCACGTGACGAAGGAGTGTTCTCAGTACACCGGCAACGCCGGTGGGTTCTGCACGATCCTCGGGTCGAACCTGAACGCTATCGACAGCGGCATGAAGGTCATCTACACATCAGCACCCGTATTCCCCTGCTTGTGCACCGACCTCGTTCTTGATGGCCCGGGGAAAAACGATGCCTTCGGCCACGTCACGCTCGATCTCCAGACGTTTACCGGCACGCTCACGTTCTCAGGCGGGACCGGCCGGTTTAGCGGCTTCCACGCGAACGTCGCCGTCACCGTCACCGCCGACAACGTGTGGCACTGGGATGGAACGTACAGCTTCACCCCGCCGGGCCACGACAAGAAAGACAGGTGCCCGTAGTCAGGAGCTCATGGTCAGCGGGCCGTCATCGTCCGCTGACCATGAGGTAGCCGGCCTCGGTCGTTGACCATGGAGTTCACGGCTGACCACAAGTTGGTCGGTCCTCGAAACCTTCGTTGCTGACTCTAGTGGAAACACAGCACACCCGAATGACCCGACAGTCGGTCGAGGGTGTGGGTCGCACCTCAACAGGGTCTGCCCAAAGTTGGTTGACTCCTCGGTTGAGAGCTTTCAACCGCGTGAGCGGCAGCCCTCACGATGCGACCCGTCTCATCACGCGACCCGAAGCGTTGGTACCCAGCGACGCAGAGGAGCTTCTCGTGTAGGACGAGTCCACGACGCTCCTCCGACACCATCGTTAGTACACGCGTTGGGTCCGGCCTTCACATGGAGGCGGC
>JBDTLT010000275.1:0-6902 GCA_039934635.1 Acidimicrobiales bacterium
CGAGTTCGAGGAACAGTTCTTCAAGCCATCACTCGAAACGCGCCGAGCGCTGCTCGATCGATTCGAAGCAGGGTCGATCGAGGAGCAAGACCTCCCCCGCGACGTCCTCACTCTGTTGCTGCGCAATCAAGATCGCCTCGATCTGCCCTACGAGATCGTGTTGCGCGAGGTCGCCTACTTCCCGTGGGTCGGCTCGCATTCGACGTCGATGGCGTTTGTCTTCACGATGCACGAGATCTTCGGATGGCTTGCACAGCATCCCGACGACTGGTCTCGGGTACGCGATCGGGCGTGGCTGGTGCAGTGTGCACACGAGGCGTTGCGGCTGCACCCGGCGAGCCCCGAGGCGCGCCGAGTAGCGCTTGCCGACGTGGAACTGACGAGCGGCGAACTCATCCCGCGCGACGCCGATGTGTCGCTGGGGCTCGCCACGGCGAATCGCGATCACGATGTCTTCGGCGCCGACGCCGACGCGTTCGTCCCCCACCGAGCGCTGCCGCCCGACGTGCATCCGTGGGGACTCAGCTTCGGCTCGGGCGCACACGCGTGCATGGGACAGGAGTTGGCTGGCGGGCTGCCGGCCGACCAAGACACCCCCGAAACGACGCACCTCTTCGGTGCAATCGTCGCAATGGCCCACTGCCTGTTCTGCCATGGCGCCCGCCCCGACCCCGCCCGCCCGCCGAAGGGCGATCCCAACACGAGCCGACCGAACTTCGGTGAGTACTGGGTGCTTCTCGACGAGTGATTCGACCTCGGTAGCTCGGAGGAACGGGTCGAGAGATTTGATGGCGAACTTCCAGCAAGCCAAGGTGCCCGGTTCGCACACGCGCTCGATCCCAACATCATCCCGCTGCACGAGTGCAAGCATCCATCGAAGCTCGCAGAAGGCCCGGTGCTCGTCGTCGGCGTTGGCAGCTCGGGCGCCGATATCGCCATGGAAGTCGTCAAGCACCACGCGACATGGCTCGCCGGCCAGGAGTCCGCTGCGGTGCCCTTTGTCGTCGGCGTGGAATTCATGTACTCCGCAACATCCGCCACCATCACCGCCGTCGGACGCGACGCCCGGCGCGTGGTCAAACATCTGACCTCGCGTCCACCGACGCCGTCGCCGAAGGCGGTAGCGCTCGAAGCGAGGACAGCGGAGATTTCGCCAGCCCACTCTTGACCCCCAGTCTCCTGGCGAAACGAAGGGGCATGCGTCACCAACTGCGGTTGGTGCTGCCACCGCGTCTGATCGGACCGTTTCGCGCGATGGCGACCTGCATCGCGCAGTTCAACTGATCGCGACTGATCGAGCGCGGGCGCCCGTGTGATTGCGATGGTTGACGATCCGTCGCTTGTCGCGACGGATGGTATTGCCGGGAAGGGCACTCCCAAACCGATCAGCACGATCGGCAGACCCAACGACCGGCTGTAGGCAGTGTCGCCGCCAACCGTCGCGCTCACTCGCTTGCCGACATCGGACGCACCGTTGCCGCCATCGAAGTTCCCGACGATCACCCGACCGTCAATCGTCCATTCCGCGACACAGTCGGTACGAAATGTGGTCGCGTAACGGCGGAAGTTCCCCGATAAGTCGCACGAGTGCACCGCCGCCTGGACACGCGTGCCGAAGTTGTGCTGATAGAGCAACCAGGCGCCGCTACCGATCATGGCGATCGGGATGGCCAACAAGAGCGCCCAGATGCCGAGGGTGGCCGCGACGGAACGAACGGACCGAGGGCCGCCATGCGGTGCATCGGTTGCACCCGGTGGCGCGCCACGCCGGCTGACCGCTCGATCCAACAGCAGTGGGATTCCCTTCGTGCGCCACCAATCGACGCTGACACCGCCGCCGGACATGTCGACGTGGTCGAGACCCTCGCGATAGACGTACTGGCCGTCGGCCTCGTCGATGTCGACGTCTGCCACCTGGCGGAGGCCGTCGACGAACAGCACTCTGACGGCGGCAACATTCGGCGGGGTGGGGATCGCGGCGAGTAGCACACGCATCGAATCCATGCGTGCGGATCGCCACGGAGCCCCCATCGGCGGTCAACGATGTCGAAGGCATCCCCGAGCACTCCGTCGCCCGGCTCATCCGTACGGTGACCGCAGACGGGACAGCGCAACACGTCGTCCACCCCCACGACCAACTCGAGGGCAGTCCCGTCGGCGGCGCAACGATACGCCGGGAAACCCATTCTCATCGGGCGCCGAGAGTCCGACCACGAACACTCAGGTCCCGGCTCGGCTAGAGATAGGGCTCGAGCTCCGAGATCCCGATCTCGGAGAGCATCTGCCGGGCGCGCGCCATGCTCTCGGGCGTTGACCGGTCGACCCGAGGGCGTCGGGGATACCCTCCCGGCAGACCGAGGGCGTTCTGTATCGCCTTGTTGCCGCCGAGGCCCGCCATCGCCATAGAGAAGATCTGGACCACTTTGCTGTACGCCTCCTCGGCGCCGGCGTAGTCACCCTTCGCGTACAGCTCCACCACGCTCTGCGCGAGCTTCGGGGCGAGATTGCCTTCGCTCGTGAGGTAACCCGTCGCACCCATGGCGAGCGCCGAAAGCGTGTGCATAGGGCCCCCCACGTGTACCTCGACGTGTGGAGGAAGCTCGGCCAGTAGCCGCACCAAGTAGGTGAAGTCCTGGCCGATCGAGCAGTTGATACCGATCACCGAGTCGTAGCGCCCGCACAGGCTGCACAACAGGTCGACCGGGATCATGTACCCGACCGAGTAGTGCGTCGAGATGATGCACGGCAGGTCGATCGCATCGAGCACCTCGCTGAAGTAGAGATCCAACTCGCCGGGCCCGGGTTGGCCGAGGTGGCCCATATCGAGGCTGTAAATCTGCATTGCGTCGAGTCCGGAGGCCTTGACCAGCCGGCCGAACTCGATCATCTGGCGGGCGGTGCGAGGCTCCACACCCATCGCCCTGGCCGGCACCTTCCCAACGAGCTCCTCGGCCGCGACGGCGAGCAACTGTTCGACCTCGTGGGGCAGCAGCGTGTGCCCTTCCCCGCTACCTCCGCCGCCGGCGTAAACGCCGATCCCCGACTCACCGAGCCGGCGCAGGTGGGCGCGGAACATCGGCCAGTCGATCTCGCCCCCTCGGTCGAAGGCGGTCTGGCTTATGACGAACGCGCTCGGGGTTCCTCGTCTCTGCACGGCGTTTGTGTCTCCTTGGAACGGCTCAGCTGACGATCGGTAGGACGACGCAGGACACGCGCGCCGAGTCGTGGAATACGCGCTGCAAGGCCGGCTCGAAGACCGTTGCCTCCCACGGCGCTTGCCCCGTATTCGGGTTGCGCTCATAACGAGGAAAGTCGCTCGACGTGACGATCACTCGTATGCGATGTCCGGCCCGGAACACCATCGCCGTCGCCCAGAGGTCCACCTCGCACTCGAACGGTCGGCCGTCGGCAGTAGTCGACGGCTGCGACCGTGCGATGCCGTCGCACACGTTGACGGTTCGCCCGCCCGGGTCGACATCGCAGACCTTCACCACCCAGTCGGTGCCCTTGCCGGTCGTCGCCACGGTGAGTCGCGCGACCACTGGGCCGATGACTTGGACGTCGCGCTCGAGCACATCGGACGTATAGACGAGGACGTCGCGGCGACCGAGAATGGAACGCTGATCGACCGGCCCGGGCGAGAAGGTGGGCGGCTTGACGAGGTCGCCACCACAGGTCGGACACGGGTCCAGCGGGTCGAACACGAACGAATCGGTCCCCTCCTGCGCCCCGGGTGCTTCCGGTGACAGTCGTCCGCCCGCCCGCAGGAACCAGGGAACCGGACGAGCAGCGGACAGCGGCCAGTCGTCATCGTCGCGCCAGCGGTTGATCCCCTGGACGAACAACCGGACCCTCGGGCCCTCATCGGGTTGTACTGGCTGCCCGAGCTTGGACTTGAACCAACCGATGAGCGTCCCCGAGATCCCAAGGCCCATGTCCAGGGACGCACCCATCGCCCGGCGCCCGAAGTCGAGCTGGCCGACCACGTTCGTGAAGTTGCTGTGCGACCAAGGCCCGATGAGCAAGCGCGTCTCTTCCCGCGCCGCTTGCGTCGCACCGCCACGGCGCATCCGAACGAAGTGATCGAGGTCGTGGCCGAGGATCACGTCGTACCAGCCGGCGGTCAGGAACACCGGCACCTGCACGCGCTCGTGCGAGCGCGCGAAGCCCAGCCCGGCCTCCCACTTCGCCGGCGTCCGGCGGTGCAGCACGTCGTCGAGGTAGCCGAGCGGCGCGCCACCGGCAGCGTCACCCGGCCCGACGAGCTCGCGCAGCATCGTCGCCACCGAGGTCAGCGGGACGGTCGCGGCCAGGTTCGCGAAATCGTCCATGTACGACGCCAGAACCTCGAGCTTGTGCGCCAACTCGCGATCGTCGCGGGCGTACTTGCGGACCTGCGACTCGGCGATGGAGCCCAACGTCCAGCCCAGGGTCAGGCCCCACTTGAGGACGTCATCGCGCGCGAGCATCTGCCAGCCGTCTATCCAGTCGATCGGCGATTGCGCCGGGGCGATCGCGCCGAGCGATGGTGGCGCCGCCACCGCGACCTGCCATGACGAGTTGCCGCCATAGGACACGCCGTAGGCGCCGACACGACCGTTCGAGAACGGCAGCCGAGCAATCCATTCCGAGGTGTCGAAGCCGTCATCGAAGTCGTCACGGAACGGATAGAACGCCGAGCCGTCAGAGCGCCCCTGGCCTCTGGTGTCCTGCACCACGACCACGAGCCCCGACGCAGCCGCGGCGACCGGGTCGAGGATCTGGCTCGCCCGCGCGCCGTCCTTGCCATACGGAATGCGCTCCATCACTGCGGGGTACACGCCCTGCTCGGTCGGGCGATAGACGTCGGCGCGCAGGATGGTGCCGTCGCGCATCTTGACCACCTGATCACGCTCGATAATCACGTCCATGCATCACCTCCGTGCCTCACCTCAGCCCTCTACGCGTTGCGACCGAAGCCGAACAGGCGCTCCGCATTGCCGGCGAGGATCGCGTAGCGCTCGTCCTCGGGGACGTCGGCGAACGTGAGGTGCACTGTCTTCCACGAGTAGGGCCAGTCGGTCGTCAGGTGTGGATAGTCGCTCGACCAAAGCATCCGTTCGATACCGATCGCGTGCCGGTTCTTCACCGCAAAAGGATCGGTGATGAACGACGCGGGGAACCGCTCGCGCATGTAGTCGCTCGGTAGCCGAGGAAGCTTGGGGGTCTCCCACATGTCGTGCACTTCGCTGCGCGTGCGGCGTAGGTAGTTGTCGTCGGACACCTGCGCGAAGTAGGGCAGCCAGCCGCAGTCGACTTCGGCGAGGAATACGTTGAGGGTCGGGAACCGGTCGAGCACGCCGGAGAAGATGATCTCCAACATGCGGCCGGGTGCGTCTTGGAAGTGCAGCGTGCCGGGTAGCGGGGTGGCGAAGTTGAAGCCGGCGTTGGCCCGCAGCCCGATGTGCATGGTGGCCGGCTGACCGGTCTGCTCGATCGCGGCCCACACCGGGTCGTCACTGGCGTTCAAGAAGTTGTCGCCGTGCGGATAGCTCTTGAGCAACCACGCGGCGATCCCCGGCCGATCGACGAGACGCTCGATCTCGGCCACCGCAACGTCTACGCCGATCTCGGGCAGGATCGGGCAGGCGCCGAACCGGTTCGGATCGACGGCGGCGAACTCGGTGATCCAGTCGTTGTAGATCTGGACCATCGCGAGATGGAACTCCGGATCCTGGTCGGCCCGTGCGAAGTCGGGGCCGGCGTTGGGGAAGAGCACCTCGGCGTCGATGCCGTCGGCATCGAGATCGAGGAGGCGCGCCTTGGCGTCGTACGCCCCGGGCGTGACGTCGGTGATCGGGCGTGGTGCAATGCTCGAACCCGGCACGACCCAGAAATCTCCATCTTGGCGGTGTTGCACGTGAGGGACGCGATCCCTCCACTTCTTTGGTGCGCGCGACTGGTAGAGATCCCGCGGCTCCGACACGTGTCCGTCGGCCGAGATCAGCCGGAACTCACGTTCACGTGATGTTGGTTTGGTCATGGGCGCTCCCCCTTTGTTCGCGGCCCCCTGCGTTGTTCGAACGGTCCCCGGGGTTGGGCGAATCATATGTCCAGCCCGGTCCCCGTCATGAGCCTTGCGTCTTCCTGGCCCAGTACGCGAGTGCGTTGGTATACGCGACCGCGGCGCGTTCTGCCGAAGCAAACACGAGGACTCCTGCGTCGCGGAGAACTTCTCGTAGCTCGAGTCCTTCGCGTTCGGTCTCGGCGGCCGACACGATGGCGAAGAACGGCTTCGACGCCCGGCGCGCATGCGCCGCGATCGCATCGATGAAACGCTCGCCGGTCGCGTCGGGCAAGTCGTTGCGAAAGCGTTGTCCCAAGCCGTAGTCGTTCTGCACCCGATGTGCCGACATGATCACGCTGAAAGCGGCGTTGCCGAAGCTGACGCCGCGCAACTCGCGCAGGCCGTGTCACGCGAACAGCGCCCGCGCGAAATATCCCGAGTGCGTACCGCTCTGACCGACCATAGCAATCGGTCCCGTTTCGCCGAGGGGCATCCCCGCCGACGACGGAATGCCCGAGCACGGGTTGTATTTCACTGCTGGAGTACAAGGCGCGGGTCCTTGCTGAGTACGAGGCGCTGCCGGAGCACAGCGGTGAACGCGGTGCGTTGGTGCGCCACGAGATTTTGTATAGCTCGCATATCGCGGAGTGGCGCGTGACGCGGCCGGGCTCGACGCGTTGGCACCGAAGACACGTCCCGCGAAGCGCAGCACCGAGCAGGTCCAGTTCGAAGAACGCCCGAGCCCCCGAGCTCCTCGCCGCGCAACGACGCGAACGACGCCGAATTTGCGCCGAGAAACAACGCCGCTGGGGCCGACCCGCCAAACAAGCCGCATGACCCAAACGCGCGAACCTTT
>JBDTLT010000276.1:0-6893 GCA_039934635.1 Acidimicrobiales bacterium
CGTTGATCGTGCGGGCCGAAAGAGTCGACGCGGGCGCGGTTCGCACCACCGATGACAATCGCCGTCAGTCGAATGCTTCTGATCGGTTGTTGAAGCAGCGGTTGATCTTGTTCGCCGTGGTCGCCGCGTTGGGTGTAGGCCTCGTTCTCCGTCGCCGCCTGCGCGCCGCCTTCGCTCGGACTGGCCTGCGTCAGTCGTTGTTGTGGTCCCCGCAGAGCGGTCGCGCTCCGCCTCTTTTCAGCCGTTGATCGTTTGATCCGAGCCGGCATTGCTGCCGGCCAAGCTGGAGACGCACGCCGCTTGCCGACGGGGTCCCGCACACTGCCCGGGCGGCATCGCAGTCGATCCCACCGCGACCGCGTAAGAATCATCGACGAGGAGCACACCGACGATGAGAAGGTCCGAGGGCGACCGCAGGGGCGAGGTGACAGATTGCTGGTGATCCTTGCGGCGTTCGCCGTTGCGGGCCTGCTCTTGGTCGTGCTGGGTCGGCGGCTCGGCCCGGCGGCGTTCCTCGTCGCCGCAATCGTGCCCGCCATCTCCGTGGTGTGGACGTGTGCACAACTCGGCGCTGTGAGCAACGGAGAGGTTCTGTCGGAGCACACGTCGTGGGTGGGCGGCCTCGGCTTGTCCTTGGACTTCCGCCTTGACGCGATGGCCGCCACGATGACACTGATCGTTTCCGGGATCGGCGTGCTGACACTCGTCTACGCGTCGCGGTACTTCACCGCGGATACTCCTGATCTCGGACGCTTGGCCGGGCTGCTGGTGCTGTTCGCAGGCGCGATGGTGGGCGTCGTGCAAGCTGATCATCTCCTTGTGCTGTACACGTGTTGGGAGATCACCTCGGTCACCTCCTATTTGCTGATAGGCAACCGCTACACGGATGCGAACGCACGCGCCGCCGCGTTGCAGGCATTACTGATCACCGGAGCCGGTGGACTCGCGATGCTCGGGGGGTTCGTGCTGCTGGGCCACAGCGCCGGCACCTATCGCCTCAGTGAGCTGGCCGCCAAGGTCCCCACCTCCGGTCCGACGATCACCATTGCGCTGGTACTCGTGTTGCTCGGCGCATTCACCAAATCTGCGCAGTATCCATTCCACGCGTGGCTGCCTGCCGCAATGGCTGCGCCCACGCCGGTGAGTGCGTACCTGCACTCGGCCGCGATGGTCAAAGCGGGCGTCTATCTCGTCGCTCGCCTTTCACCCATCTTCGCGGGCGCAGCGGTTTGGCGACCGAGCGTGCTCGCGGTGGGGATCGTCACGATGGTAGTGGGCGGACTGCGCGCCCTTCGTCAACAAGACCTGAAGCTGTTGCTCGCCTTCGGCACGGTCAGCCAACTCGGTTTCATGATGGTGTTGTTTGGCGCTGGTACTCCGGCGATGACAACCGCCGGATGGATCCTCCTCGTCGCGCACGCCATGTTCAAGGCGGCGTTGTTCATGGTGGTGGGGATCTTGGACCGCGCGACCGGTACCCGCGACCTCCGCTACCTGCCGGCGCTCGATCGTCGCTGGCGTTGGGTCGAGGTCGCCACCGTCATCAGCGTGGCCTCGATGGCGGGGCTGCCACTCGCGCTGGGATTCATCGCAAAGGAAGCCACCTACGAGGCGTTGATCGACCGTCCATTTGCCGGAAGTGCTTTTGTGGCCGCGGTCGTCGTGAGCGGATCGATGTTGACCGTGGCCTACGCCATACGGTTTTGGTGGGGCGCGTTCGTTGCTCCTCGACGCCGGGTGAAGACGCATCTGACCGCGGTCGCGACTCCGGCTCCCGGGCTGCTGTTCGTCGGCCCCGCGCTCTGTCTCGCGGCAGCAAGCATCGTGCTCGGCGTCGCGCTGGCGCTCGCCGATCGGCTCGGCACCGCCGCGGTGCGATCGCTCGATCCCTCTGCCGCCCCGGTGCACTTGGCACTCTGGCATGGGCTCAGCGCGCCGCTCGCGCTGTCGGCGATCACCGTGGCCGGCGGCCTCATCCTCGCGATCACCGACCGCAGCATCCAACGCGTGCTGCTGGTCGGCAGCACACTGCCCAAAGGCGAAGCGGTGTACCTGTCCCTGCTCCGCGCGGTGGGCGCAACGTCTCGTCGCGTCACGGGGATCGTGCAGAACGGGTCTCTGCCCATCTACTCGGGAGTGATCCTCGCGACCGCGGCGATTCTCCCGACCGCCACCATGCTGCAGAAATGGCACTGGCCTGGTTGGCCGAGCATCGGCGCGCTCGACGACGCACCCATCGCGGCGGCGCTCGTTGTATCAGCACTCGGGGCGGCAAGCATTCGTCGTCGGTTCTCCGCCGCGTTGTTTCTCGGCGCAACCGGGTACGCGATGGCGGGCTTGTTCGTGGTGTACGGGGCACCCGATCTCGCGCTCACGCAGGTCACGGTGGAGACGCTTTCCACAGTCGTATTCGTGCTCGTGCTGCGTCGGCTCCCTGACCGCTTCGAACGCCAATCGAGTCTGCAACGCCGCGCGGTTCGTCTCGGGATCGCCGGCATCGTGGGCGTGTCAGTGTTCGTCTTCGCCATAGTCGCGGCGGCGAGTCGCACGGCGACGCCGGTGTCCGAAGAGATGATCAGCCGATCCGTACCCGACGGGCACGGCCGCAACGTCGTGAATGTCATCCTGGTCGACTTCCGCGGCCTCGACACGCTCGGCGAGATCACGGTCCTCGCGGCCGCGTCGATCGGCGCCGTAGCGCTCGCCCGCGTAGGGCACCGCGCTGCGGCAGAACGCGGTGAACGCGACGCTCCTCGGCCCGCGGTAGATCACACCGCGTCCTCGTCGCACACTGTCGTCCCACGGATCGTCTTCGTCGACGTCTCGGTGCAGGTGATCTTCCACGTCGTGTTGATGGCCTCGTTGTGGCTGCTGTTCGCCGGTCACAATCAACCAGGCGGCGGCTTCGTCGGTGGCCTGCTGGCCGGCTCCGCGTTTGCGTTGCGCTACATCGCCGGCGGCATGGCAGAGGTGCGGCGCCACGCGCGCTTTCGGCCGTGGACGGTTCTCGGCGCCGGCCTTCTCCTCGCCGCGGCAATGGCAGCCTTCCCGATCGTTCGCGGAGGTGCAGTGCTCGACGTGGCGTCCAAGTCGGTCACGCTGCCGGCATTCGGCACGATCGCGATGAGTACGGCCATCGTCTTCGACATCGGGGTGTATTTGACCGTGGTCGGCGTCGTCCTGATGGCGTTCGAAGCGTTCGGCGACGAGCGCGAGGAGGTGCGGGCATGACCGTCTTGTTGGCGGCGACGGCCGCGGCTCTGTTCGCGATTGGCACCTACCTCGTGCTGCAGCGCAAGCTCAGTCGCATCATCATCGGCATCGGGTTGATGACGCATGGTGCCAATGTGCTGCTGATCACTTCTGGTCGGCGGGGCGATGCACCGATCATCGGCGAAAGCAACTCCTTGAGTGACCCTCTCCCCCAGGCGCTCGCGCTCACTGCGATCGTGATCACCTTCGCAGTGACGACCTTGCTGTTGGCGTTGGCCTATCGCAGTTGGTTGTTGACGCACGACGACGAGGTGGAGGACGACGTCGGTGACCGAGCCGTTGCGCGCGGGTTGCCACTCGCCGAAGACGAGGAGAACACCCTCACCACGAGTTCGACCTCGAGAGATTCAGCCCCATGAGCTGGCTCGTACCCGTGCCCATCGTCTTGCCGTTGGTTGGTGCCGCACTATCGATTCTCGCCGGAAGGTCGCGGGTCGCGCAGCGCGTCATCAGCCTGGTCATCCTCACGACGGTCGTCGCGGCCTCGGTCGCGTTGATCATCGTCGTCGATCGCGACGGCACGATCGTCTCCAACGCCGGCGGCTGGGCCGCTCCTCTCGGTATCTCCCTCGTCGCCGACCGCTTCGCGGCGGTCATGCTGCTCGTGGCCTCGGCGATGCTCCTCGTCGTTCTCATATACGCGATCGGCGAGCCCGGCGCAGAACGCAACCACGTGGGTTTCCAATCCGTGTATCTGGTGCTGGCGGCCGGCGTCAATGCATCCTTTCTGACCGGGGATCTGTTCAACCTGTTCGTCGCCTTCGAGATGATGTTGACGGCCAGCTATGTGCTGCTCACTCTCGGCGGCGGACGCGAACAGGTGCGCGCGGGCATGACCTACGTCGTCATCAGTCTTCTCGCATCGACGTTGTTCGTGACCACGCTCGCATTGCTCTATTCCGCCACGGGCACCGTGAACATGGCCGATCTGGCCGTTCGCATCGCCGACCTGCCACCCGGCGTGCGCAGTGCCTTTGCGGTCCTGTTGTTGGTCGTCTTCGGCATCAAGGCCGCGCTATTTCCGCTGTTCTTCTGGTTACCCGACAGCTACCCGACCGCGCCGTCGCCCATCACGGCGGTGTTCGCCGGGCTACTCACCAAGGTCGGGATCTACGCGATCATCCGCACCCAGACACTGTTCTTTCCTGTCGATAGTCGACCCGCCACACTGCTTTTGATCATCGCGGGAGCCACGATGATCTTCGGAGTGCTCGGCGCCATCGCACAGAACGACGTCAAGCGAATCCTTTCGTTCACGATCGTGAGCCAGATCGGCTACATGGTCATGGGCCTCGGCTTCTTCACCGTCGCCGGCGTCGCCGCTGCCGTCTTCTCGATGATCCATCACATCGTGGTCAAGACGACACTGTTCCTCAGCGGCGGACTCATCGAGCGTGCGGGGGGCTCCAGCCGGCTCACGAGGGTTGGGGCAATGATGCGCGATGCGCCGGTACTTGCCGTGCTCTTCCTGCTTCCTGCCCTGAGCCTCGCCGGGATCCCACCGTTTTCCGGTTTCATCTCGAAGTTCGCGCTCGTGGATGCTGGCTTCGCGTCGCGGGAGTATGCAATCGTCGCGGTCGGCTTGGTGGTGAGCCTCCTCACGCTGCTGTCGATGATCCGTATTTGGGCCGGCGTCTTTTGGAATCCAGCCGAGGAACCGCAGGATCCCGTCGCGAGCGCACCGGCGGCCACGGGGCGGTTGGGTGGGCCGGTGTTCATGGTCGTCCCGACCGCATTTCTGGTTGCGTGCAGTATCGCGATCGCCGTCGCGGCCGGACCGATCTACGCTTTTTCCGAACGCACTGCCGCAGACCTGCTCGATCCCCGTGCCTATATCCAAGCGGTGAACGCGCGATGAGGTCCACCACGCGCATCGTGTGGCTCCTCGTCTTCTGGCTCCTCGCCTGGGGAGAGATCTCGGCAGCCAACGTCGCCAGCGGGCTCCTGCTCGGCACTGCGTTACTCGTGGCGTTCCCGCCGAGGCGTCGACCGACACGAGCCCGCCGAGTGAGTGCTTTGGGCACCGCCCGATTGATCGTTTACGTGATCGGGCAACTGGTCACGTCCAACCTCGTCATGGCCAGAGAGATTCTCTCGCCCCATTCCCGTATTCGCAGCGGAGTGCTCGCATATCAGGTGCGTGACGCGTCTGATGAAGTGCTGACGCTGATCGCAAATATCATCGCGCTCACTCCTGGTGCCATGACCGTCGAGGCGTCACGCACGCCCGCGGTCATCTACGTGCACTTCCTGTTCTTGCACGACGTCGATGAGGCACGCCGAGGTATTGCCCGCCTCGAACGACTCGTTGTTGCCGCGCTCGGAGGCCCGTCCCCGATTCCAGTTGACGCTTCGACCAGCAAAGAAGGATCGACATGACCCAAGCCGCATTCGTGGTCCTCGCGCTCGCCGGCGCCTGTTTCGCCTACCGGCTATCGAGAGGACCGTCTCTCGCCGACCGGGTGATTGGCCTCAATGGCTTCTTGCTCGTTGGGATGGGCGCGCTCGCCGTCCATGCCGCCCACACCGGCATCGGTTCGTTTCTTCCCGCACTCGTCGCCCTCGCGTTGGTCGGTCCGATCAGCAACGGCATGATCGCCCGCTTCATCGAACGGCTGGGCGGATGATCGGCGAACTCCTTACGCTCATCGGATCGATACTGGTCTTGATCTCGGCCCTCGGCGTCGTCCGTTTTGCCGACCCGCTGGCTCGTATGCACGCCCTCGCGAAGGCCTCGACGCTCGGGTTGCTCCTCATCCTCGTGGGAGCTGCGATCAATCTCAGCGACATGAACGACATCACCTCGGTCGCGCTCGCCGGCATCCTGCACATCCTCACTTCGCCGCCCGCGTCGAACATGGTGAGCCGCGCGATCTACCTCGAGCGCGACGCGACCCACACCAACGACGTCATCGACGAAGGGGCCGTAACCCTCGCGCGATATCGGGCGGGCGGATCGGGTTCCTCTGCCTGATCGAAGCGATGGCTCAGATCGGGCGAGATCCCTTGATGGATACGAGGTGCATGATGCGCCGCTCGGTGTAGTCCGGGACCGCGATGTGTTGCGTACAGCGGTTGTCGTAGAACACGAGATCACCGGCCCGCCACCGCACGCGGCATTGCACCGCCGCGTTGTGCGCCTGCGAAAACAAGTGATCGAGGATCATCTCGCTCTCTTTGCGCGTAACGCCCACGATGCGTGAAGTCGAGGCCGCGTCGACGAAGAGCACCTTGCGCCCGGTTTCGGGATGAGTACGAACGACCGGGTGCTCAACCGGTGGGAGACGGCGTTGCATCTCCGCGACATCGAAGTCGCTGTTGCCCTTTTCGACGGCGAGATACAACGTGGTCGACACGTCGTGGACTGCATACAAGCCATCCACATAGCGCTTCATCGGGTCGCTGAGGTTGTCGTAGGCGTCGTACATGTTGGCGAAGCAGGTGTCACCGCCGGTCGACGGCATCATCACTGCGTTGAGAAACGTGGCATCGGTCGGCTCGGTGAGAAATGGGCTGTCGCTGTGCCAGCGGTCGGAGCCGTTGCCTTTCGGCTTCGACATGTCGAGCACGTTGATCTCGGGCGGACCGCCATGCGCGGTCGGCACCGCCGAGTAGTGCAT
>JBDTLT010000277.1:0-6869 GCA_039934635.1 Acidimicrobiales bacterium
CCTCGTCGATCATCTCGTGGCCACCCACCACGCCTACCTGCACGACGCCTTGCCGCGGCTGGTGGCGCTGGCCGACAAGGTGGCCAGCGTGCATCGCGCCAACCATCCCGAACTGAAGAACGTGGCGGGACTTGTGCAGGAGATCCGTGCCGATCTCGAACCGCACCTGCTCAAGGAAGAACGGGTGCTCTTCCCGATGATCCGCGAGCTAGCCGCCGCAACCGCCGCGCCGGCCTTTCATTGCGGCAGCCTCTCCAACCCGATCCGGGTGATGATGAGCGAACACGACACCGTGGGCGAACTCCTCGCCCGTCTCCGGAACAGTACAAACGGCTACCGGGTCCCCGACGACGGTTGCGCCAGCTACCAAGCCCTGTACCGCGGCCTGGCCGAGCTCGAAGCCGACACCCACCTGCACATCCACAAGGAGAACAACGTGCTGTTCCCCGCCGTGTTCGCGTCCGAACGCGAACTCGCGGTTGCACCCCGGTGAGCGACGCTCGCGCGGTCGCTGGCGATCGGCGCGAGAATGACGCCGACCCGTGCGCGAGGGTGGGGCGATGACGGCGAGCAATGGTCCACGTGCCGAAAAGACCGGGCGAAGGGCGCGCCGGTTCGCGTTCCTCGATGACGACGTCGACCTGGCGTCGGTCGTGTGGGGTCTCGTGGCGGTGTCGATCGTGTTGCTGGGCGTGTACTTCGGGTCCGGTGGGATGCGCTGGTTCGACGCCGCCTTGTCGGGCTATCTCCTGGGGGTGTTGCTGGCAACGTTTGCGGTGGTATATCGCTACCGGGTTTGGTTGCAGCGCCCGCCAACGGCGTTGTTGAACCGTCGGGGTTGGCAGGCGCTGTTTCGGCGCGGGAAGCGGATCCGCAACTCGGCAACCTTGGGCGGCCTGGTGGTCACCAATTTGGCCGGCCAGGGGTTCATCCGCCGACGTTCGAGGAGTCGGTGGATGGCGCATCAGCTCGTGTTCTGGGGATGCGTCCTGGCGGGGTTGGTCACGTTCCCGTTGACGTTCGGGTGGCTGCACTTCGAATCGGTCGGCCAGGACTCCGAGCGATATCGGGCGTACATGTTTGATGTGGGCACCGTTGACTTCGGGTCGCGCAGCGTGGCCGGATTTTTCGTCTTCCACTTGCTGAATATCGCGGCGGTGCTGGTGATTGCCGGGGTCGTCGTGTTCTTGTATCGCCGCCTCAACGACGCCGGTGCCATCGCAGTCGAGCGTGCGGGGGACTTTGCCGCGCTGGCTGGTCTCTTTGCGGTGTCGATCACCGGACTGTTCCTGACGGCGTCGAGCTTGTGGCTCGACGGCCGCGGCTATGTGTTCTTGAACACCGTGCACGCACTCACGGTGATCCTGGGTTTGATGTACATCCCGTTCGGCAAGCTGTTCCACATCTTCCAACGCCCCGCGAACCTGGGCGTGCATTTTTACCGGCGCGAAGCAGCCGAAGGTGAGCCGCAACTCTGTCGGTCTTGTGGTGAGGCGTTCGCGTCGCGACTACAGATCGATGACCTGAAGCTGGTGCTGCCCCAGGTCGGCTTCGATTACACGATCGAGGTCGACGCCGGTGGTGGGAACTGGCAGGAGACCTGTCCAAGTTGTCGGCGCCGCGGCGTGGCGCTCGCGCAGACCTCACGAGTCGGAGGGTTCGGCTGATGGCACATCTCCCGCTCAGCGAGCAGGACCTGATCGACCGCTACGGCCCGCATCTCAACCGGGCCCCGCCCGGCGGATGGAACGCGGGACTGAAGATCGACAAAGTCGTCGATACGCATTGCTGCTTCTGCGGGCAGCAATGCGGTATCAAGCTCAAGGTCGCCGACAATCAGGTGGTCGGGTTCGAACCGCGCTATGACTTCCCGTTCAACGAGGGCAAGCTCTGCCCCAAGGGCGTGAAGCGCTACCTCCAGGGCGCACACCCCGACCGTTTGCTCGAGCCGCTCGAACGCGATCCGGCGGTTCCCGGCGGGTTCCGGCCGGTGTCGTGGGACCACGCCCTCGATCGCACGGTCGCGGAGATCCGCCGAATACAACACGCCCACGGCCCGGATGCGGTGGCGATGTTGTCGGGGGTGTCGCTCACCAACGAGAAGTCCTATCTGATCGGCAAGTTCGCCCGCCTCGCGCTGGGGACGGCGAACCTCGACTACAACGGCCGGCTGTGCATGGTTTCCGCGGGCGCCGCGTCAAAGCGCGCCCTTGGTGTGGATCGCGCTCCGAACCCGTGGAGCGACATCCCGCTGGCCGATGTGATCATCGTGGCCGGCGCGAACGTCGCTGAATGCGCCCCGATCACCACCAGCTACATCTGGCGGGCCCGCGATCGTGGCGCCAAGCTGATCGTCGCCGACCCACGGGTCACGCCCCTGGCGCGCACTGCGGACGTGTTCCTGGGGTTGCGCCCAGGCACAGACTCCGCGCTGTTCGGCGCGATTCTGCACGTGCTGATCGCCAACGACTGGCTCGACCACGGCTACATCGACGCCCACACCGTCGGCTTCGCCGACGCCGCCGCCGCGGTTGCCGATCACACCCCCGAGTGGGCCGCGACCGTCACCGGTGTGCCGGCGGACCGCATCATCGAAGCCGCCCGATTGTGGGGGACCTCGGCGACCGGCATGCTGTTGCACGCCCGCGGCATCGAGCATCACACCAAGGGCGTCGAGAACGTCAACGCCTGCATCAACCTCGGTCTCGCCACCGGCAAGTACGGCCGCCCGGGCTGCGGGGTGTGCACCATTACCGGGCAGGGCAACGGGCAGGGCGGACGCGAGCAGGGCCACAAGTGCGACCAACTGCCCGGCAACCGCGACATCACCAACCCCGAGCATCGCGCGCATGTCGCCGGGGTGTGGGGCTGCAGCGTGGACGAGATCCCCGGCAAGGGCATCACCGCACAAGAAATCGTCGAAGCGATCCACGACGGCGAGATCAAAGGGCTGCTCTCGATCTGCTTCAACCCGCTCGTGTCGCTGCCCGACACCGCCTTCACTCGCCGTGCGCTCGACAAGCTCGAGTTCTATTCAGTGATCGACTTCTTCTTGTCCGAGACCGCGCAACACGCCGACATCGTCCTGCCCGGCAGTCTTCACGAAGAAGACGAAGGAACTGTCACCACCGTCGAAGGTCGTTGCGTCAAGATCAACGCCGCCGTCGACCCACCCGGTCAGGCGCGCACGGACTGGCACATCCTGCGCGACCTCGCGTGGCGCCTCGGTCGCGGCCACTACTTCGATTTCGACGGTCCCGAGGATCTCTTCGAGGAGATGTGCCGGGCCTCGGCCGGTGGGAGCGCCGACTACGCCGGCATGACGTGGGACCGCATCGTGGCCGAACAAGGGATCTTCTGGCCCTGCCCCGAGCCGGGCCATCCCGGCACCCCCCGGCTCTTCGAAGGCGGCCGGTTCTTCCACCCCGACGGCAAGGCCAAGTTCTTCCCGATTCGCTACCGCGACCCCGCCGAGGTCGTGGACGCCGACTATCCGATCTGGCTTACTACCGGTCGAGTCGTCAGCCAGTACCTGTCCGGCGTCCAGACCCGTCGCATTGCCCAACTGGTCGACCAGTATCCCGAACCGTTGTGCGAGATGCACCCGCTGCTCGCGGGCCGGGTCGGCGTCGTGTCGGGTGATCGGGTCACGGTGACGTCGCGTCGAGGGTCGATAACCCTCCCGGCCAAGGTGGTAGAGACAATCCGGCCCGACACCGTGTTCATCCCCTACCACTGGCCCGGCGACAAGGCCGCGAACACCCTCACCAACCGGGCGCTCGACCCGATCTCGAAGATTCCCGAATACAAAGTCTCCGCAGTGAACGTCGAGAAGGCATCGGGAAGCGCCACCGTCACCGACGCCCGCGACACTCGCCTCCACGACGGCGAGTCACCGGAGCCGAACCGGTGATCGGCGGTCAGGTATTCGTCATCGACCACAGTCGCTGCATCGGCTGCGAGGCCTGCGTGCACGCCTGCGAGGAATGCGGCACCCACCGCGGTACATCGCTCATCCACCTCGACCACCTCGACCGCGGCGTGTCGACCCAGACCGCGCCAACGGTGTGCATGCACTGCGAAGACCCGACCTGCGCCAAGGTTTGCCCCGCGGATGCCATCAAGCAGAACGAAGCGGGGGTGGTGCAGTCCGCGCTCAAGCCCCGCTGCATCGGCTGCTCGAACTGCGTCTACGCGTGCCCCTTCGGCGTGCCCCGGTACTTCCCTGAACCGGACCAGATGATGAAGTGCGACATGTGCTTCGACCGCACCTCGCAAGGCCTGGCACCGATGTGCGCGTCGGTATGCCCCAGCGAGGCGCTCTGGTATGGCACCCCCGAACAGTTCGCCGAACGGCGCCCCGGAGAGCTCATCAACGAGTTCCGCTTCGGGAACCAGGCCGTGCGCACCCATGTGGCGGTAGTGGTCGACGACCGCCACGACGGGCCGCTCGACGTCACGACCATGACGGTCCGCCAACGCTGGCAAGACGATCCCTTCGGGCTCGGCGTCAGCTACACCGCGGGTTCGACACGATGACAGCGCTACCCGAACCGATCGATGACGGCACCCCGGTGTGGTTGAAGGACTTCCCGCACACCTCGGCTGGTGAGGAAGCGGTCACCCGTCGGGCGTTCACCCGCTATTTGATCGCCGGATCTGGCGTGTTCGCCGCGTCCACAGTTGGTGCCGCGGTGTGGACCTCGCTGCGCGACCTCGACGCCGGCGGCCCGACCCCGATCATCGGTCTCGACGAGCTTCCCGAGGGCGCCGCCTACCTCTTCCGGTACCCGGGTCCCGACGATCCCGCTTTGCTCATCCATCTCGCCGGTGGTGCGCTCGTCGCGTATAGCCAGAAATGCACGCACCTCGGCTGCGTGGTCTTCTACGAGCCCGACTCGACCGAGCTCATCTGCCCGTGCCACGACGGCATCTTCGAGACGACCACCGGCGAGCCGATCGCGGGGCCGCCGGAACGGCCCCTTCCCGCTATCGCGCTCGAGGTGCGAGAACGAACGATCTGGGCTGTGGGCATGACACGATGACACGCGTCGACGGTTCTGAGCTCAAGAGGAACAACGCGGTGTTCGTCTACGTCGTGTTGATGCTCGCGTTGCAGGTGTTCTTGCTCGTTGTCGCGCTCGAAGCGTTCCAAGCCGACGAGGAGTCCCTCGCCTGGCCATCCGCGGGACTGTCGGCCCTCCTTTTCGTCACCGTGCTCGCGTTCGCGCGATTGCTCCGCCATGACTGAACCGGTCTCACCGAAGCGTTCGAAGCCGACGCGACCCGGTCCAATCGGTGGCGACATGGCCGCGATCGTCTGGGGCCTGGCGCGGCGTGTGCGCATCCCGACGCTCACCAATCGCCACGACGCCACCGCCATCATGGGTCTGTTCGCCGGCGTCAACGGGTTGGTCGCCATCGCCATCATGTCCGCCGTCGCCTGGGGCACCGGCCAACCCTTCATCTTTCCCTCACTCGGCCCAACCGCGTTCCTGCTCTTTTACACACCCACCCACCCGGCAGCGTCGCCTCGCAACACCATCATCGGTCACGCCATTGGTGCCGGCGCCGGCTACCTCGCACTTGTCATCTTCGGGCTCACCAACGACCCGCCCGCGCTCGCCACCCACGTCAGCGGCGGCCGCGTCGGTGCCGCCGCCTTGTCGCTCGCTCTCACCAGCGCCGCCATGGTCTGGTCCCGCGCGCCACACCCCCCGGCCGGCGCCACCACCCTCATCGTGTCGCTCGGCATCCTCCGTGAACCGGACCAACTCCTCATCCTCATGCTCGCTGTCGTTCTGCTCACCGCCCAGGGTCTCCTCATCAACCGGCTCGCCGGCATCGACTACCCCATCTGGAAGAAGGCGCCCTCACGGGCCTTGCCGGGCACACAGCCAGGAATACCGCGATGAGTCGCACCACGCCCTACGAGCATCGCGGACGCGATCTCGACACCCGCGAAGAGATCGCCGAGTTCGTTACCCGCTTCTACCGCGACATCGCCCAGGACGAACGCTTCCATTTCTATTTCGAGACCCTGGCGCACGTGGACTGGCACGCCCACACCCTCGACCTCACCGACTTCTGGGCGGGAGTGCTCCTCGGCGAGCCGCACGATCCGGCCGACGAAGTGATCGAAGCGCACCGATGGCTCCACGAAGCGGAACCCTTCGACACGGCGTTGTTCGATCAGTGGCTCGAAATCCTCGACACCACCCTCGACGCCGGGTGGACCGGGCCGATGGTCGAGGTCGCCCGTCGCCGTGGTCACGGCATCGCGTGGGCCATGGCCAAACGCCTCACCGGTCACGCCGACCGCCAGCTCTCATGACCGACGACCACCCGATACGACGTGACCATCCTCGCCCCGAGCGCCGTCGGCCTTCGCATACGTCCCGGCAGGACACCCCAGCGCACCCACGCCTGGCTGCGGCGTTGTTGATGATCGGTGTTGTCGTCTTCCTGGTCTTGATCTCGGCGTTGGCTATCCGCTGATCGCGAACGTAGCGACGGCGGTGACGGTGACGGAGAACAGTTCGAGGTACCGGTTGGTTCGAGGTCGTTGGTCATTCCACGACAGCGGTGACGTCGATTTCGATGAGCATTTCGGGGTAGGCGAGTGCGGCGACGCCGACGAATGTCGCGGCCGGGGGCGGTTCGGCGTCGGTGCCGAGTACCTCGTTCATGGCTCGGACAAACGCGTCAAGGTTTTGGGGCGTGACACCGACGACGTAGTAGGTGGCCTTGACGACCGACTGCCAGGTCGCCCCGGCCGCGGCGAGCGCGATCAGGGCGTTCCGGAACGCCTGGCGGGTTTGGGCGTAGTGGTCGCCGGGGCCGACGAGGTCGGAGGCCGCGTTGAACGC
>JBDTLT010000278.1:0-6792 GCA_039934635.1 Acidimicrobiales bacterium
TCGCTACCCTTCGAACCGAGTCCGCGTAGCGACGACCACTGGAACCCGCCGAGCAGCTCTGGGGAGATTCACCTGAGCGTGATCAGCTCTTAACTTAAGGTCAGGCAAGCGGTCGTTTTGTCGGTGTCCGACTTCCCCCTTCTGGGGTGGACTGCTGAGTTCTCGACAAACCAGTTCCCGCACCAGAAGGGCTTCGCGGACGCGCCCTTCTCACCCCCAACGCGTTACTGAAACAGCCGGGTTAGCGCGGCTTGGTGAGAGCCGGGTGTGGGAATCGAACCCACGGCATCTTCGATGCGCCTCAGCGGCGGTAGCGGATACGCCCTCACGTACAGCGCGGTGTCACGCGGCCAACGCGCAGAACACTGGGCGTAGTCTTCGCCGATGTCGCTTCGATGGCTGACGTCGGTGGTCGCCGCGACAGTTCTCGTAGGAGGCTGTGGCTCGAATCCCGGAGTCGTAGCAACGAAGTCGGTCCGGGCTTCGCGGGTACCGCGGCGAGCGCCCCGGCGACATCGAGTGGGACTACACCAATCGAGGCGACCACGTCGCCGCCAACGACCGCGCCAACACCGACAAGCAGTGGGACCACGGTGGGCGTCCCGATGACCAGACGGTGATCGATTTTGGCAGCAGCAAGGCCCCTCGTGCCTACGACAAGTTCCTGATCGCTGCGTTCGCTGACATCGAGAAGTTCTGGGCGGCTGAGCATCCGGCGACGTACGGCGGCAAGTTCACCCCCTCGCCAAAGGGGTGTACGCGGCATACAAGTCCGGCACTGAACTAGATTCCCGGCTGCGGGACGCCACAGACGGCCTACGCCGACGTGCAGGGGAACGCGTTCTACTGCCGCCAGGGCGACTTCATCGGGTATGACGACGACGAGTTGATGCCCAAACTGGTGGACTCGCTCGGCCAGTCCGCAGCGAGTGTTGTGCTCGCTCATGAGTTCGGCCATGCCATCCAGGAACGTGCCGGCGAGTTCTCCCAGCCGGCGATCCTCAAGAAGCAACAAGCCGATTGTTTCGCTGGTGCTTGGGCTGCGCATGTGGCGCGAGGCGAAGCTACGGGGCTGAAGTTCGGTGACGCCGAGATCAAGCAAGGGTTGATCGCGATGATCCAGGTGCGTGACCCGGTCGGTGGAGCTGGTGTGGCCGATCCGAACGCCCACGGTTCGGGCTTCGACCGAGTCGGCGCCTTTCAAGACGGGTTCAATGGTGGTCCGGCGCGGTGCAAGACGTTCTTCACCGAGAACCGCGAGAAGGACCTGATCGACATCCCGTTCGATCCGGCCGACGCCAATAGCGGAAATCTCCCAGTCCGCGATCCGACAGGTAACAACGTAGACATCGTCACCCTGGTCCCCAAGGACCTCGACCGGTTCTGGACCAACGAGATGACTAAGAAAGGAGTTGCCTTCACGCCACCGACGCTCCAGCTGTTTCCTGAAGCTGGCCCATTGCCAACGTGCAACGGTGTCGTCCCCAATGCTCTGCCCAAGAACGTCACCCTCTGTTCGGCCACCAACCAGATACTGGTAGATCAGGTCCTTGTGGAAAGACTTGACGCCACCCACTATTCGGCGACCTGTCCAGCGGGTACCTCATCGGGACGGCGTACAGCGAGGCAATCCAAGAGGCAACGACCAGCAAACTCACCGGCAAGAACCGCGCACTGCTGAACGACTGCTACACGGGCGCGTGGATACGCGACGACATCCCGCCGCTGCCCGCCGGCCGGCCCACCGACTCGATCTCACTCTCAGCAGGCGATCTCGACGAAGCGGTGGTCACCGCGATCGCCCGCAGTGACGAATCCTCCACGATCGACATTCATGGCACCGCTTTCGAACAGATCGACTGGTTCCGCGGCGGGGTCCTCGGCGGCGTCGACGCCTGCAACAGCCGCGTGGGCTGACAATCTCACCCCGCAAAGCGATATTCATCGGAATGCCATTGCTACCCGCTCGTACCGATCGCTAGGGTTCGATCGCCTCGCTCGTATCACAAAGCGGCGCGGCCAACACCCCGATCCGGTGGCATCGGGCGACCCGATGCGTCGCAGCGACGTGAGCAACCCGCGCCGCGCGAAGGCAGCAGCGCACAGCTCCGGTCGCGTTGCGGAGGGAATGAACGCCATCGTCGACTCGACCGAAATCACGGTCCCGCAGTGCCGCTCGCTCATGAAGGCGACCGCGTCCAGAAGACCCATCCGAAGATCCCTGCACCGAAAGGACAAACGCATCGGGATCCTTGAGAGATGTTCCGATCAACGCCGCAGCACTCCGCATCGAGGCCAACCCAGACCTCGATCGGTCCGAGCCGATCACAGATCTCTTGAATCTCTGCGGAGACCGTCTCCGAGCCGCTGGTGCCTGCTTTAACGGCAAGCGCGCCCCCGACGTGAAGCACCGCCAATGCGATCTCCAGCAGAATCGCTTCGTCCTCACCGGATCAACGCCACGTCGAAGTGGCGCTCGGCCAACTCCAGCGCGATACCGCGGCCGAGCGGCCGGTCGGCCGGTCGGCCGGCGAGATGACCGCGACAACCCGATCTGCGGAGCAGATACCCACACTCACAGATCGCTCATCGCGAGTTCGGATCTCTTGATGGTCGGGCTCATCGATGACAGTGAGCGCCCCGGCGAGGCCGCTGACATCCGACAGTCGACGGACACTGCCATGCGGGTTGACGATCTCGAACGTGACCCGCGTGCATCCGCCGACTTGGCGCCGACAAGGGCTGCCTTGACCGCCGACGGGAGTGTCGCAGGTTCCGCAACCGGTACGGGATCTGCTCGGCTTCGCGGGTCTACCAGTCGCGTTCTTCTTCATCATGATCGGCATGATCGGCATGATCGGCGTGTACCTCGTGCTGATCGAGGCGGCGAAGTCCCGTTTCTATCGGCCGGGCCATCAACCGAGTCCCCTCCAGCGCACCGATGTCGAGCGTCACGAGCATCGTGTCCGGCGACGCGCCCCACGCTTCTCGCGCCACGCCGCTCCGTCCGCAAGGATGCGTGCCGACGTGCGAGCATCGCCACGATGACACCCTCCTCGTCGCGCACCGTGGTCGTTGCGCTCGTTGCCAACATCGGCGTAGCTATCGCCAAAGTGACCGCGGCCGTGCTGACGGCGTCCACCGCGATGACAGCTGAAGCGTCGCATGCCTGCGCCGACGTCGGCAATCAGCTGCTGCTGGTCGTCGCCCAACGGCGCAGCGGTCGTCCCGCCGACAACCGGCACCCATTCGGCTACGGCCGCGAAGCCTACTTCTGGGCGCTGTTGGCATCAGTCGTGGTGTTCGTCGGCGGTGCCGTCTTCTCGTTCCGCGAGGGCATCGCCGAGCTCCTGCATCCCGTGCCGCTCGGTACGTTCACGGCGGTCTACGTTGTACTCGCAGTATCGATGGTGCTTGACGCGACGTCGCTGATCCAATCAGTCCTGCAACTGCGACGCGAAGCACATACGCAGAGCCGCGATTTCCTCGACCAGTTGATGCTCACCTCGGACCCCACCGTCCGCGCGGTATTCGCCGAAGACGCCGCCGCCATCGCCGGTGACCTCGTCGCGTTCGTCGGGATCGCCCTGCACCACCGCACGGGATCGTCGACGCCGGAAGGCTGGGCAGCAACCATCATCGGCGTGATCCTCGTCGGGGTCGGCCTGCAACTCGCACGACGCAATCGCGACTTCCTCCTCGGCGAACAGGCACCCCCCGAGGCCAAAGATCGCATCCGCGCGACGATTGCCGACTTCCCCGGCATCACTGCCGTCGATGAGCTCCTCGTCACCTTCATCGGGCCCCGGCAGGTGTGCGTGTTGTGCAGAGTCGACATCGACGACGACCTCCGCGGTGACCAAGTGGAAGCCCTCGTACGCGAACTGGATCGCTCGCTGCGAACCCAGTCCGACTACGTGCATCGCGTCGACATCGTGCCGATAGGGCGCAGCAACGCCGTCACCTCGTGACTCCGACCTTGAGAGAGGTCACGCGCCCGTGGTCAAGCCGGTTCGTGATCGCGAGCAGTCCGGTGTCGAACGCGTTCGGTGCGGGATCGTCGACGATGTACAGCCGTGTCTATGAGTGCCCGATTCCGAGACAGAGTGCTTCGACCAGATCGTGATGTTGCCGGTGGTGGTGCGGGTCTGCCCAGACCGCATGGGAGGCGGCAACGGCTAGCTGGTCCGGTTCGAAAGTAGCTGCCCCACGCCATCAACGGACAACGAGGACCGCTACGCCCGGCGCGATCCATCTAGACGGGCCACCCGACCGGCAAGACGTAGGCCCTGCTCATCTCGGTGTCTACGGACCGCGGCTTACATAGATCGCGAGAGGCTGCCTGGCCGGAGCGACGGCCCACGTGCTGGTGGAAGGCGTCGGCGGCGAGTACCAACGGTGCGCCGAGCGCGACTGTGGCGAGGCCGACGATGGACGGGATTGCTTGATCGAAGAGGCGGGCGACCGGTGGCGATGAGCGACGTGGTCACAGCGTGGAATGTCCCGAACAACTGGCGGAGGGTTCAACACCAAAATGGGCTGACGACGCCGACGCTTCTGCCAAGGCCGCTGCTGACGAGGACTCGACCGAGGTCGAGGTCGACCTCGAGGACCTTCGTCGATTCCTCGAGCGTGGCGTCGAGCACTGAAAGTGAGGTGACGGCGATGCCCGCCGGGCCGGTCAACGCGTCCGGTCCGGGGTTCAGTCTTCGGCTCACGCAGCCTGTCCGTGTCGGTGGAAGGGAACCGACGGGTACTCGCCGACGGCGTCGCGGGTCACGCGCAGCTCGACTTCATCGCGAGAGGCCCGTTCGACGTCGACGATCGGGATGGTGATGTCGCGGTGACCCCACAAGTGTCCATGCTCGAGAACGAGGTGCGTGATCTTCGAGTTGGCGTCGATGAGGAAGCCGTCGACGTGTCCTACCTTGTGACCGTCGCTGCTGAGCACCTGGCTGGCGCGACGAACCTCGATCGTCCCGTCCGGTACACGGTCATAGGCGGTGCTCACCCGTGCGGGTCCACCCCCGCCGTATCCCCCTCCGTAGTTGTACGGGAAGCCGACCCCACCCATTCCGAACCCGCCGAAGGGGTAGTACGGCCACGCCAGCACGCGGCTCGACCCGACATCCCAGCCTCCCTCGATCCGCGGCCAGGTGTCGTAGGACAAGAAGTCGGTCACCTCGACGACAGCCGCGGCCTCCACCTGCGTGGTCGACCATGACAACACGACATGGTCAGCGTCGGTCGAGATCACTGCGTCGATCGGGACGAGCCGAGCCTCGTCGTGCTGGTGATGCGGCTGCACGACGAGATGGGTGACATGCCAGTTCACGGGGTCGAGCACTACGTCGGCGACCTCCCCGCATGGGCCATCAGTTGCTTCTGCGAGCATTCCCACGTTGATTTTCATAGCGCTACCTCAGTTGTTGTTGGTTGGTTGATTGGGTGATGTGAGCCGCATGACCGGGCTTTCAGCGATCGCAACGCGGCGGGAAGACCCGTCGGGAGGTCCTCGGCCACCAGGCCGGGCCCGAAGGCGGAGGCAACGGCACCATGGAGCCAGGCAGCCGCACAGGCCGCGTCGATCGGTCCGAGCCCCTGCGCCAGCAGCCCGACGACGAACCCCGTGAGCACGTCCCCCGCGCCGCCAGTGGCCAGATCGGGGGATGCGTTGCTTTGATGACCGCGCGGCCGTCCGGGTGTGCGATCACGGTGTCGCCGCCTTTGAGCAGCACGACTGCACCAGATTGTGTTGCCGCCCGGCGAGCTCGGGTCAGTTTGTCGCCGGCGCTGTCGAAGAGCCGGTCGAACTCGCCCTCGCGGGGCGTGAGGACACATAGTCCGCTGATGGCCTCGAAGAGGCAGGCGGGAGCGGTCGCGAAGGAGGTGAGGGCGTCGGCGTCGAGCACGACGGCCCGAGGTTCTTGCGACGGGGCTAGTGCGGCAAGTACGGCAGCAAACGTCGACTCGCCGGCGTCGGCGCCGGGACCGATGGCGACGGCGTTGCGCCGACCATCGGCGAGCAGCGCAGTGAAGTCATCTGGTCCGCGCAGAGCGCGGACCATGACGCCGGTCATCGCACCGGCATAGACCGACCAGGCTTGGTACGGCACGGCCAGGGTGACCAGCCCCCCGGCGCCGACCCGCGTCGCGGCCGTCGCGGTCAACCGGCTGGCACCTGTGATGGTCCCACTGCGGAGGACGTCACGGTGACCTCCGCCGGGCCGGCCGAACCGAGCACGACTCCGAAGGCGCCGTCCGCTCGGTACGTCGATCGTCGAGCGGGCTTCGATCATCGCCTCGACCATCGCAGCGCACCGCCCTCGACTGGCCTCGACAAGCCCGCTCCGAAGATCGCGTCGATGACCACACAACGCTCCTCGAGCAGACCCGGTGAGAACGTTCCACCGTGCCGCATGGTGCCCGGCGTCCCCGGTTCGTGGTGCGGCTGGGTCCAGCGACGCGACCCGCACCGGCCAACCCGAGGCCTTCAGATGACGGGCGTCGCGGATCGGGTTCGTCATTACTGTCTTCGTGCTTGATCGAGTTGATGGCGGGCGGCGTCGGTGACCTTGTCGGGTGTGAACCCGAACTTGGTTTGGAGTGCGTGTAGTGGAGCGGAGGCCCCGAAGGTGTGCATGCCGATCACGGTGCCGTCGGTGCCGACGTAGCGGTGCCAGCCCATGGTGGATGCTTCCTCCACTGCCACCCTGGCCCGAACCTGCGGCGGGAGCACCGAATCGCGATAGTCGACGGGTTGGCGGTCGAACAACTCAGAGCTCGGCATGC
>JBDTLT010000279.1:0-6783 GCA_039934635.1 Acidimicrobiales bacterium
GGTACGAGCCCCGCTTCGCGCAGCGGCATCGCGGGAGCGCCCATGGGTTCGTCGGCGCGGCCGCGGGTGGGCAGCGGTGCCGTGGACGGCAGCGGTGGCCGGGCCGCCGGTGGGGCGGGCGCTGCGGGCGGTGCCGCGGCGGGTGGTGGTGCCGCGGGTTGGGCCACCGGTGCGGGTGCCGGCGGGGTCACCTGCGCGGCGGGCGCCGGTTGTGCGGTCGGCGACGGTGCGAGCGGTGCAAACGGCGCGACCGGTGGCGCGGCTGCCGGTGGTTGCAACGCCGCAGGAGGAGCGGCCGCCGGCGGCGACGGCTGAGCCATCGGTGCGTAGCGCGGCAACACATCGTTGGGCGATGCCGGGGTGGTGAGGTTGGTGGGCGCGCCCGACGCGGTGCCGGCCGGCGACAGGTCGATCGTCGGTGCGGGCATGTTCCAACTGGGCGTCGTGACCGCAGTAGTCGTGTCGTCGCCCCACTGTGTCGCGGCGAGCGCGTCGGTGCGCAGACCACCGGATTCGGAGGGCTGCACCAATGTTGCCGGCACGGTGACGAGCGCAGATGCGCCACCGGCGGGCGACGACATCATTCGCACTTGGATCCCGAAGCGTTGCGCAAGTCGCCCGATGACGGTGAAACCGAGCGAGCGCGACAGCGCTAGGCCCAACACCGGCGGGCTCGCCATCACGCGGTTGGCGTCGTTCATCTGCTCGGCCGACATACCGATGCCCTGATCGGAGACGGACAGCACGTAGGTGCCCTCACGAGTGAGGTGGCCCACGATCTCGACGCTCGTGTCGGGCGGCGAGAACTGTGTGGCGTTCTCCATGAGTTCCGACAACAAGTGCGCGAGGTCGACGGCGACGTTGCCGGCGACGGTGGCTTCGTCCAGAGCGAGCAATGTGATGCGAGAGAAGTGCTCGACTTCGCCGATCGCGACGCGCACGACATCGGCCATGTCGACCGGTCGGCCGCGGCGCCGCGGCGGCTCGGCGCCCGCGAGCACGAGCAGCGACTCTGCGTTGCGCCGCATCCGGGTCGCGAGGTGGTCGAGCTTGAAGAGGTTCTCCAACTGGTCGGGGTCGTCTTCGTTGGCTTCGAGCTGATCGATGAATTCGATCTGGCGATCGAGCAGCGACTGATTGCGACGCGCCAGGTTCACGAAGATGTCGCCGATACCTTTGCGCAACAATTGCGACTGCTGCCCGGCGACGTTCGACGTCACTTCCTGCAAGTTGTTGAAGGCTCGAGCCAGCTGTCCGATCTCGTCGCGCGATCGCACCTCGATCGGTTCGAGCGTGAATTGCGCGGCGTCGCTGTCGGGCTTGGTCAGCTGATCGACGAGTTGCGGCAACCGCTCTTCGGAGAGTTCGTAGGCCGACCGGGTCAGGCGGCGCAGCGGACCGACGACCGATCGGGCGAGCAGCATGGCGAGGGCAATCGCAACGATGACTGCGGAGGCCGCCACGACCGCGTAAGTCTGGGCCTGGCGGTTCGCCGTCGATTCGTCCTTGGTGGCGGAGTCGAGGATCGAGGTCGTGATCCCCTGTTCCATCTTGTGCAGAGCCTCGAGGCGCAACACTGCGCTGTTCACCAGGGCAGCGGGTTCGATCGATACCGAGATCAACTGCCGGTAGTCACGGAGGTATTGGGAGTTCTCGCGGACATCAGGAGTGGTGCGCAGATCGGCGTATTGGTCGCGCAGCTCCACCGAGGCGATCTGATCGAAGAGCTCTTCCGAGGTCGTGAACTGCGCGTCGAGAAACTGCACCGCGGTGCGTTCCGACGGCGTCGGGGTGTCGCCGATGATGGCGCGACTGACGCCGAGGTTCAACGAGTTGAGGTCCGACTTGAGCTTGCCGAGCGCGGTCACGACCTCGATCTGGCGGACGAAGTCGACGTCGTTGCCGGCGGGACCGATGGCCTTGGTCAAACCGCTCAGCGCGGAGATCATGCGGTCGTAGCGATCGCTGGCGAGATCGGGAGCAACGCGCTCGGCGTCGACGTCGGTACGCACCGAGGCCAGATCGGCGAGCCGATCGTTGGTGGCGGACATCGTGGTCGTCATCGAGGTCGGCCCCGGATTGGCGCGGTACTGCGCCAGCGCAGCGTCGGTCCGAGTGCGCTGCTCCGCCAGCTGTGCCCGCCCGAGGGCGCCTTCGGTGGTCTGGGAGATGCCGGTCCACAGACGCTCGGTTTCGAGCTGGTGCGACAAGTCGACCTGGCCCCTAACGACGCGCGCCAAGGCGGTGACGTTTCCTGCCCGATCGGCGTCGGCTAGACGTTCGCCGGCGCCGATGCCCGCAAATCCCGCCATCGCAATGAGGGGGACGGAGAGCACGAGCATCAGCTTCGTACGTACGTTGAAATTCCGGAACATGGTGATGGTTCTCCGCAAGGAACTGTTTGAGACATCGACATAAACCGGCTGATCTTGAGTTATTTGCCGAGCGCGAAAACCGCACACAGGCCTTCACTCGGCCCTGAAGCGTGCCGATGGGAGACCATGACCACCGAGGTCCGACCCACGGCCGAACGGGCAGCGCTCGAAGGAACCTTGGCTGACCTGGCCCTATTCGAGGTGCTGGATCTGCTCGCCTGCAGTCGTCAAACCGGCACGCTGTACATCGCAGGATCCCGGCCCGCGGCCATCACTGTGGTCGACGGCGAGGTGTCGTTCGCGACCAATGATCCCGGCTGTTCGCTGCGCGAAGTGCTGCTCGATCGATCGCTGATCTCCGAGGACGATTGGGATGGCGCGACCAAAGCGAAGGACGTCGAGCTAGGAAGCGCGCTCGTCGCGGAGTCGGGTGCGCAAGTGGGCGACCTTCGTGACGCAGTGCACGAGCACATCGTGGCGACCGCGCACGAGCTGTCGGATCTCATCGACGAACGATTTCGCTTCGTGCCTGGCGCGCGCCACACCATGGGCCCGGGATATGCCTATCCCATCAGCGTGTTACGCGGCGACGTCGCCACGCGGCGCGAGGCGTGGCAGACCATCAGCGATCTGGTGCCGCACACGTCGGTGATCGCGCAGCTGAACGACCACGCGCCCGAGGGCAACGCAATGATTTGTGTCGCCGCCAGCGACTGGCCCGTCGTCGTCGCGCTCGACGGGCAGCGCCCGCTGCGAGAACTGCTCGGCGTCACGAGAATGACCTCGTTCGCCATCTGTGAAGCGGTGCACCGTCTCGTCACCGCGGGCCTCGCGACCGTGATCGACGACGGCAGCTACTAGTTGTGCGGCTCCGCCGCAACGGATCGGCGGCTTCGTCGCGGGGTCAACGTGCGGCCGACATGTTGTCGCGGCGGCGGTGGGCCGTTGTCGGTCAGAAGAACCGGACGTCTTTGGCGTCGAGCGTGAACGTCATGTAGGCGTCGCCGCCCGACTGCGCCGAGCTCACGACGACTTCGTCGAGAGCGAGTGTCGGGCCGTCGGTGGCGAGGACGACAAGCGGGATGAGGGTGCCGTTGGCCGACGCTTGGAACAACCAAACCGCCGTTGCGCCGACGTTGATGACGATTGTGAACTCGTGATCGCTCGAACCGGCGCTGTATGAGATCAGATCCTCGGCGTCGGTCACCTCGGGGATCGTCAGATAGTTCGCCACGACGCGGTACTAGCAGAATTTCGGCGCTTCTGGCTGCCAGAACCGGGAGGGCCGCCAGCCCGTTGCGGCGGAGCCGCACAATCAGAGCAGCTGCATCGTGGTCGGCGTGATCGGTGAATGCAGCAGCGTCGAGCCCATGAGGACTTGATCGACCGCCGATGCGCACGACCGGCCTTCGGCGATGGCCCACACGATCAGTGACTGTCCCCGACCCATGTCGCCGCACACGAACACGTTGTCGACGTTGGTCCGCCAGTTCGCGTCGCGAGCAACGGCGCCGCGCGGGTTGAGTTCGATGCCGAGCTGGTCGAAGAGCGCGTGCGGTTCGGGGCCGACGAAGCCCATCGCCAGGAACACGAGCTCGCACGGCAACTCGACGTCGCTGCCTTCGATCTTCTCGAAGCGGCCGTCGACCATCTCGACCTCGTGATAGCGAAGCCCACGAAGGTTGCCGTCGTCATCGGCGAGGAAGCATTCGGTGTTGACGGAGAACACGCGCTCACCGCCCTCTTCGTGAGCAGACGACACCCGGTAGATCATCGGATACGTCGGCCACGGCATCGATGCCACCCGCGCCTCGGGCGGCCGCGGCAAGATCTCGAACTGGTGGATCTCGGCGGCGCCCTGTCGGTGCGCAGTGCCGAGACAATCGGCGCCAGTGTCGCCCCCGCCGATGATGACCACGCGCTTGCCCTCGGCGTTGACGGGCGAAACGGCGAGATCGCCTTGTTGCACGCGGTTGGACGGCGGCAGGTATTCCATGGCCTGGTAGACGCCCTTGCTCTCGCGCCCCGGCACCGGAAGATCGCGCCACTGCGTAGCGCCTCCGGCGAGCACGACGGCATCGAAGTCGCGCTGCAACTCGTCGCCGGTGATATCGACCCCGACGTTCGTGTTGGCGCGGAACTCGGTGCCTTCGAGTCGCATCTGCTCGAGTCGGCGATCGAGATACTTCTTCTCCATCTTGAACTCGGGAATGCCGTAGCGCAGCAACCCGCCGATGCGATCGGCCCGCTCGAAGACGACGACCGCGTGCCCGGCGCGTGTCAACTGCTGCGCGGCCGCGAGACCAGCCGGGCCCGAACCGACCACTGCGATGCGCTTGCCGGTGGACTCTTTGGCGAGCACCGGCTTGATCCAACCCTCGTTCCAGGCGCGCTCGACGATCTCGAGTTCGACCTGCTTGATGGTGACCGGGTCGCTGTTGATGCCGAGCACACACGCCGCTTCACACGGTGCCGGGCACAGCCGGCCCGTGAACTCGGGGAAGTTATTCGTCGCGTGCAGGCGGTGGAACGCGTCTTCCCAGCGATCGCGATATACGAGATCGTTGAAGTCGGGAATGATGTTGCCGAGCGGGCAGCCGTTGTTGCAGAACGGAATGCCGCAGTCCATGCAACGCGACGCCTGTACGCGCACGTTGTCGGCCGCGAACGGCTCGTAGACCTCGTGCCAGTCGAGCAGGCGAATTGGCACCGGCCGCCGTGTCGGCGTCTGACGCTTGTGCGTCATGAAACCCTTCACGTCACCCATGGGCGGCCGCCATGATCGCTTCTTGTTCGTCTTGTCCTGTCTCGCGCGCTTGGATCTGCGCAGCGAGCACGCGCTTGTAGTCCTGGGGCATGACCTTCACGAACAGATCCCTCTCTTGGTCCCACAGCGCGAGGATGCGATTGCCGACGGCCGAGCCCGTCTCTTGCGTATGACGATGGATGCATTCGCGCAGCCAGTCGAGGTCGTCCGCGTCGGGCCGGTCGAGATCGACCATCTCGTAGTTGACCTTGGTGCGGAACGTGCGATCGGGGTCGTGGACGTAGGCCACTCCACCGGACATGCCGGCGGCAAAGTTGCGACCCGTCGGACCGAGGATCACCGCGTGCCCGCCGGTCATGTACTCGCAGCCATGATCGCCGACGCCTTCGACGACCGCGGTCGCCCCTGAGTTGCGCACGCAGAAGCGCTCACCGACGACACCGCGGATGAAGCACTCACCGCTCGTTGCACCGTAGAGGATCACGTTGCCGGCGATGATGTTGTCCTCGGCTACGAAGCGGGCGTCGTACGGCTGGCGCAAGATCAAGCGACCGCCGGACAAACCCTTGCCCAAGTAGTCGTTGGCATCGCCGACGAGTCGCATCGTGACGCCCTTGGGGACGAACGCACCGAAGCTCTGCCCGGCTGACCCGGTGAAGTTGATCTGGATCGTGTCGTCGGGCAGGCCGGCGCCACCCCACTTGCGCGTCAGCGCACTGCCGAGCATGGTGCCGGTGGTGCGGTTTACGTTGCGGATCGGCAGGTCGATCGTGACCGGCGTTCCGTTGTCGAGAGCGGTGCGCGCCAGCGTGATCAACGTGTTGTCGAGTGCACGTTCGAGCCCGTGATCCTGCGCGATGGTCTGATACGGCGATTGCTCCCATTGCGATTGCGGCACGTGCAGGATCGGAGTGAGGTCGAGACCCGACGCCTTCCAGTGATCGATGGCCTTGTCGACGTCGATCAACTCGGCGTGGCCGATGGCTTCTTGAATCGAACGGAAGCCCAACGCCGCCAGGTATTCGCGAACCTCTTGTGCGATGTACTCCATGAAGTTCACCACGAACTCGGGCTTGCCGCTGAAGCGCTTGCGCAGTTCGGGATTTTGCGTGGCGACGCCGACCGGACATGTGTCGAGATGGCAGACGCGCATCATCACGCAGCCCGACACGACGAGCGGTGCGGTGGCGAAACCAAACTCCTCCGCGCCCAACAGTGCCGCGATGACCACGTCGCGGCCGGTCTTCAACTGCCCGTCGACCTGTACGACGATGCGGTCGCGCAGACCGTTCATCAGCAGCGTCTGTTGCGTCTCGGCGAGACCGAGCTCCCACGGGACACCCGCGTGCTTGATCGACGTCAATGGTGACGCACCTGTGCCGCCATCATGCCCTGAGATCAACACGACATCGGCGTGCGCCTTGGACACACCTGCGGCGACGGTGCCGACCCCGACCTCGGCGACCAACTTCACGTGCACGCGAGCAAGCGGGTTGGAGTTCTTGAGATCGTGGATCAATTGCTTGAGGTCTTCGATCGAATAGATGTCGTGATGCGGCGGCGGCGAGATGAGGCCGACACCCGGTGTCGAGTGCCGCGTCTTGGCGATCCACGGATAGACCTTCTTGCCCGGGAGCTGTC
>JBDTLT010000280.1:0-6726 GCA_039934635.1 Acidimicrobiales bacterium
GGCGACGACACCGGCCACCACGGCAAAACCGTCGGGGTCCATCACGGTGTACAGCGGGCGCAACGAGGCCCTGGTCAAGCCGATCCTCGATCAGTTCACGGCCGATACGGGGATCACTGTCGGGTTTCGTGCGGGCGACAGCGGCACCCTCGGCGCCCAGTTGCTCACCGAAGGCAAGGCATCCCCGGCCGACGTCTTCTTCTCGCAGGACGCCGGAGCGCTCGGCGCGGTGAGCCGGGCGGGCCTGCTCGACAAACTGCCCGAGACGACGATCGGGCGCGTTCCGGCGGCATATGCCGCGAAAGGTGCCACCTGGGTCGGTGTCAGCGGACGCGTTCGGGTGATCGTCTACAACCCGAACCTCGTGCCCACGCCGCCGGCGACGATCGATGAGGTCGGCGACCCCAAATGGAAGGGCAAGATTGGATTCGCGCCGACAAACGCCTCGTGGCAGTCATTCGTCACCGCTCTGCGTGTCTTGCGAGGCGAGACCGCCGCGAAGACATGGCTCGACAAGTTCAAAGCCAATGACCCGAAGCCCTACAACAGCAACGGCGCAGTGCGCGACGCAGTCAACGGCGGCGAGATTTCTCTGGGCTTGATCAATCACTACTACATCTATGAGAAGATCGCAGCCGAAGGCGCGGCCAAGGTCGTCGTCAAGAATCACTACCTCACGGGTGGCGATGTCGGTGGGTTGGTGAACGTTGCGGGAGTAGGCGTGTTGACCTCGAGCAAGAACAAGCCCGCTGCGCTTGCGCTGGTCGACTACCTGCTCGGCGAAAAGGCGCAGAAGTATTTCGCAGAGAAGACCTACGAATATCCGCTCATCGCATCGGTTTCCGCGTCGGTCGACGTGCCCAAGTTGGACTCGTTGAAGCCTCCCGCGATCGATCTGTCCGACCTCGACAGCCTGGAAAAGACGCAGAATCTCCTCGCATCCGTCGGGCTACTGACGAAGTAGTCCTCGGATTCGTGGCGCTGCCGACAGCGATTCGCACCCGGTTTCGATTCGGGCGATCCAAGCAGGCCCGCGCACCTCTCTGGCTTGTGCTCACCGCGCTGGTGGGGGCGCTCGTCGCGCTCGGACCCTTGGTGTACGTGTTCGATCGCGCGCGTTCGCGTGGTCTCGACGAGGTTCAAAGTGAAATCTGGCAGCGGCGTACATTCGACCTCGTCGTGCGCAGCCTCACGTTGATGCTCGTCGTGACGGCGCTGTGCGTCGTCATCGGTGTTGCGGCGGCAATCGTCGTCGCCCGCACCGATGTACCCTTCCGGCGCGTATGGCAAGTGGTGTTGGCTCTTCCGTTGTCGATCCCGACCTATGTCGCCGCCTACACGTGGATAGCGGCGCGTCCATCGTTGGCCGGCTTTCACGGCGCCACGATCGTCCTGACGCTCTGTTCGTACCCCTACGTCTACCTTCCGGTGCTCGCCGCGGTTAGCCGTCTCGATCCTGCACAGGAAGAGGTCGCCCGTTCTCTCGGTCATTCGTCGCTCGCAGTGGTGTGGCGAGTCACGTTGCCGCAGCTTCGGCCGGCGATCGCCGCCGGCGGTCTGTTGGTCGCGCTGTACGTGCTGTCGGACTTCGGGGCTGTCGGCACGATGCGATACGAAGTCTTCACCTGGGTGATCTTCGGCGCCTACAACGCCGGCTTCAATCCGGCCCGCGCCGCGATCTTGTCGTTGGTACTCGTCGCGTGCGCGTCGCTGGTCGTCATGTTCGAAGTTCGCGCCCGGGGCGCGGCACAGACCGTCCGAGTAGGCGGTGGATCGGCTCGCCCGGCTCCCCTGCTCGCACTTGGCCGAGCGCGATCGGTTGTGCTCGGAGCTATCGCCGCACTCGTCGGAGCCTCGATCATCTTTCCTGTCGGAAGTCTCTTGCGGTTGCTCACGCGTGGCGTGGATCGCGGCATCGATTGGTCGGCGTTGCTGAGTGCACTAGGCACGTCATTGCGGTTATCGCTGATGGCCGCCATCGTGACGACGGTGATGGCCGCGCCCGTCGGCGTCCTGGCCGCCCGTTTCCGCACGCGTTCATCGGTGGTCATCGAGCGAGTGACGTATTTCGCGCACGCGCTGCCAGGGATCGTGATCGCGATCTCGATGGTGTACACCGGCGTTCGTCTCCTCCGGCCTGTCTACCAAGAGACGCCCTTGCTCGTACTCACCTACGCGGTGCTGTTCTTGCCGCTATCGGTCGCGTCGGTACGAGCCGCGATCGAACAGAGCCCGCCGGTTTTCGAAGACGTGGCCCGATCCCTCGGCCGAAGACATGTCGTCGCGCTGCTGACAGTTACGGCACGACTCGCGGCGCCCGGGCTCGCGGCGGGCGCCGCGATGGTATTCCTGGCGACGATGAAGGAGCTCCCGGCAACGTTGTTGCTGCACCCCACCGGCACCGAAACCCTCGCGACCCGACTCTGGCAAAGAAGCGGGGTCAGCGACTACGGCGGCGCCGCGCCCTTCGCCGCGGCGCTCGTCGTGTTCGCCGCGGTACCCACCGCAGTGCTTGGATGGTGGAGTGGACGGCTTGGAGAGTTCCCCAACGACTGACGGACGAGACGACTCGGGTTTGCTCGTCAGCGGACTGCACAAGTCTTACGCCACCCGTCATGTGTTGCGGGGCGTCGATTTGGTCGTGTCCGAAGGGACGATCACTGCCGTTCTCGGACCTTCCGGCTGCGGCAAGACCACGCTGCTCCGCATCATCGCCGGTTTCCTCGCGCTCGACGCGGGAAAAGTGGTTCTCGACGGGACGGTGCTCGACGGGGCGGGCCGAGCCGTCCCTCCAGAGCGTCGCCACGTCGGGATCGTCCCGCAGGAGGGCGCGTTGTTCCCCCACCTGTCGGTGGCGGACAACATCGGCTTCGGTCTACGACGCGATCCCACTCGGCGAGCGACGGTGAGCAAGTGGCTCGACCGCCTCGGCCTCGCTGGTCGCGAATCCGCACGGCCGCACGAGCTCTCTGGAGGACAACAGCAACGGGTTGCACTGGCCCGGGCGCTCGCCGCGGAACCAAAGCTCGTGTTGCTCGACGAGCCGTTCTCTTCGCTCGATGCCGCGTTACGAGGGAAGGTTCGCGAGGAGATCGCCTCCGTGCTCCGCGAAAACCGTGTGACCGCACTGCTGGTAACGCACGACCAGCAGGAGGCTTTGTCGATCTCCGATCGCGTCGCCGTGATGCTCGACGGGAACATCGCGCAGGCGGGCACACCGACCGAGATTTATCGATTCCCCGTATCCATGGCGGTTGCAGAGTTCGTCGGTGATGTCAATATCATCCCGGGAGAGCTACACGGCGGAGTAGCGCACACAGCCCTGGGTCGCCACGCCGTCGTCGGCCAGCCGACGTCGAGCGCGCGGATCACCTGCCGTCCCGAGCAGGTGTCGGTCCGGGTCCCCGGCGATCGAGCAACCGTCGTCGAGGCGAGGTTCTTCGGCGCCGACACGGTGCTGCGGCTTCGGCTCGACGACGGCACCGTCATCGTCGCTCGTTCGCCACCGGACACGATGCCGAAGATCGGCACGCGGGCTGACGTCTCGATCGAGGGGCCTGTTCTCGTCCTCGAGTGATCTCTTGCCGGCGTCAGGCGGCGGGCAACGCGATGCAGTCGAAGACCTCGGGGTCGACGAGCGCGTGACCGGCATCGGCAACGGTGACACAAACCTGCTTGGCCGCGGGCGGACGGTTGGCCACCTTTAGCTCGCCCTCGCTGCGGAACGGCTGCTTGTCGGTCAGCTCCCATGTACCTACGGTGGCGCCGAACTTTGCCGCGTTGGTACCCGCTTGCTTGGGCGTGATCGTGTCCCAGAAGAAGTGTGCGTGAAAGCTCTGTAGCGACGGCGTGAAGTTCAGCGCGTCCCACTCGATCACGATCGATTGACCCGAGATGGAGATCGACCGCATGTTGATGCATTTGACGCCCGGTTTCGAGTCGCACGCCCGCGCCTTTGCCGTCGTCGCCGGCGTCGTGGTCGCGCCCCCCGACACGGTCGTCGCGGTTGCCGCTCGTGTCGTCGTCGGCGTCGAGCCCAACGGGGGCAGGGTCACCCCCGAAGTCGCATCGTCACCGCCGCAGGCACTGACGACCAGCGCCGATGCAGCCACCAGGCAAACGAACGAAAGACGACGGACTCGTCGAGGACCAGCACAATTTCCGGAATTCTTCACGACGACAAGCTACTTCGTCGCCGGCCGGTGATGGTGGTCATCGTTTCAACAGGGCCGATTCGCCACCGGCAACTCTCCCGAGCACCCACGAGCGGGTCGCGCTACGCTCCGATGCCGCGCGGGCCATGGCCGCGACAAGCGAGACCCCCTGGTGATCGATGTCAGATGTGCCTTCGGATGGCAACGACGCGACAGTGTCCCGTACTGCCAACCCGCTCGCGCCTCGAGTGCGAGTGCCGCACGCACGCACACTCCCCCGGGCCCGCATCAACGTTCTCTTCGATGAGATCTGGGCCCACCGGCTGACGCTCGTCGTCGCGGCCGCAGGGTGCGGCAAGACGACCGCGCTCGCACAGTTCGTCGCTCGCTCGGCTGATCCGGTCGCGTGGTATCGGGCCGATGTCTCCGACGCCTCACCCTCACGATTCCTGGAATGTCTCGCCACCGCGCTCGCGCCTTGCCTGCCCGGATTCCCCACGAATTGGGACGATCCGGTCGAGATGGCGTTGGCCATCGAAGAGTACGCGCCCACACGCGCGGCACTGCTCGTCGACGATCTGCACACGCTGCGCGGCACTCCTGCCGAGGCCGCATTCAGCGAATTGGTGGTCCATCTCCCCGCGTCGTTCAGCGTTGCGGTTGCGACACGATCGCAGCCAGACGTCGACGTGAGTCGACTCCTCCTCGACGGCGATGTCTTCCACATCACGAGCGATGACCTTCGGTTCCGCACGTGGGAAACCGAAGCGTTGTTCCGTGAGCTCTACGGTCTCCGTATCCCTCCCGAAGAATTGGCGCGGTTGACGAGAAGGGTGCGCGGCTGGCCCGCTGGTCTGCGGCTCTATCAACTCGCCGCCCGCGGCAAGACGCCCATTGAGCAACGCCGGCTGGTCGACGTGTTGAGCACCCGGACCTGGCCGATGCGCGACTATCTCACTCGCAACATTCTCGACACGTTGCGGCCAGAACTTCGCGAGTTCTTGATCAGCACCAGTGTGCTCGGCGTCGTCACGCCTCAGCTCTCCGATGAATTGCTCGAACGAAGCGACTCCGACGCGTTGTTGCGCGAGCTCGAATCGCTCGACTTGCTCACGACGCCGCTCGACGACACTGGCTACGCGTGCCACTACCACGAAGTTCTGCGCTCGCACCTCGAAGCGCGGTTGCTCGATCGCGACGATCGTGCCGGCCGCCGCCATCTCGTGCGCGCAGGTGAGCTGCTCGAATCGCACGGCTGGACCGCCGAAGCGCTGCGCTGTTTCGGGCGGGCCGAAGCATGGGAGTCCGTCGCTCGCATCGTCGGCGCGGGCGCGCCCTCGGTCGGTGCGTCGTGGGCGTGGCTCGACACCCTGCCCGCCGCGCTGGTCGCCAGCGATCCTTGGCTCTTGCTGTGCCGGGCGCGCGCCAAAGTATCCGCAGGGAAGCTCGCCGACGGATACGACTCCTACCGTGCACTCGAGCGCGTCGTCGATGCGCCCGACCTCGTCGACGCCTGCCGGCGTGAACGCACAATCCTCGCGACGTGGCTCGAGCCGCGCGCGGTCCAATCCGACGATTGGCACGGTCGTCTACGCGCGGCGACGCAGCGCGACCCGGCTCGCGCGTTCGACAACGGCGCACTGACCGAACCAGGCGAAGCACTGGGTGCCGGCATCGCGTCGCTACTTGGCGGTGACGTCGCGCAAGCCACCCGACAACTCGCCGCGGCCGCATCTGATCCCGACGCCGGGTCCGCGCTGCTTGCCGGTGCACAACTCGCCTACGCGATCGCGCTCGTCCTCGGCGAAGGCAACGCCGAGGCCTACCAGATCGACCTCGCCGAGGAGGTGGCCGAGCGAGTCGAGGTTGCATGGCTGGCTCGCCTCGCTCGCGCGGCGCTGGCGCTCACCGATCGCGCCGGTGTGCTCGACGGCGACGAGCCCGTCTGGACAATGTGTGACAGCGATGGTGACGAATGGGGCGGCGCACTCGCCCAGTTCTTCAATGCGTGGCGCGCCGTGAAATGCGGCAACCCGATGTTCGAGATGATCATCGCCGACGTCATCGAGCGTTTTCAGAGGCTCAACGCGCCGGTGCTCGTCGCGTGGGCGCAATCGCTGCTGGCAATCGGTCTGGCCCACGCGGGTCGCACCGAAGCGACCAAGTGCGCCACCACCGCCGAGCGGCGGGCGCGTACCTTGCAAGTCCTCGGCCCGCGCGCCTTGGCGATTTGCGCCATCGATCTCATCGAAGGCTCCGATCGTGGTGTCGCTCTCTTGCGTAACTGTGGTTTGGCTTCGTCGGGCTTCGTTCGCGGCGACGATCGCGTAACCGTCATCACGGCCGCGCCGTCTTCTCCCGCCGCATCTGCGCACCGGGTGCAACTTTTCGGCTCATTCCAACTCTTCGCCGGCGACGACGTCATCGATCTCAAGTCGCTGCGCCCCCGCGTGCGCTCGCTCGTACGGTTCCTCGCGCTCAACTCGGGCAAGCTCGTGCACCGCGAAGCCGTACTCGACGCGCTGTGGCCCAACGCCGGCTTCGACTCGGGCCGCTCCAATCTGCACACCGC